>JADKFE010000002.1 GCA_016717595.1 Deltaproteobacteria bacterium | reverse complement strand
GCGCCTTGACGGCCTCGCGGAGCCCCTGACCGGCCTTGAACCGCACCGAGCGGCTCGCGGGGATCTCCATGGGCTCCTTGGTCTGCGGGTTGCGGCCGACGCGGGCCTCCCGCACACCCACGGAGAACACGCCGAAGCCCACCAAGGTCACCTTGTCGCCCTCAGCCAGGGCCTTCCGAACGGCGTCGGTGAAGGCGGAGAGGGCCTTCTCGGCCTGGGCGCGGGTGAGGTTCGACTCCTCAGCGATCTGAGCGACCAAATCAGCCTTGTTCATCTTTTCGCTCTTGGCAGGGCCTGGAGGGGATCGGCAAGGATCCCATCCGCGACGGGTTTTTTCAGCACGAACCCGGACAAATAGCCAGGGGCCGCGCCGCTGTCAATCCGCTGAGCCCCAACCGCTCACTCGCGCTCGGCGGGCGCCGTGGGCCCCGGGTCGCGGGCGGAGAACAGGCCATCGCGGCGGGTGATGTCCATCGCCGCCAACAGCACCTCGTCCATGTGCTCGACCAGGCGCACGTCGAGCTTCTCCAAGACCACCCGGGAGATCTCGGCGAGGTCGGGCTCGTTGTCTTTGGGGATGAGCACCGTGGTGATGCCCGCGCGGTGGGCGGCGAGGAGCTTCTCTTTGAGGCCGCCGATGGGGCTCACCTGGCCACGAAGCGTGATCTCGCCGGTCATCGCCACGTCGCGGCGCACGGGGATCCGCGTCACCACGGAGACCACGGCCGTGGCGATGGTGATGCCCGCCGAGGGCCCATCCACGCCCCAGAGCTCGGGGACGTGAACGTGGATGTCGAGCTCTTGGTAGAAGTCGGGCTTGAGGCCAAACGACGCCGAGCGGCTGCGGATGTAGGTGATCGCCGCCTGGCACGACTCCTGAAACACCGTGCCGAGCTGGCCGGTGAGCGTGGTCTTGCCCGTGCCGCGCACGGCGGCGGCCTCGATGGGCACCATGACGCCGCCGACGTTTGTCCAGGCCAGGCCGTTGACGAAGCCGATGTCGTCGCGCTCGCCCAGGCGCCCACTCCAGGTTGCGCGAGCTGACGCGCACCCGGGTTTCGGGGCCGGTGCGCACCACACGCCGGGCCACCTTGCGGCAGATCGAGGCGACCTCACGCTCGAGGTTACGAACGCCGGCCTCTTTGGTGTAGCGGCGGATGGTCTGCAGCATCGCCTGCTGGGTGACGACGAGCTGCTCCCCCTCTAAGCCGTGGGCCTCCATCTGCTTGGGGATGAGGTACCGCTTGGCGATGGCGAGCTTCTCTTGTTCGGTGTACCCGGCCACCCGGATGATCTCCAGGCGGTCTTGGAGCGGGGCGGGGATGCCGTGCAGGGCGTTCGCCGTGCAGATGAACATGACCTTCGAGAGGTCATAGTCCATGTCGAGGTAGTGGTCGCTGAAGGTCTCGTTCTGCTCGGGGTCGAGCACCTCCAGAAGCGCCGCGGCCGGGTCGCCCCGGAAGTCCGTGGACATCTTGTCGATCTCGTCGAGCAAAAACACGGGGTTGTTGCTGCCCGCCTTGCTGAGCGCCTGGATGATCTTGCCGGGCATGGCGCCGATGTAGGTGCGGCGGTGGCCGCGGATCTCGGCCTCGTCGCGCACGCCGCCCAAGGCGACGCGCACAAACTGGCGGTTCGTCGCCCGGGCCACGGAGCGGGCCAGCGACGTCTTGCCGACGCCGGGCGGGCCCACGAGGCAGAGGATGGGGCCCTTGAGGCGCTCCACCAAGGCCGCCACGGCGAGGTACTCCAGCACCCGCTCTTTGACCTTCCGCAGCCCGTAGTGGTCCTCGTCGAGCACCTTCGCGGCGAAGGCGAGGTCGATGCGGTCTTCAGTGTAGGTGTCCCAGGGCAGGGCCAAGACCGAGTCGAGGTAGTTGCGCACCACCGTGGCCTCGGCGGACATCGGGCTCATCATGCGGAGCTTCCGCATCTCTTTGAGGCACCGATCTTTGGCCTCGTCGCTCATCGGCTTCTCGATGACGCGGGCCTCGAGCTCTTGAAGCTCGCTGCGGAACTCGTCTTTCTCGCCGAGCTCCTTCTGAATCGCCTGGAGCTGCTCGTTGAGGTAGTACTCCTTCTGGGACTTCTCGACCTGCTTCTTCACCCGGCTCTTGATCTTGCGCTCGACCTGCAGGATCTCGATCTCGGACTGGATGTTCTTGAGCAGCGCCTCCAGGCGCGCGGCGGGGTTGAGCTCTTGTAAGAAGCCCTGGCGCGCCTCAATCTTCGTCTTGAGCTGGGCGATGATCACGTCGGCGAGGCGACCTGGGTCGTCAATGGCCGAGACGAGGATCGGGCTCTCTTGGGGCATCGTGCGGTGGGTCTTGCCGTACTGATCGAAGGCCGCTTTGGCCTGGCGAACCAGGGCCTCGAGCTCGTTGGAGGACTCGATCGTCTCCTCGACGTCCTCGACCTCCACCCGCATCACCCCTTCAGAGGCCACAAACCGCACGATGCGGCCCCGGCGGCGGCCCTCGACGACGATGCGCACCGTGCCATCGGGCAGGCGCAACATCTGGGAGATCGCGGCGAAGGTGCCGATCTCGTGGATCTCGTCAGGGCTGGGGTTGTTGGTCTTCGCCTCTTTCTGGGCGGCGAAGAAGACCTCTTTGTCGCCCCGAGCGACTTCAGTGAGCGTGAGCACCGAGCTGTCGCGCCCGATGATCAGCGGCACCGCCATGTGCGGAAACAGCACCAGGTCACGCAGCGGCATCATCGGCATGAGGCGGCGGCGCGGCGGATGCGGTTTACGTTTGTCGAAGAACATCGCTCGAAGACCCTCTCAGCGCGGCGTCACCCCAGAGGCGGGGAGGCGCTCATGCCCACTCGGCGTCGGTCTCGTACACCAGGATCGGAGGTTTCCGCCCGGAGACGACCTCCTCAGAGATGATGCACTCCTTGATGTTCGTCTTGTTGGGGATCTCGTACATCACGTCGAGCATGATCTCCTCCATGATCGAGCGGAGACCCCGGGCGCCGGTCTTGCGCTGGAGCGCCTGCCGCGCGATGGCGAAGAGGGAGCCCTCGGTGAACTTGAGCGCGACGTTCTCCATCTGGAAGAGGCGCTGGTACTGCTTGACCAGGGCGTTCTTGGGCTCGGTCAAGATCGCGATGAGCGTGGGCTCGTCGAGCTCATCCAGGGTGGCCAGCACGGGCACACGACCGACAAACTCGGGGATCATCCCGAAGCGGAGCAGATCCTCCGTCTCGCAGAGGCCCAGAAGCTCACCCACGCGGTACTCGCGCTGGGACTTCACCGTGGCGCCGAAGCCGATGGACGACTTGTTGACGCGGTTCTCGACGATCTTGTCGAGGCCGACGAAGGCCCCGCCGCAGACGAAGAGCACGTTGGTGGTGTCGATCTGCAAGAACTCTTGCTGGGGGTGCTTGCGGCCACCTTTGGGCGGCACGTTGGCGACGGTGCCCTCGATGAGCTTGAGCAGGGCCTGCTGCACACCTTCGCCGGACACGTCGCGGGTGATCGACGGGTTCTCCCCTTTGCGGGCGATCTTGTCGATCTCGTCGATGTAGATGATGCCCTTCATCGTGCGCTCGACGTTGTACTCGGCGGCTTGGAACAGCGAGAGGATGATGTTCTCGACGTCTTCGCCGACGTAGCCGGCCTCGGTGAGGCTGGTGGCGTCGCAGATGGTGAAGGGCACGTTCAGCAAGCGCGCCAAGGTCTGGGCGAGGAGCGTCTTGCCCGTGCCCGTGGGCCCGATGAGCAAGATGTTCGACTTCTGCAGCTCGACGTCGTCATGCGCCGTCGTGCGGGACTCGATGCGTTTGTAGTGGTTGTGCACCGCGACGGAGAGCACCTTCTTGGCGCGGTCTTGGCCGACGACGTACTGATCGAGGTGCGCGCGGATCTCTTTGGGCTTTGGCACAAGGGCCCGAGAGGCGTAGTAGTCCTCCCGCTCGGACTCTTCAGTGATGATCTCGTTGCACAGCTCCACACACTCATCGCAGATGTAGACCGAGGGGCCCGCGATGAGCTTACGCACCTCCTTCTGCGACTTGCCGCAGAAGGAGCAGGAGAGCTCTTTGCCGTCAGGGGTCTTACGCGCGCGCAAGCCTCACTCCTTGCCCTTGATGGGCCGGGTGAGGACCTCATCGACGAGGCCGTAAGCGACGGACTCTTCAGCCGAGAGGATGTAGTCGCGGTCGGTGTCCCGGGAGATGCGCTCGTAGGGCTGACCGGTGCGCTCGGCGAGGATCTTGTTGAGCACCTCACGCATGCGCAGGATCTCTTTGGCGTGGATCTCGATGTCCGTGGCCTGGCCGCGGGTGCCGCCCAGCGGCTGGTGGATGAGCACCCGGGCGTTGGGCAAGCAGCGACGTTTGCCTTTGGCGCCCGCCGCGAGCAGCACGGCGCCCATAGAGGCCGCCTGGCCCATACAGATCGTCGAGACGTCGGGCCGGATGATCTGCATCGTGTCGTAGATCGCCATGCCCGCGGTGATCACGCCGCCGGGGCTGTTGATGTAGAGGTAGATGTCTTTGTCGGGGTCTTCAGACTCCAGAAAGAGCATCTGGGCGACGATCACGTTGGCGACCTGGTCGTTGACCTCGGTGCCGAGGAAGATGATGCGGTCCTTGAGCAGGCGGGAGTAGATGTCCCAGGCGCGCTCACCGCGGTGGGAGGACTCGATCACGGTGGGGATCAGGTAGTTCATCATCGGGTCGGAGGACATCGCAGGCGCTCCAGCTTCGGGCGTTCCAGGGTCCAATCAGCGCCCTGATGGACGCCGTTCCGCTTCACTTAAGCGCCAGTTGACGCTTCGCACAGCGGGGTTCACGATAAAGACTGAGAGGGCGGAGAGGGGTTGGCCCTGCTCCGCCCGCTCGGCTGCCACGCGGTGTGGCCAGGGCCTCACTCGGCGGCGGCGGGCTCAGCGGCGGGCTCAGCGACGGCGTCGTCGTTGTCGTTCGTGGGGTCCACGGACTGCAGCTCAGCGTTCTCCAACAGCCAGTCGATGACCTTCTCTTGCAGGAGGCGACCGCGGAGGTCCTCGATGGCGTTCTCCTTCTGGAAGTAGCCGCGGATGGCCTCGATCTGCTGGCCACGGGAGTCGGCGAGGGCCTGGAGCTTCTCGTCGATCTCGGCGTCGGTCACCTCGATGGTCTCGAGCTGGGCCACACGCTCGATGAGCAGCTCGGCCTGGGCGGCGAACTTGGCGCGGGTGCGCAGATCGCCGAGCTGGGCCTCGTTGAACTGGATGCGGCGGGGATCTTCGCCGCCGTAGGTGCGCTGAACGCGGAGCTCCTCCATCACCTCGCTGAGCCGCTGCTCAATGAGGCCCTTGGGCGCCTCGATGTGGTTGAGCTCGATGAGCTTCTGGAGCAGGGTGGCCCGGGCCTGGTTGCGGCCGGCCTCTTCAGCGGAGGCCTCGAGCTTGCCGCGGATCGCGATGCGCATCGCCTCGGCGCCGCCCTCGTAGCCGAGCTGGGTGGCGACCTCGTCGGTGAGCTCGGGGGTCTGCATCGCCTGGATGGACTGCACCGTGGCCTTCACGGTGAGCGTGCGCCCGGCGAGGTCGGGGATCTGGGCGTTGTCGCCGAAGGTGACGGAGCCCTCGACGGTGTCGCCGGAGTTGGCCCCGGTGAGCAGCGTCTCGATGCCGGTGTAGTAGACGTCGCCATCGACGTACACCATCGAGCCGGGGTGGCTGTGCACGACGGTGTCGCCGTCGCGGATGTCGAGCTCGGCGAGGACGTAGTCGCCTGAGGTGACGCCGCGGCCAGAGACTTCAGTGAGGCTCGACTGGCTCTGCAGGCGGCGGGTGAGCTGGGCCTCGACCTGCTCGTCGGTGACGACGGGCTTGGAGTAGGTGACGCTGACGCCCTTGTAGGTGGTCAGCTCAAGCTCGGGCTTGACCTCGAGGGTGATCGAGAAGCTGAAGGCCTCGTTGGCGGTCAGCTCGGTCTGACGGTTCACCTTGGGCTGGCCGAAGTAGTCCATGTCCGCGGACGCCTGGCGGAACGCGCGGGTGATGAGCTCCATGGCCACCTCAGCGCGGATGCTCTTGCCGAAGCGCTGCTCCAGCACCGACCGGGGCACCTTGCCCGGACGGAAGCCCTTGAGCTTGGCGCGGCCCTGCATGTTGCGGAACGCCTTCTCCAGCTCAGTGTTGACCTGGTCGCCGGGGATGTTGAAGTTCAGCTTGCGCTCAACGGCGCTGACGTTCTCGACCTGGAAGTCCATGAAGGGGCCTCGTGCGGCTTGGCGTTCGAAGGAGGAAGGAGAGGGGAAGATAGGAGGTGCGAGAAGGGGGAATCGAACCCCCACGGGGCTAGCCCACTGGCTCCTAAGACCAGCGCGTCTACCAATTCCGCCATTCTCGCGAAGCTCGACCGAGACGAGCGTGGCTACGTTTCGGACAACCGGACCTTGATAACGCCTCGTCGCCGGAATCACCAGCGCCGATCAAGCCTGGGCGCCGAGCGGCCAAGAAAAAGGCGCAAAGGGGAGGCGGTCGAAGTGAAGGAGGAGGCTGAAGCGAGAACCGCCGCTCCGGTGAAGGAGCGGCGGTTCAGGAGAGAGTGGGCCCACCAGGACTTGAACCTGGAACCTGCGGATTAAGAGTCCGATGCTCTGCCAATTGAGCTATGAGCCCATAGCTGTGAAGAAGTGGGGTGGATGAAGGGATTTGAACCCTCGACCCTCGGAACCACAATCCGATGCTCTAACCAACTGAGCTACACCCACCGGAGAACGCACGGCATGTAACGGAGGGCGACCGAACGCGCAAGGGCAGAGATCGCCCAGACCTCTTCATGTGCGGGTGGATTCGGCGAAAACAGGCCTCGGAACATTAGAATTTGGGACCGTTCGCCGCGGCGCGCTCAGGGCGCGACCTGGGAGAGCGCGCCCCGCGGCGTCCAGCCCGGCACCCAGGTGAGCGCGGGCTGGCCCGCCAGCTCTTGGGCGAGGAGCGCGCTGAGCACGTCTTCAGCGCGCAGCGGCGAGGAGGGTGGCATCGCGGCCTGGAGCGCCAGGAGCGAGAGGGGGTCGAGGTGGATGGGCAGGCCCTCGGGGTGCTGGCCCCAAGGATCCACCGGCGTGGCCGCTGAAGGGCCGAGCCAGCCCGCCGGGGGCGCCGCCGGGCGCAGGGCCACCGACGGCGCGTCGAAGAGCTCACCCAGCTCACCCAGGGCCCGAAGGAGGGCCAAAGGATCGGCCCAGACGCTCTCTGGAGCGTAGGGCGCGGGCTCCCACCACGGCGAGGCGACGCCGTCGATCTCGGGCCAAGGAGCGGGGCTCGCCGGACCTTGCGCCCAGGGCGGGCGCCAGCGTGGGGAGAGGGGCTGGCCGGAGTACGGGTCCCAGCCCCCGGCGCCGTCCAGGGTGGGGGCCTCGGCGGAGGGCGACCACAGGCCACGCCAGCCGGGCCAGGGGGGGGCCTCACCCAGCGCGGCGCCGAGGGGGTTGTAGCGCAAAAGGCGCAGGAGCTCACCGCCGTGGGTCAAGGCCCGGGGGCTGCCGCGCTCGCCCACGGCGACGTTCACCCGGGTGGCGCCGCCGAGCGCGAGGCCCGCGCTGAGATCACCGAGGATCTCCGTGGCTTTGCCATCGACGATCACACGCAGGGGGCGATCGAGGCCCCAGGAGAGCCGGGCGTCGCCGTCGGGGGCTCGCACGCTCACCGGCCGCCCGAGGAGATCCCAGACCAGCTCCAGAGGGCCCTGGCCCGCGCCTTGGGTGGGGCGGCCGAGGTCGTCGTACTCTAGGCTCACCCGGCCGCGCTCCCCGCGCAGGGCGGTGACCTGCCCGGCCTCATTCAGGCTGTAGTCGAGGCGATCTTCGCCGAGGCCCCAGGCGACGACGCCCAGAGGTGGGACCGCGGCGCTGGGGCGACCTTCGGGGGTGTATAAGGCGCGCTCGCCGTCGGGGCCGGTGAGCTCATCGAGGCGCCAGATCCAGGCCCCGGCGGGCTCGGTGAGCGCGGTCGGGCGGCCCAAGGCGTCGAAGGCCCAGCGCTCCTCAAAGCCGCCGCGGCGGGCGCTGAGCACCTGACCGGCGGCGGAGAGGCTGAGCTCTAGGTCGTCGATCACGTCGCCGTCGGCGGCCTCGAGGATCGCCGCGGCGTAGCCCGGGGCGCGCTCCCGGCGGTCCAAGACCCCGTCGGGGAACCGCACCAGCAGCGGGCGCCCGGCGGCGTCGCGGTCCAGAGACAAGGCGAGGCCCGTGGCGCTGGTCCAGCGCAGCACCCGGCCTTCAGCGTCGCGGGCGGCGCGCTGGTCGAGGTCGCCGATCCGCTGGCGCACGGGCAGGCCACGCACGTCCCGCTCGATGGTGAGGGCCTCGGCCTCGCCGCTCACGGCGATCACCCGGCCCGCGGTGTCACGCTCTAGGCGCACGGCGCGCGCCCCGTCGTCGAGGCCGACCACCCGCCCGGCGCCGTCGCGGTCTACGCGGATCGGCGCGGCCTCGCCCAGGCTGAGCTGGTTGACCTCTCCGGCGCCGTTGCGGCCCAGGCGAAGGTTCAGGCCGGGGCCTTCAGCGCTGATCAGCCGCCCCAAGGCGTCCCAGGCCCAGCGCAGGGGGCCCAGGGTGGTGGGGCGGCCTCGCTCGTCGCGCTGAATCGTGGTGCGCTCGCCGTTGACCTCGACGCTGATCAGCTCGCCGAGGCGATCCCAGCCCAGGCGCCAAGGAGGCTGGCCCGGGGGTCGCACGGCGCTGATGCGGCCGTCGAGGCCATACAAGAGGCCCCAGACGGCGCCGTCGGCGTCCTCGATCTGGCTGATGAGGCCGTCGGCGCGGTATCGCAGGGCGCGGCGCTGGCCATCGGGGCCACGAAGCTCGATGAGGCGGCCAGAGAGGTCACGGATCCAGTCGAAGCGGGCGCCCTCGGGGCTCTCGACGGCGCGGACGCGGCCCATGCTGTCGAAGCGCAGGCGAAGCTCGGCGCCGTCCCGCAGGCGGATCAGGCCGGGCAAGCCGCCGCGTCGTTCGCTGAGGCTGATCTTGCCCCCGGCGGGATCCTCGACCTCCAGAAGCTCCCCGGCCTCGGACCAGCGCAGGCGCACCACGGGGCCGCCGGGGGTCTCGACGCGGGTGATCCGGCCGTTGACGTCGCGGATGAGGCGGGTGGTCTCGCCGCCGCGCTTTTGGGACTCCAAGGCGCCGTCGGGCCGGGTGTTCAGCTCACGGCGGCGGCCCAGAGGGTCGATGAGCGCGGTGAGCGCGCCGTTGAGATCCCGCAGGGCGCGCCACTCTCCGCCGCTGGGGTCGATGAGCGCGACGAGGCGCTGGGCCTCCCACACCAGGCGCCAGCGGCCCGCCGGGGACTGAAGCTCGATGAGCTGGCCCTCGGCGTCGCGGCGAAGGGTGGTGGTGGCGCCGCGGGGGTCCACAAAGTTGGTCAGGCGACCAAACTCATCGCGCTGGGCCTGGACCGCGCGCCCTGAAGGCCCGGTGACGACGAGGCCCTTGGGCTCCTCACGCACAACCCACACGCGGCCCACGGCGTCTCGGGCGGTGAGCTGGCCATCGGCGCGCCAGGTGAGCAGGAGCTGGGCCGGGCCGGGGCCCAGAAGCGCGATCACCCGACCGGCGGCGTCACGCTCAACGAGCGCGCTGGAGCCGTCGGCCCACAACACCCCGGCGAGGCGGCCCGCGGCGTCGTAGGTGTAGCGGGTGCGGGGCCGGGCGCTGCCGCTCACGGCGAGGAGCCGCCCGCCGATGCTGTCGTAGTAGAGCGCCTGACCGCCGGGGAGGTCGAGCTGGGCGGGGAAGCCGTCGGGGCCGCGCAGGACGCTCACGAAGCGGCCCTCAGACGCCCGCAGGCCGCTCACGAGGCCCTCGTCATGGCTCACGGTCAAGGCGCCGACCTTCTCAACCCCGGGGGGCAAGGCGTCAAAGCTCATCCCCCAGCGCCGCGCGGCCTCGTCCCAGCGCCGCCGAACGACGAGGCCGCCGTCGTTCACGTCGAGGGCCTCGACGATCAAGGCCCCGGTGAGGGGGTCCACGAGGATCCACTCCCGGCCCCGCTGCTTGGGGGCCGGGTCGTCTGGGGTCACCGCGCCCAGCCACATCGGCCCCTCAGGGCCCAGAATCGGCGGGATCACCGGGTCGCCGCCGCCAGCCATGGCCCCGGGAGGGGCGGCGGCGGCCAAGAGCAGGAGCGTGGTGAGCGCCGGCCCTCGCATCCCGGCTCAGGGCAGGTCGTAGAGCAGGAAGCCGCTCCACCACGACGGGTCGAAGTGTGCGTTGTCTTCGCCTTGGAGCGCGTTGCGTCCATCGACGAGGGCCACGCCGGGCTTGCGGTCCTGGATGATCGACTCGAAGAAGCGGAAGAGCACCTTCGCCCGCTTGTCGGGGGGGATGAGCCACGACGAGCGCAAGACCGCGCTCACCCCGGCGGAGTGAAGGGCCTGGGCCCAGCGCTCTTGCACCGCGGCGTCGGCGTCGCTGCTGATCACGGCGATCACGCCCTTGAGGTTCAGGCCACGCACCGTCGCCAGGCTGAGGGTCTCTTCGCCGAGCTTGATCGACCCACGATCGCCGATCACGGGCATCGCGAGGTGGATAAACCGCGCCGTGGGCAGGATCTCCTTGAGCTTGTCTACCTTGAGCTCGGCCTTGGCGGGGGTGGACCGGCGCTCGGCGGGGAACTGCCGCCCGGTGGCCTCAGTCTCGCTGGCGAGCTTGATGCCTTCAGAGGCGTCGGCGGCCTCCCCCAGCTCCAAGCCGAGGTAATCGGTGACAAACCGCTCGGGGGCCTCGGGCGCCGGGCGGCGAAGCTCGGCGACGGTCATGGCTTGGGTGACCGTGCGCACGTCCGCCAAGAAGCGTAGGCCCTGCTGCTGTTCGGGCAGCCCGGCGAGGGAGAGCTCCCGCAGAGGGCCATCGGCGACGATGAGGTAACGCCCGACGCCGATGAGGTCGTCTAGGAAGGGATCAATGAGCTGGCGGCGCAGGCTGTCCCCAAGCTTCGGCGTCACCTTCGCCCCGCCGCTGGCCTCCCCGGCGCGGAGCGCGGCGACGAGCTGCTCGCCTGTGCGCAGCACGCTCTTGGTGTCGGCGATGCGGACCACGCGGCCTTTGTCTTGGGTGAGCACGACGAGCTCACCGCCGCCGGGCTCCAGGCGCATCGAGAAGATGGCGAGGCCCTTCATGTCGTCGCGCAGCTTGGCGTAGTCGGCCAGGGGCGCGGGCAAGGCGCGGGCGAAGGCGGGGGTCTCTTTGGCTTTGGCCTCCTGCGCGTCTACGGCCTTCTTCGCCTCGATGGGCTCGGCCCCCGACCCGGCGAGCCAGGCCAAGGTCTCGGCGCGCAGCGTCTGGTGGGCCTGGAGGTAGGCGGCGCGGGCGGCGGGCTCAAGGCCCAAGGAGGGATCGTCGCCCACAGCCCAGGCGCGGTTCATCATGCCGACGCTGTGGTGCCAATCCAACAGGAGCACCCCGGCGAGCCCAGCCTCAACGCCGGTCTTGCCGTGGAGCAAGGCGAGATCCGCGCGCACCCCGGCGCCTTGGCCCCCGGTGAGCACGGAGATCGGCGTCAGCGGACCGCGCAGGTGGGTGGGGGTGCTGCCGTAGCCCTTCGCCCAGTCGGCGTAGGCCCCGGAGAAGTCTCCGGCGGCGGCTTTGCCGCGGGCGCGGGCGACGAGCGCGATGGGGTGCTCGGCGAGGGCCTCGGGGGCGGTGTTGTTGGGGTCGGCGAGCACCGCCCAGGCCGGGGCTTCAGCGGCGGCCGCCGTCTCGGAGAAGGCCTGCGCGCCGCCCGAAGTGAGCGTGCGGGCTTGGGCCTCGGCGCGCAGGGGGGCGCCGGGCTCACCGAGGCTCTGCCCCAGGCTCAACAGCTCGGCTTGAAGCTCCGCGGGGCGGGCGCCCGACTCCCGAACGAGGCGCTCCCACTCCAGCCGGGACTCCAGCCGGGCGGTCATGGCGCCCAAGGCGTCGGCGGCGCTCACCCAGTCTTTCGCGGCTTGGGTGATCTTGGCCTGATCGCCGCTGTACTCCGCGGCGCGCAGCCGCCCGCGGTGCAGGTGTTGCCGGGCGAAGGCCTCCCCCAAGGCGGCGTCGGCGGCCAAGGGCGTGAAGCTGAACCCCGGGTGGGCCAGGGCCTTGTTTGGTTGACCAACCAACACGAGGCGCAGGGCCTCGGCGGCGTCGGACCAGGGGGCGGAGAGCGCGGCGGCGGCGGCGCTCAGCTCGGCCTCTTGGCCCAAGGCGAAGGCGGCCAGGGCCCGGGTGCGACCGGCCTCGGCGGCGAGATCCGCGCGTTGGCCTTCAGCGGCGAAGGCGGCGACCTCTTGGGTGAGGGTGAGGGCCGTGGTGGCGTCGCCGCGCTCCAAGGCGGCCAAGGCCAGGGTGGCGCCCAGCTCCGCGGCGCCGACCTTGTCTTTGGCGGTGACCAGGGCCTCCCGCAGGGCCGTCGCGCCTTCAGCGGCCTCTTTGGCCCGACCCGACTTGAGCCGCCGCAGGGCCGCCTCATGGCCCAGACGCGCGGCGAGGGGCGTGGCGCCGAGCTCGATCGCGGCCTTGGCGGCGGCGTCTAAGGGCGTGGCCGACTGGTTGGGGTCGGGCAAGATCGCGGCCAACGCCTGACCGGCGCGGAGGGCCGCCTCGGGGGAAGGCGGCGCGTCGAGGAGGTTCTGGAGGTCGGCCTGGGCGAGGGCGGCCTGGCCTCCGGCGGCCAAGATCGGCGCACGAACCACCTTGGCGACCCAGTCCGTCGGGCTGAGCGCGGCGAGGGCCGTGGCGGCGGCGACGGGGTCGGGGTTGGTCCCGGCGACGACGAGTGGATCCTCCGGGGTGGTCTGATCCGCGGGGGCGATCACCCCGGCGCGGCGCGCTTGGAGGATCAACGCCGCGGCGACCTCTGGGCTGGCGGCGGCGATCTTGGCGGCGAACCCTGGGACGAGCTCCGGCTGCCCAGCGGCCAAGGCCAGCTCCGCGCGGAGCCGGTGGTACGCGGCCTCGTGACCGGCGGGGGCGGCCTCGTCGGTGAGCCGAGCCAAGGCGTCGCCGGGTGTGCCCGACTCCATCGCGACGAGGCCATACAGAGGCAGGGCCAGGGGCTCGGTGGCGAAGAGCGCCTCCAGCTCGGTGAGCGCGGCGGCGGTCTCCCGGGCGGCCACCACCGACTTCGCCTTGGCGAGGCCGGTGAGCGGCGCCTCCTTCGGCGCGGTCGGCGCGAGCGCGGTGGGGGCAGCGGCGGGGGCAGGCGCGGAGTCGTCTCCGCAGGCGGTGGCGCAGAGCGCGAGCAGCAGAAGAGATCGTCGCACGTCCTATGCTCCGATGAGGTGCTGGCCCGAGCCTACCACGGTTTGTGGCCCGGGTGGACCTCAGCGGCAGTCGTTCCCACCACCCGCGAAGCAGGTGTACGAGCCGCCCTCGGAGAGCACAAGACGCGCGGACTTGCTGGTGCCATCGGCGGCGGTGCCGGTGACCTTACATGGGCCGGGGCCGGGCATCTTCACGAGCACGGGGCCGTCGCCGGTGGGGGTGCCGTTGTGGCACTTGGCCGAGAGCTTGGTGAGGGTGGGATCGCCGCTCACGAAGGTGGCGGTGATCGCCGCGGCCACCGCCGCGGGCTCTGGCTCGGGCTTGGGGTTTCTGCGGGTGCCGGTGTTCGTAGAGACCGGCGCAGAGGGCGTCTCCGCGGGCGCGGCGGCCTCGGCGGGGGCCTTGGGACGGCTTGGGGGCCGCGTGGCCTTGACCGCGGCGGGGGCCTCTTCAGGCGCCTCGACGGCGTCGGCCTCGGCCTCCTCGGGGGCGACGGTGGCCGGGGCCTCGATGATCGCCTCGGGGACGGGCGCGGCGCTGAGCAGCTCATCAAAGGCGCCGAGCTTCCAGGCCACGCCGCCCAAGAGCGCGAGGCCACCGAAGGCGCCGAAGCAGGCGATGATGATGGCGATCAGCACGCCGCTCACCCCGGACGAGGGCGGCGCGGGCGGCGGCGCGGCGGGGCGGGCGGCTTTGGGGGCGCGGGCTGCGCGCGCCGCGGGCGGCGGAGAGGAGGGGGGATCGCCGCTGGGCTCGGCCACCGGCGGGCGCGTCGGCGGGCTGGGCGCTTGGGGCGTCGGTGGCGCGGCGGCGGCGGCGGCCGGAGCGGCGGCTGGGGCGCCGTAACGCCCGCCAGGGCCGAGCTTCGCGACGGGGGCGGGCTCGTCGCGCTCGTCATCATCGGGGATGAGCGTCATGCCCGAGTTGTGGTCGGACATCCGCGGCTCTAAGGCGGCGGGGCGCTGGGGCGGCGCGAGCGCGGGCGCAGGCGAGACCACCGGCGCGGGCGGCGGCGGGGGCGGCAACGGCGGCGGCAGGTCGTCTTCAGGCGGGTTCGTGAGCTCTTCGCCGGGGTTGTGCGGCGCGGGGCTCCAGGCCTGCTGGCCCAGAGGTGTGGTCGCGAACGACACGCTGGGCAGGCCGAGCTGGGTGGGCTCCTCGTCGTGATCGGCGCTGACCGACGACGGCACCGGGCTCAGAGACGACGGCGCGGCGGGGGGCGGCGGGTGATCTTGGCGGCTCTGGGCGCGGCGTGGGTCGGGGGCGGCGAAGCGCACCTCTGAGGGCCAGGAGAGCTCGTCATCGACGGACTCGCCCTGCTCGGCGAGGTTACGCGCCTCGGGCAGCTCAACGACCATGATCACGGCGGTGTCTTCAGACTTGTTCTTGCCGAGGATCTTGGGCAGCGCCGCCGGGGCCCAGGCGGAGATGCTGGGGCCGCGCAGAGACTTCGCGAGGCCGTCGATCTGCTGGGCGAGGGCCTGGGGAGACGGGCGCTCGTTGGGGTTGAACGAGAGGCCCAGGCGCAAGAGCTGGGCGGCGGGCGCGGGCACCTGCTCGCCGGGGCGGGCGCCGAGGCGGGCCAAGGCCACACGAAGCTGCTCGCCGTGTTTGGCCGGGGAGACCTCGGCGGGGAAGGCCGGCTCACCGGTGAACAGCTCCAACAACAGCGCGGCGAGGCCGTAGGTGAGCGCCGTGGGGGAGCGGTCGCCGTCGGGGGGGACGTAGCCGGGCATCGCCTGGTCGAAGGGGTGCTCGGTGGGGGCGAGGATCCACAGCCCCGCGACCTTCACCCGGCCCGTTGGATCCACGAGCACGTCTTCGGGGCAAGGGCCGCTGGACGAGAGCCGGGCGCCTTTGCCGCGGCGCTCGACGTCATCAAGCGCCCAAGACACCGCACGACCGACCTCGGCGGCGAGCTCTAAGCACAGCTTGATCGGCAGCCAAGCGCGGCGCTGGCGCTGAAACTCCAAGATTCGGGCCAAGGAGATGCCGTCACACAGCTCGTAGACCAAGGCCGCCTGAGCGCCCAGGGCCGAGACGTGCATCAGCCTCAGCAGGCCGTCGTTTCGGGCCTTCGCCATACGCCGGGCGCGGCGCTGGAGCGCGACGAGGGCGTCACGATCGGAGCCCACGTCACGAAGGACACGGATGAGCACCTGCTCGTCCGGACCCTCCCCAGAGGACAAGGCGCCGCGGCGCACATCGGGGCCCCACGCGAGGAAGGGGCCCGTGATCTTCAGCTTGCTCTTCTCCACGACCTCACCGACTTGGCGCTCAGCATAACACAGGCTTCTGAACCCGAGACATGGAGCTTTGCCGGGACCGCCAAGAGTCGCCGCCGGTCGCGCGTTGAGCGTGCTAAGGGGGTGAGGATCGCCGTGGAGCCCGCCCGTTGTCCCAGCCGTCACCGACCGCGCCGCCGCCTGAGCATGACCTCCTCCGCGCGGCGCTGCGAGAGGCGGGAGACGCCGCCACGGTGCGTTTCCGCCGCGCTGAAGTCTCCGCCAAGGACGACGACACCTTCGTCACCGACGCCGACCACGCCGCCGAGCGCATCCTCTCGGCGCGGCTGCGGGAGGGCTGGCCCAACGATGGCCTCGTCGGCGAAGAGGGCGCGGCGATGAGCGGGGATCGCACCTGGTTCATCGACCCCATCGACGGCACCCACGCGTTCTTGGAGGGCCTCGCGCATTGGGGCCCCACGGTGGGCCTCGTCGGGCAGACCGCCTCCGGCGACGCGGAGATCACCCTCGGCGCTACGTTTTTTCCGCGCATCGACGAGTTCTGGTTCGGCGCCCGCGGCGGCGGGGCCTGGCGGGATGGCCGTCGCCTGCCGCCCTTGGCCGAGCCCGTCTACGACCGGCGGTCCGTGCTGTTCATCCCCTCACGCTTTCATCGCTGGTTTGAGAGCGACCACGTCGGCAAGTGCCGCAGCCTCGGCTCCACCGCCGCCCATCTCTGCCTCGTCGCGGGCGGCGCGGCGTGGGCGGCGTTTGTGCCCGGCGGCTGGGGTGTCTGGGATGTCGCGGGCGGGCTCTGCCTGTTAGAAGAGGTGGGCGGCGTCGCGCGGGCCTTCGATGGCTCCTCCCTCGACCCCCTCCGTGACCGTGGCCTGCCGTTTCTGGCGGGTCACCCGGCGGCGGTGGAGCGGGCGATTCAGTCCATCCGCCTGCGCACGCCCTGAACCTTCCCCTGTGATGCTCCCCCCGAACCTCCCCCTGCGATTGAGGTGCCGATGACCGAACCCGGAGACGACGTAGAGGTTCTGGACGCAGACGGCCTCCCCCTAGATCCTCTGGGGGCGGAGAACGCCGCGCGCGCGCTCCCGCCAGGGATGAACGCCCTCGTCGTGCCGACGCCCCGGGCCCCTCGGGCCACCGGCGGCGATCTCCTGAGCCACTACCTCACCGAGGTGCGGCGTTACCCGCTGCTGAGCCCCGAAGAAGAGAAGGTCACGGCCATCGCCTGGCACGAGACCGGCGACAAAGAGGCCGCCGAGCGCCTCGTCACCGCCAACTTACGCCTCGTCGTGAAGCTCGCCTTCCAGTACCACCGCCAGTGGTCCAACGTCCTCGACCTCATCCAAGAGGGCAACGTCGGGCTGGTCGAGGCGCTCTCCCGGTTTGATCCCTACCGGGGCATCCGCTTCTCAAGCTACGCCCAGTACTGGATCCGGGCGATGATCCTGCGCTTTTTGATGGACAACTTCCGCATGGTGCGCCTCGGCAGCACCCGCAGCGGCCGTAAGCTGTTCTTCCAGCTCCAAAAAGAGAAAGAGCGCCTGGTCAAAGAGGGCCTGCGCCCGTCCACCCGCCTGCTCGCCGAGCGCCTGGACGTGACCGAGAGCGAGGTGATCTCCGTCGATCAGCACCTGCGCGCCCCGGCGATGTCGCTGCACGCGCCCATGGGCAACGACGACGAGGGCCGCAGCCTCGCGGACGTGGTCTACGACGCGAGCAGCCCCAGCCCCGATGAGAACGTCGCCCGCAGCGAGCTCGGCGCGATGGTCCGCGAGAAGCTTGAGGCCTTCGCCGAGACCCTCACCGACGTGCGAGAGCGCGCAATCTGGACCGAGCGCCTCACGGCGATGGACCCGGTGCCGCTCTCGGTGATCGGCAAACGGTTTGATGTGTCCAAAGAGCGCATCCGGCAGGTCGAGTCTCGGCTTCGTAAACGTCTGAAGGCGTTCTTGCAGGCCGAGATGGGCGACGAGATCGACTTCGAGTTCCAGGTCCCAGAGGGCGACTGAGGTGATCGTGGGCTTGTTGGAGCGAGCGGCGTTCGGGGTGTGGCGGAAGGCGCGATCCTTGGCCGGGCGCGGCTTCGTGCCCGCTGAGGAGCCCGTCTCCCCGGTGGACTGCCCTGTGGGTCGGATCCCGGCCCTCGGGCTTGACCTGCCTTCGGAGCCCGCTTTGGGCGCGGACGCCCTGCTCGACTCGCTGCTGCGCGCGGGCGCCCCCACGGCGCTCACCCCCGCCCAAGCCCGTGCGCTTCACCGCCACGTCTGGTGGCCCGGCCTCGCCCGCGCCGCGGCCTTGGGCGGTGGTCCCGAGCGGGTCGAGCCCGCATTACGCGCGTTGGGCGAGTGGATCGCCGCCGACCGCCCCGGCCAGGGCCCCGCCTGGGAGCACGCCTCTGACGCCGCCCTGCGCCTGTTGAGCTGGGGGCTCGCCGTGGCGTGGCAGCGTGGGGAGCTCCCGGATCCCCTCTGGCGCCGCCTCGCCGGCAGCGCTGAGGCCCACCTTCAGTTCACCCTCGCCGTGCCCGCCCTCAGCGAGGGCCCCGCCGATCACCGCCCGGCGCTTCAGGCCGCGGGCCTCGCCGTGGGCGGCTTGTTGTTCCCCGAGCTGCCGTCTGCGCGCCGCGCCCGCGCTGAAGGGCTCTCTCGCCTCGGTCACGCCCTCGACGCCATGACCACGGCCGACGGCGCCCCCCGCTGCGGCAGCCCCAGCGCGCTGTTGTTGGCCGTCGAGGCCGCGCTCCTCGCCCGCGCCTACGCCCGGGCCGCGAGCGTGCCTACCCCGGCGCTCCTCGACGGCGCCTTGCTGCGGGCGGCGTGGTTTTTACGCGTCTTGGGGGATGGTTTTGGCGGCTTGCCCAACATCGGCGAGCGCCCGGCGCCGTCGCTGTTCGGGGGCGTCGCGCCGTGGTCTACGCCGTGGGGGACGCTCTGGGCGTTGGGCCTGAGCCCCGGCGAAGGCGCCCCTGATCACGCCGTGGATCCCATCGTGGGCCTGCTCATCGGCAAGGCCCCCCCCAAGCCGGGGCCCAAGGCCGATCGCAGCAAGACCTGGGGTTTGGTGAGCTTTCGTGACGCTGGCTGGGTGGTGGCCCAGGCCGAGGTCAAGGGGGGCTCAAGCCGCGCCGTGGTCCTCGCCGCCCAGCACGCGGGGCTCTGGGCCCACCCCGACGCGGGGCAGGTGCTGTGGGATCTCCCCAAAGCCACGGTCCTCGCCGATCCTGGCGCCTGGGGCCAACACCCCGAGCTCGCCGAGCCCGAGGCCCACGGCGGCGTGTTTGTCGGCGGGCGGCGCTTTGGCGCGGTTCTAGAGACGGCCCGGGTCGATGGCCGCGACGCCACGGTCACGCTGCGCCTGAGCGGTGACGGCGGCGGCCCGGGCGCGGGGCTCATCGCCCGCCGAGAGCTCAAGCTCGCCGGGGCCCGGCTCTCGTTCACCGATCGGTTTGAGGGCGAAGGCAACGCGCCGTTTGAGCTGCGCTGGCCCTTGGGCGCGGGCTGGACGCTCACCCAAGCCGAGAAGGGCTTTGAGGGGGTCCACCCCCAGGCCAAGCTCAGCGTCTCGACGGACGGCGAGGCCGAGTGGGTGATCGAGTCCGGTGAGGTCGTCGAGGGCGAGAGCCTGGTGAGCGCCCCGGTGCTCGTCGCCCGTGGCCGCGCCGCGCCGGGCCAGCGCCTCAAGACGCGCTTCGAGATCAAGTAGGGTGAACGACGCGCCCGCCGCGCCGACCCCACCCCGTTTTGGCCGGTCGGAGCTGGGCGCCGCCCTCGGTGTGGCCGCGCTGGTCACCTTCCCCTGGGTGTTGAGCCCGGGCGACGTTCTGGGGCACCCCCGCGGCGAGGCCGACAACCACCTGTGGATGCTCTGGCGGGCCCTACGCCGGGTGATCGGCGATGAGCGCGCCCTGGAGAACCTCCCCGACGGCCTGCCCATCCCGCTGATGGACCCGATCCACCTGCCCGTGGCGCTGATCGGCTGGCCCCTGGGGCTGCCCTTCGCCTACAACCTCACCCTGGTGGTGGACCTCCTGCTCGCCTTTGTCGGCGCCTGGGCCTTGGCCCGGCAGCTCGGCGCGGGGCGGGCCGGGGCCTTGGCGGCGGGGGTGATCGCCGAGTCGGCGCCGTTTTTGGGCGGGGTGATCAGCTTCGGCATCACCGAGTCTCTGCCCATCGGCTGGATCGGCCTGCACGCCGCCGCCGCCCTTCGGTTTGCCGAGCAGGGTCGCCCCCGTGACCTGGCCTTCGCCGGGCTCACCTTGGGCGCCTTTGGCCTCGCGGGCTGGTACCACGTCGCCTTCGCCGTGCCCGTGGAGCTGGCCTTGTGGAGCTGGGCGCTCCTCCGGGCGCGCATCCCTCGGCCCAAGATCGTGCTCGCCGCCCTGGCCCAAGGCCTGATCGCCCTGGCGCTGTGGGCCTGGCCGTTGATGGAGTTTCTGGAGATCCGCGAGTTCTGGTCGTCGCGCTGGCACCCGCCGTCGCCTTGGCCGAGCGCCACCCGGGAGATGTGGCGCCACACGCCCACCTACGGCACGGATCTGCTGAACCTGTTCTTGCCCGCCTTGGAGCGGGTGCCGATCTCCAAGAGCGTCTACGTCGGCCTCGTGAGCCTCGGCCTCGCCTTGGCGGCGGGGCGCCGGGCCTGGGGGCTGTGGGCGGTGGTGCTGCCGCTGTGGGCCTTGGCGATGGGCCACTGGCTGTCCATCGGCGGCGACACGTCGTGGCTGGGGCGGGTGTGGCGCATGCCCGCGGGGGCGCTCACCCAGCACATCCCGGCGCTTGAGGGGCTCTCTCACTGGCACCGGGCGGCGGGCCCGGCGGTGATCTTCTTCGCCGTCGCCGCGGGGATGGGCGCCGAGCGCCTGCTCACCCGCTGGCCTCGGGCGCTGCCTTGGCTGCTCGGCGCCGTGCTCCTCGACAACCTGGCCCTCTCTCAGACGCCGTTCCCGCGGGATCTCTACGACGCCACGCCCCCGGCGGCCTGGGCCTGGATCCGCGCCCAAGGCGGCGAGGGCGGCGTGGTCGTCCTGCCCTTCGACAACGGGCGGCGCGAGTTCAGCGAGGAGGTGCCCCGGCTCTACAATCGGTGGCAGCCCGGCTTGAACCTGCCGATCTCCGAGAGCTACGAGGGCCCCGACGCCTTGCTCTCCCAGAGCCGCCTCATCGCCGTGGCCGACCGCCTCTGCGGCGTGACCCCAACCACCCCCGCGGCCTGGCGACCCCCCAAGGCCATGCAGCGGGTGGAGCCCCTCGCCGCCCCTGAAGCGATGGAGGCCGAGGTGCGCGCCTTACGCGCCCTGCACCTGGACTGGATCGCCCTGCACCGCGACCGCGCCCGAAGCCCAGACGAGGCCGCTCGCCTGCTCACCCGGGCCTTGGGCGCGCCCACGTTTGAGTCCGGCGACGTGATGGTCTGGAAGATCCCCTGAAGCCAGAACCCCCGCCGAGGTGGCGGGGGTTTGGAGGCGAGATCTACGATTGGTAGATTGAAATCTACTGGCCGTTGATCCCGACGGCGGGGGCGCTGTCCGTGGCGGCGCTGGCGCTGACGCCAGCGAACAGCATCGAGGCGACGAGCCAGCCGAACGCGACCAGCAAGAACGCGTTCAGGAGGCTGGAGGTGCCGGGGGCTTCGGTGTGCTTGACGGTGAGTGAGCGGGCCATGGGGTGTTTCCTCAGCAGGAGGCGGCGGCAGCGGGGTTCAGCGGCAGCGTGGTTCGACGTTGGCCTATGCAGGGATCGTGCCAGAGTTGTGCAGAAGCTCCGCAGCTCGGCCCGGCCCTCAGTCTTTGAGGCGGCCCGATCCTATCAAGGCGACTTGACCTGACAAGATAAAGGATCGAAGTTTAATGAACTATTTTTGGAAGCCGGGATCCGAGCACGCTTTCTGGCCTGTGTCAGCCGCGTGACAAGTCCTTGACTTGACCGGGCCAACAGTTGAGGGTGAACTGTCGTCGCCCCCCTGCCGACCCACGGAGCCTCCTATGGAGCTAGGCGCCGACGACATTCACTCCTTGCAGCACGCGCTGGTGGAGGAGGACGAGTCCGTGCGCGCCCGGGCCCACTTAGAGCTCGGCCGCATCGCGCTCACCATGGCCCGCACCGAGGCCGCCGCCCGGCATCTGCGCGAGGCCTTGGCCTTGGACGAGCGGCTGCATGAGGCGCGGGCCTTGCTCAACGATCTCGAGCGCCGCGCCGTCGCCGCCGTGCCCGAGACCCGGCTCACCCTTCGCAGCCTCGCCGCGCGCCTGCTCACCCGCCTGCGTCTGCGCCGCGCCGCGGCCGCTCCGCCACCTCAAGCTCCGCGCTGAGCGCCGCGTCGGCCTCAGGCCCCGGGCGAAGGGGCGGGCGGCGCTCCACGGGCAGCTCGACGATCGACCTGCGCAAGAGCGCCTCCCCCAGCGCCGCGGCCTGCACGATCGGCCCGGCGTGCAGGTGCACGGGCAAGATGCGCAGCTCCACGGTGTGTTTGTGGGGCAAGGCCAAGATGAGGTTTCGGAGGTTCAGATCGCGGTACTTGTCGGGTTTGGCCAACAAGAGCCGCGCCCGGGCCTCCTCCCAGGGCAGGTTCACGAAGCCCGGGGACTCCGCGGCGGAGACGAGCTCTGGCTGAAGGGGCCCCAAGCGCCTGCAGCGCGGGTTCACGCCCAGCCGGGCGCGAAGGGTAGGCCCAAAAGCGACGAAGAGCCGCACGAGGTTCTGCACCGCCCGGGCCGAGCGCAGGGGCGCGGCGTCGAAGTGGAGGTGCGTGGCGCCCTCGACGGGGGCGAAGAAGCCCAAGGATCGGGCCAGAGAGAGCCGGGCCTCAAGGGCCACGAGGTGATCGGCGTCGATGGGCGGGGTGATGAGCTCGCAGGGCCGCTCGCGCTCGCCGGGCAAGGGCGCGCCCAAGGCCACCGACGCGCCGGTCTCATCGACCACCTTCCACAGACCCCCTTCGCCGGGCTGAAGGTCGGTGCCGAACAAGGCCGCCGCCGGGGCCAGGGCCTCGGCCAGAGGGCCCTGGGGCTTGATGTGCCGGGCGATCAGGCGCAAGAGCCGGGGGTCGTCCCCCACCACACGCCACCAGCCGGGCCTCGCCGGGGCCTGCTTGTTGAGGTCGTCTTGAAGGGTGAGGTCGTCTACACACAGCGCGAAGCGTGCCCCGGCGGCGTCCAGCACCTCAAAGCTCGGCGTGAGGTTGTAGAACACCGGCTGGCCGGGCACCCGGCTGGGCTCGGACTGGGGGTGTAAGCCGGGCGCGCAGACGCCGCCGATCGACGCGGCGAGGGCCTGGGCCAAGGTCTCGCGGCTCAGGCCGGGCGGGGCCATCAGCTCCACCTCGACGCCGATCCGCCAGGTGAGCTGGCTCAGCGGCAGCCCCGGGACGTGGCCGCCTTGAGCAGCATCGACACGTCTTCAGCGCCGCCGTGGGTCACCTTGCGGGCGATGCGGGCCTTGGACTCCTCCAGGCCGACCCCCCAGAAGCAGGCGAGGCGCTCGGCGTCGGCGCCGGTGAAGTTCGTCTCGACCAGCTCACACACTTGGTTGTTGGACGTGTACTGCTGGCGCGCCGGGGAGAGGTAGGTGGACTGAATGTCGTTCATGCTGTAGCCCGCGTTGATCTTCATCCCCAGGCTGACCTTGGCGTCCCAGGTGTCGATTCCCCAGCTCGCGGCGAGGATCTCCGCGTCGCAGTACGAGAGGCCCGCGTTGTAGAAGCTGTTGATCGCCTCCATGTCGGGGTCGCCCGCGTCGCCGCCGCCGGTGTAGCCCATGGAGGCGTACTTGAGCGCGTCGTCTACGGCGTAGCGCCCGCCCCAGGTGAGCTTCTCCTCCAACGACGCCCGGGCCGAGGCCACGTCGATGCCCCAGCTCTGGGCGATGAGCTTGGCGTCAGACTCGGCGAAGCCGTTGTCCTCTAAGCCGCACAGGCGCCGGTTGGTGTTCCCGGCGGCTTGGCGCGCGGGGAAGAGGAGCTTCTGCTCAAGCTCATAAGACTTCACGCCGGAGCTGAGCATCATCCCGTACTTCGCCTTGGCGTCGGGCACGGTGAGGCCCCACATCCTCGCCAGGGCCTCGGCGTCGCAGGGGATGTAGCCGTAGTCGACGAAGGCCGTGCGCCAGGTGTCCATCTGGCTGGGGTCGGCCCAAGAACGATCCCCGCCGCCACCGGCGCGCTTGAGGCAGCCGACGACGCCGAGGCTGTTCAGGATGAGGACGACGACGGCGAACGAGACCCGCATGGTGCTGACTCCGGCTCTGGCGTGGCAAGTATAGCGCAGCCCAGGCTTATCCCTCGTTGCCCTCGGCCTTGGCCCCCGGCGGCGGGCTCAGCAGGCGGCGGCGCAGCAGCTCCAGGTCGTCGGCGAGGGGGGAGTGGAGGTGAATGACCTCCTGCGTGAGCGGGTGCGTGAAGCGAAGGCTAGCGCTGTGTAAGGCGAGGCGCGGCGCGGCGCGGCCCACGGTGCGCGGCGCGTAGAGCATGTCCCCCAGCACCGGCGAGCCGTCTTCGCTCATGTGTACGCGGATCTGGTGGGTGCGGCCGGTCTCAAGACGTAGGCCCACGAGCCCCGCCCACCACAAGACCTCAAGCCCCCACACCCAGGTGACCGCCGGGGTGGGCTCCTCGTCGGGCGCGCGGCGGGCGCGGGGATACCGCTCCAAGCTGCCGCGTAGGCCGTCGCCGCGGTCACGCACGAAGGTGGAGCGCAGCGCCTGAGGCGTCTTGTTGCGCTGGCCCTTCACGATGGCGAGGTACTCCCGCTCGATCTGCTTCTCGGAGAACATCGGGATCAGCGCCGCCCGGGACTCGGCCCGCAGCGCCACCAACATCAGCCCCGAGGTGTCCTCGTCCAAGCGGTGAACGGGGTGGGCCTCGCCGAAATGTTTGGCGCAGATGCCGACCACGTCGGGCTCGCTTCGGCGCTCTGGCGCGGGCACCGAGAGCATCCCCGGCGGCTTGTAGACGACAGCGATCGTCGGGTCACGCCAGACCACGGCGAGGTCTAAGTTGGGCCGCAGGCGCGGGCCCCGGAGGTTGAGGACCACGTCTTCAGGCGCGGCGAGACGCACCGGGTCGCGGGTGGGCGTGGCGCCGACGCGCACCTTGCCGTTGTCTAAGGCCGCGCGGGCCTCACCGCTGGAGAGGCCGAGGGCCTTGAGCTGATCGATGACACGAAGCATCCCGCCGACCTATCGTGTTTGCATCGGCGGGGCGCGGAGGATCTGCGAAGCCAGTCGGCGCGCTCAGTCGCAGGCGTAGCCGCTGGCGTAGAACGCCTGCACCAAGGTGCCTTCGCCGGGGATCGACTCCTCCTCGAAGACGATGGCGTTGGCCGTCTCGTCGTACCGCCAGCCCGTGAGCACCTCCTCACCGTCCACCGTCACGCGGATCGTGCCGTCTTGGGGCTCGTCCTCTAGGTAGAAGGTGTTGGGGAGGATCACCTGGGTGGCGAGATCGGCGATCTTGCTGACGTGCTCGCCCCAGTCGTAGTCGCAGATGGAGAGCATGAGGCCGCCCGTCGCGATGGCCGCCTCGTTGTAGCCGTAGCCCGCCTCAGCGGTGGCGCAGCCGTCGGGCACGGGGCCCACGACGGCGTTGATGTAGGCCGTCGGCGCCTTGTAGCGGATCGCGGCGACGTTCTCCGACCAGCTCGCGCCGGACGGGGATTGTTCGGGCTCGTCCGAGATGAGCACGAAGGAGACCATCGAGCCATCCCGCATGAAGCCTTCGTTACACTCGCCGCCGCCGGTCGCGTTCACCGCGTTGCGGGTGATCATCAGCCCGGCCTCGGTGTAGGTGCCGCCGGGCTGGTCTACGGCCTGGCGGAACTGCGCGGAGATCTCTTCTTTGGCGGTGTCTTTGGTGATGAACGTGCCGTTCTTGCAGCCGTTGTCTTTGGTGGCCACCATCACCAGATAGTCGGCGTCGATCGCCGAGAGCTTGTCGGTGAACTTCGTGAAGTTTGAGGCGAGGCGCTCTTTGTCGTCCTCCATCGAGCAGCTCTTGTCGATGAAGAACATGATGTCGACCTGGTTGGAGCGGGGCTGGGTCCACTCGTCCACAAACTCGCCGACGGGGGCGCCTTCGCCGGTCTGGGGGACGACGGGGTCGCCGCCGTTGGAGCTCACCCACAGCTCGCCGGTGTAGGCCTCGATGGCCAACGGCGTGAAGGTGACCTTGAGGTCGTAGGTCTCTTCAGGCTCAAGCTTGAGGGGCAGGGCGAGGTCGGACTCGTCGAGAACGAAGCCGTCGCCGAGCTGCGCGAGGCCATCGACGGTGAGCTCTTCGCGGCCGATGTTCTTGAGGGTGATCGTGTTGTCGCGGGCGCACTCGGGCTCAACGCGGCCAAAGTCGATGGGGTTGGGGAAGACGTAGAGCTGGGGCACGAGGCCGTAGCCGATCAAGTCCACCGTGGCGCGGGGGACTTTTGGGTCGTCGGAGAGCACGACGAGGCTGCCTTCGTGCTCGACGTTCACCGGGGAGAAGGTGATCGCGACGTCTACGGTGGCGCCGGGCTCGATGGTGGTGGCGCCCATGGCCGTCATGGTGAAGACGGTGTCGCCTTCGATACGCACCGAGCTGACCGAGAGCGCCTTGGTGCCCTCGTTGCTCAAGGTGACGGTGAGCGCGGTGCTCTCGCCGGGGCGCAGCTCGCCGAAGTCGAGGCGCTCGGGGCTGATCGAGAGCTCGGGGGCGAGGTCCAAGTCCTCGTCGGGCTTCTCAGGGTTGAGGCCAGTCTCGATGCAGCTTGAGCCGAGCAGCGTCCCGAACAGCAATGGGAACAGAAGCATGACCTGAGACTCCTGAGCGGGGCAGCGCCCTGACATGCAGAGCCCCACAAGAAGAGGATAGCTTTAGACCATGCCGATCGCTACGGCGCCCATCGGAATATGGTGCGCCTCAAAGGAAAGGTGCGGTTGATTACGCTCCAGACGTGGCTGTGGTTCTTCTTCAGCGCCGAGGCGCACGCCGGGTACTCCCTCGACGTGGAGCTTTTGCGCTCTACCCTCGCCGCAGGCACGCCGCCCGGGGTCGACTCGCCGCTCATCGCCGGGCAAGGCTCGGTGCGTGTCGGCGCGGTCTACCAGTACGAGCGCGACCCGGTCATCCTCTACAAGTTCAACGAGGAGGTCGGCGCGCTGGTCGTCAACCGCCGCGTGCTGCAGGTCGGCGCGAGCTGGGACGCCTCGGATCGGCTCTCCCTGCGCGCCAGCCTGCCGATGGCCGTAGACGGCGGCGCCGAGGTCTCTGAAGAGGACGCCCTCGCCATGGGCCACGAGGGCGCGGGCCTGGGCGATCTCTCCGTCGGCGGCCGGGTGAAGCTCGCCGAGGCGGGGCCCTTGACCTTGGGCCTCCACGCCGACGCCTACGCGCCGACGGGCAAACGTGAGGCTTACCTCGGCGAGGGCACCTTACGCGTGAAGGCCGGCATCAGCGGCATGGTGGAGGTCGGCCCGGCGCTCCTCGTCGCCGATGGCGCCTACGCCGGCCGCCGCACCGACGACACGGGCCTCGACTACAAGATCGAGCCCACGTTTGACCTCAACCTCGGCGCCGTCGTCGGCCTCTGGCCCGATCGCCTCAACCTGACCGCGGCGCTCCTCACCCGGGGCGGCGCGTCGAGCCTCTCCACCCGCGGCGGGCGCAGCGGCGAGGGCCTCATCGGCGCGCAGATCCTCCTCGGCGACGGCAGCTCCCAGTGGGATCTCGGCGTCGGCAAAGGCATCGCCGATGGGGTCGGGTCTACGGCGTTTCGGTATTACGTCGCCTACACCTGGGTGCGCCCCCCCGACGCGCCGCCTCCGCCCCCGCCGGAGAGCCAGATCAAGGTCACCGAGCAGCCCCCTGAAGAGATCGTGCCCGAGCAGATCGAGGTCGAGGAGCTCCCGCCGCCGGAGTGGAAGCCCGATGAGCTCGCCCGCATCCAGCAAGATCAGATCGTCATCCGCGACCCGATCAACTTCGAGTTCGGCACCGACACCATCCTCCCCGAGTCCATGGCCACCCTGGAGGCCGTGGCGAAGATCCTCCACGATCACGCCGAGATCGGCCACATCGTCATCGAGGGCCACGCCAGCGAAGAGGGCAGCTTCGCCTACAACTACGACCTCTCCAACCTGCGCGCCCGCGCCATCTGGAAGGGCCTGATCCTCGCCGGGGTGCACCCCTCCCGCATGTCGTACCGCGGCATGAGCGAGGTGGTGCCCAAGACGGCCGGCACCGACGAGGCGTCGTTGGCGACGAACCGCCGCGTGGAGTTCCACATCGTCGAACGTTTCACCCCTGAAGAGGGCTACCCCGTCTACCCCGCCGAGGTCTTGGCCCCCTGGAGCGGCGAGACGGTGAAGATCACCCAGCCCAAGCAGCCTGAGGTGATCGTCGCGCCGCCGCCCAAGACCACGGAGGAGACGTTGGAGGAGCTGTTGAACCCCAACAACTTCCGTGACGACGACGAAGAAGAAGACGAAGAAGCGCCCAAGCCCGAGGAGTCGCCATGATCCTGCTCTTTCTCGCCTCGTTGTCGGCCTGGGCGTTCTGTGACCCGGGCACCTGCTGCAATGACGACATCGAGCAGGACTTCAACTGCAACTACATCGACGTCTCCGAGGAGTTCCCCACAGACTTGGAGGACCCCCTCTGCGCCTCCGCCGTCGATGACGCCGGCAACCCCATCGAGAACACCGACTACTTCTACGACTACACGTCGTTTGGCTGCCTCTACCCGGTCTATGGCGCGACCTACGACGAGGACGGCGACCTGCTCTCGGCGGGCACGGTGGTCATCGTCGATGACAACGGGCTGCCCGACCGCGTCGTGCAGCTCTCCTGCGACAACTGCCCGACGATCTCCAACATCGGCCAAGAAGACAAAGACTGCGACACCGTCGGCGACCTCTGCGACAACTGCATCGACGTCCTGAACCCGCTCCAAGAGGACACCGACGCCGACCTCTTGGGCGACTACTGCGACAACTGCCCCTTCGCCTACAACCCCGACCAGGCCGACGACGACGGCGACAGCTGGGGTGAGGTGTGCGACGTGTGCCCGGGGCTGTACAACCCCACCCAGGCCGACAGCGACGGCGACCTGATCGGCAACGACTGCGACAACTGCCCCCTGGCCTACAACCTCGACCAGATCGACGCCGACCTCGACCTCAAGGGCGACGAGTGCGACAACTGCCCTGAGATCGAGAACCCCGACCAGGGCGACAGCGACATCGACGCCATCGGTGACCTCTGCGACAACTGCCCCTTCGACCATAACTTAGACCAAGTGGACTACGATGAGGACGGCGCCGGGGACGCCTGCGACAACTGCCTCGTCGAGCCCAACCCCGCCCAGACCGACACCGACTTTGATGGGCTCGGCGACCTCTGCGACAACTGCCCCGAGGCCGCCAACCCCGACCAGCTCGACACCGACCTCGACGGCATCGGCGACGCCTGCGACAACTGCCCCACCCAAGAGAACGCCGACCAGTCCGACGTAGACGGCGACGGCACCGGCGACCTCTGCGACAACTGCCCGGCGGAGTCGAACCTCGACCAAGCGGACTCCGACGGCGACGGCATCGGCGATCGGTGTGACGCGAGCCCCCAGCTCCGGGGCGGCGGCGCCCGCTGCGCCACGGGGCCTGACAGCGCTTGGGGCCTCGGCGCGCTCTTCCTCGCGGCGGCCCTTCTTCGCCGCGCGCCGCGACGCTCGGCCTGATCCCTGGACTTCCGAGGGCTCCCGATCCCCCGCCGCGCGCGGTGATGACCGGCGAGCCCTCCTGAGCGGGTGGGCCGGGTTATCCTGGCGCCCATGCGGTACGTCCCTGAGAACCCGCTCATCGTCCAGTCAGACCACACCTTGTTGTTGGAGACCATGGGTCCCCACTTCAAGGAGGTTCGCGACGCCTTGGTGCGTTTCGCGGAGCTGGTGAAGAGCCCTGAGTATGTCTACACCTATCGGGTGACCCCCCTCTCGCTGTGGAACGCCGCGGCGGCGGGGCTCAGCCCCGAGGAGGCCATCAACATCCTCCTCCGCTGGTCGAAGTACGAGGTGCCGCCCAACGTGCCGGTGTCGATCCGCGACACGATGGGGCGCTACGGGCGGCTCAAGCTGCGCCCGGGCCCGGCGGGCTCGTTGTTGTTGGAGGCCTCAGACGAGGCCCTGATGACCGAGATCTGCTCCACCAAGGCGGCGATCCCGCTCTTGGGCGAGCGGGTCAACAAGACGTCGGTGCGGGTGCCCGTCGGCCATCGCGGCGAGCTCAAGCAGGCCCTCACCGCGGTCGGCCACCCCGTCGAGGACCTCGCGGGCTACACCGACGGCGAGGCGCTCCAGATCACCGTCCGCCACCCCACGGTGAACGGCCTCGAGTGGCACTTCCGCGACTACCAGATCAACGCCATCGACAGCTTCTACGGCGACGGTCTGGTGAACGGCGGCTCCGGCGTGGTGGTGCTGCCCTGCGGCGCGGGCAAGACCTTGGTGGGCCTGGGCGTGATGACCCGGCTCAACATGAAGACCTTGATCCTCTGCACCAACGTCACGGCCCTGCGCCAGTGGCGCGAGGAGATCCTCCAGCGCACCACGCTCGAGCCCGATCAGGTCGCGGAGTACACCGGCGACAGCAAAGACATCGCCGCGGTCACGCTCACGACCTACCAGATGTTGACCTGGCGCCGCTCTCGCACTGAAGAGTTCGTGCACTTCGGCCTGTTTGACCGGGCGAACTGGGGGCTCATCCTCTACGACGAGGTTCACCTGCTGCCCGCGCCGGTCTTCCGGTCGGTGGCCCAGCTCCAAGCCCGGCGGCGTCTGGGCCTCACGGCGACCTTGGTGCGTGAGGACGGCAAACAAGGCGACGTGTTCGCCTTGATCGGCCCCAAACGGTTCGACATGCCGTGGAAAGACCTCGAGCACCAGGGCTGGATCGCTTCAGCCTCGTGCACCGAGATCCGCGTCGGGCTCAGCGAAGACGACCGCCTGCGCTACGCCGTGGCCGATGACCGCGAGAAGTACCGCATCGCCTCCACCAACCCCCGCAAGGGCCCGGTGATCGACGAGCTGTTGGAGCGCCACAAAGGCGACCGCGTGCTCATCTTGGGCATGTACATCGAGCAGCTTGAGTGGATGGCCGCGCGCTGGCGCCTGCCGATCATCACCGGCAAGACCCCTCAAGGCCAACGCGACAAGCTCTTTGAGGCCTTCCGCCACGGCGACATCCCGGCCTTGGTGATCTCCAAGGTGGGCAACTTCTCCGTGGACCTGCCCGATGCCTCCGTGGCCATCCAGGTCTCCGGCACCTGGGGCAGCCGCCAAGAGGAGGCCCAGCGCCTCGGGCGAATCCTCCGGCCCAAAGGTGGGGACAACGTCGCCCACTTCTACACCGTCATCACCCGCGACTCCAACGAGCAGCTCTATGCGGAGAAGCGCCAGCTCTTCCTCACCGAGCAAGGCTACGCCTACCGAATCGAGAGCCCCGAAGGATGAGCGAGCGGATCCTCCACAAGAACCTCGCCATGCTCAAGGTGAGCGACCCGCACATCATCGAGGAGGTGCGCGCCGTGCTGCCCCTCGACGACTTTGTGCTCGGCCAGCTCTCGCCGACCGAGCTGCTCATCGACCCCCAGCGCCTGCGTGAGCTGCTCCAGCGCCTCGACGCCCGGGGGCTCTCGGCGCTGGTGCGGAAGCTCTAGGTCACTTGCTGCCGAAGGTCTGGCCCGTCGTCTCGACCTTCGTGGTGTCCGTGGTCGTGATGTTGGGGTTGGAGCCCACCACGCCGCTCTCGGTGCCGATGCGGTAGGTGCCGAGCAACCAGGACATCACCAAGGGCTCAAGCTCGGGCACCCGGTTGAGCATCTTCGTGCCGTGGCCGCCCGCGGAGAAGAGCTGCACCACCTGGCGCGAGCGCGCGGCGTCTTGGATGTACTGGGCGGTCTTGGCGCTGTACGAGTCGTCGACGGCGGCGACGACGAGCAAGGAGCGGTCGCCGTAGGTGGTGAGCGCCTCGGAGAGCATCACGCCCTTAAAGTTCATGCCCGGCGAGAGCATGACCACGGACTTGATGTTGGGATCCGCGGCGGCGACCTGCAGGCAGAGGTTCGCGCCGATGGACGCGCCCATGAGCGAGACGTCGGTGACGCCTTGTTTACGCAGGTGGGCGACGGCGGCGGCCACGTCCTTCTGCATCTTCTGGTAGTCGGCCTCGGTGAGCGTGGTCGGCGAAGACGTCGGGGAGACGTTGCCGCCGTGGCCGCGCAGATCGACGGCGAGGGTGGCGACGCCGGACTGGTTGAGCTTCGTGGCGATGAACGCCCAGTCTTCAGCGCTGCGGCCCGCCATGTGCACGAGCACGACCCCGCGGGTGGCGCTCTTCACCGGGTTGTAGACCGCGTGAAGCTTCACGCCGTCGTCGGTCTGGAGGGTGACGTCGGCGGCCCAGGCGGTGCCCAAGGCCAAGACAAAGAAGAGCGAGGTGGTCAGGATGCGGCGGAGCATCTTCCCTCCGCGGTTGGGGGGTCGGTGGGGTGCGAATCGTGTGTGCCAGCGACAGCGTAGACCCCGGCGGCGAAGAGAGCAAGAGCCGATCGTGACCGTCAGGGGCGCAGACCATCAAGGCCTGAGCACGGCGTTCAATTCCCCAAGGAGATCCTCCAATGAGAGGCGATACCCGAAGGCGGCCTCCGCGAGGGTCTCATCGGCGCCGACGGCGCAGGCCGGGCAAGCCGGGAGGTGGTGTCGCGCGAACACCTCCTTCGCCCGGGGGTGGCGGGCCCAGGCCTCGTGCACCGTCATGTCCCCGGTGAAGGGGCCGGCGCGGCGGGCGAGCCAGCGGTCGAGGGCCTCGCGGTCGCGGGAGAGGGCGGTGATCCCCAGCCTGAGCGCGTCTACCTCGGCGCGGAGGGCCCCTCGTTCTTCGACGTAGGGAGCCAAGCCCGCGCGCACCGACCCGTCCAGGGCGGCGCGTAGGCGATCCGCGAGGAGAGAGAGGAGCCTCATGCGCCGCTGACCGTTGACACCTGCACGTTGGGATCATAAAGGGGCCGGGCCTGCGTCGCAAAGCAGGCGGTCGCTCTTTGATGGAATCGAGATGAACAGCCCCGAACTTCACCGCTCGTACATGGCGGTGGCGCTCGCGCAGGCAAGGCTCGCCGCTCCAATCGGCGAGGTCCCTGTCGGCGCGATCGTCGTCCGAGATGGCGCCATCCTCTCCGTCGCCCACAACCGACGTGAGACCGGCGCCGATCCCACCGCGCACGCAGAGCTGCTCGCGATGCGTGAGGCCGCCCTCGCCCAGGGTCACTGGCGCTTGGATGGCTGCACGGTCTACGTCACCTTAGAGCCTTGCGCCATGTGCGCGGGCGCGATGGTGAACGCGCGCGTCAGCATGTGTGTGTATGGCGCCGCCGATCCCAAAGGCGGCTTCCTCGGCACCTTAGGCGACCTCTCCCAGCACCCCGCCCTCAACCACCGCTTCGAGGTGGTCCCGGGGGTCGAAGCTGAAGAGTGCGCCGCGCTCCTGCGGTCCTTCTTCCAGGATCTGCGCAGGCGCCGATAAGTACCTCCCCGCCCACACGGCCGGCAGAAGTTTAGGGCTCCCCACGGCGACAAGCTCGCTGTGAATCTGGAGAGGTGGCCGAGTGGACGAAGGCGGTAGACTCGAAATCTACTGTAGTTTGCGCTACCGTGGGTTCGAATCCCACCCTCTCCTTCTTCGCTCTTCATCTCGATCCCTGCCTGACCTGCAGGAGAGCCCTCGGGCTCTGCGGAGAGGTGACCGAGTGGACGAAGGTGCACGACTGGAAATCGTGTGTACAGCAATGTACCGTGGGTTCGAATCCCACCCTCTCCGCCACCTGCAGGTGAGCGCCCGGCGTCGCGCCGGGAAGTGATGGTCGGGCCCTGTTGACCAACGCCCTTGAACCCCGCCAGGTCCGGAAGGAAGCAACGGTAGTAGGACACATGGTGTGACGGGTCACCCGGCCATCACTTCCCGGCGCGGCTCCTTCGACCAGAGCCCCGCCCTCCCCGAGCAGTCGGCATGAGCTATCAGGCCATCGCCAGAAAGTGGCGTCCCGTCACTTTTGAAGACATCGCCGGGCAGACCCACGTCACGCAGACGTTGCGGAACGCGCTGCGGCTCAAACGTATCCACCACGCCTTCCTGTTCACGGGCGCGCGTGGCGTGGGCAAGACGACGGCGGCCCGCACCTTCGCCCGCTGCCTGAACTGCGTGAACGGCCCCACGCCCGAGCCCTGCGGCGTGTGCCCGTCCTGCCTTGAGGTGCCCCAGGGCCTCTCTCCCGACGTGACGGAGATCGACGGCGCGTCGAACAACTCCGTCGATGACGTGCGTGAGCTGCGCGACGCGGTGCGGTACCTGCCCAGCCGCGACCGTTACCGCATCTACATCATCGACGAGGTGCACATGCTCTCGATCGGGGCCTTCAACGCCTTGTTGAAGACCCTGGAGGAGCCCCCGGCCCACGTCGTGTTCATCTTCGCGACCACGGAGTCCCAGAAGATCCCCGACACCATCCTCTCTCGGGTGCAGCGCTTCGACTTCAAGCGGATCCCCGAGGGTGTGGTCGTCACCCGGCTCTCGACGATCTGCGCCGCTGAAGGGGTGGTCATCCCCGAGCAGGGCCTCCGGCTCATCGCCCGCGCGGGCGAAGGCTCGATGCGTGACGCCCAGAGCCTCCTCGACCAGGTGATCGCCTTCGGCGGCGACGACATCACCTTAGAGTCCGTGGCCCGCACCTTGGGTCTGGTCGATCGGGAGCTGCTCTACGGCTTCTTAGAGGGGCTTCTGCGCGGTGAGCCCGAGGGCTGCCTCGATGTCATCGCCCAGGTCTACGACTACGGCTACGAGCTCAGCCAGTTCACCGCCGAGATCTTGGAGCTCCTGCGAAACGCCGCGCTGGTTGTGCTCAGCCCCAGCTCCCGCCGCCACCTCGACGTGGCTGAAGAGGAGCAGACCCGCCTGGGCAAGATCTGCGCCGGGGTCGATGTCGAGACCTTCTCCCGCTACTTCCAGGCGATGTTGAGCCTTCACGACGAGGTCTCCCGGGCGAGCCGCCCGCGCCTCGTCTTGGAGATGGGCGTCGCGCGGCTGGCCATCGTGCGGCCTCTGCAGCCCGTCGATCACCTCGTCTCACGACTTGAGGAGCTAGAGCGGCGCCTGCGGGCGACCGGCGGCGGCACATCCGCTCGCGGCGGGCCACCCCGCCCTTTTCGACCGGAGGAGGGTGACGCCAGCCGCCCTCCGACGAGCCCCCCGCCGCTGGCCAGCGCTCCGACGCGGCCTGTTGAGCCCGAGCGCGCGCCCTCCCGGCCCCAACGCCCGCCGCCTCCTCCGCCGCCATCGCCCGCCGCCGCCGCCGTCGAGGCCGCCCCGCCGCCGCCTCCTCCGCCATTGCCCGAGGCCGCCAGCGACGACGAACGGTTTCGGGCGCTCATCAAACACGTCAAGTCTTTCGGTCGCGCCTGGGACACCTTCGCCGAGAACATCGTGCTCTTGGGCCGTGAGGGTGTGGCGCTGGTCATCGGCGTCGGCACGGCCTTTCGGGAGCGTGTGGCCACGAAGCTGGAGGCCTCAGAGCTCAAGGCCGCCGTCGCCGTGTTGTTCCCCGGCCTCGCCCGGGTTGAGCTTCGGGACCGCGGCGAGAGCGAGGGCCGCTCGCTCAAAGAGCACCGCGATGAGCGTCGCCGCACCCACCTGGAGGACCTGCGCGCCCAGGTCGACAAAGATCCCATGATTCAGCGCGTTCGAGACCTGCTCGGCGCGGAGATCGTACAAGTCCACTCCCTGAGCACCCTGGAGGACGAATGAGCAACCCCTTCGACATGAACAACCTGGGCTCGATGATGCAGGGCCTTCAGCAGAACATGATGCGGATCAAGGCCGAGGCCGAGGCCGCCGAGGTCGAGGGCAGCGCCGGAGGTGGCCTGGTCACCGTCGTGGCCACCGGCGGCCAGCAGGTGCTCTCCGTGCGCATCAGCCCCGCGGCCATGGACGACCGCGAGATGCTGGAGGACCTCATCGTCGCCGCCACGAACAACGCGCTCACCAAAGGCAAAGAGCTCATGGCCCAGAAGCTCAGCGCGCTCACCGGCGGCCTGCCGTTGCCCCCCGGGCTGCTCTAGGCCCTGGTCTCGCCAAAAACACCGCATCAGGAGCCCTCGTGGACCCGATCCGACGCTGCGTGACCCAGCTCTCCCGCCTGCCTGGCATCGGGGAGAAGACCGCCCAGCGCCTGACCTGGTGGCTCCTGCGCGCCCCAGATGACCTCGTGCGAGAGCTGGCCGAGTCCTTGGCCGAGCTCAAGGCCGCGGTGAAGGAGTGCAGCCAATGCCACACCATCGCCGCCGCCGACCCTTGCCCGATCTGCGCCGACGCTCGCCGTGATCGGGCGATGATCTGTGTGGTCGAGCGCCCCCAAGACATCAGCGCGGTGGAGCGCTCCGGCGAGTACCACGGCCTCTACCATGTGCTCCACGGCGCGATCTCACCCCTTGACGGCGTCGGCCCGGAGCAGCTCCGCCTGCGCAGCCTCATCCAGCGCGCGGGTGAGGTCACCGAGGTGATCGTCGCCACGGATCCCGACGTCGAGGGCGACGCCACGGCGCTGTACATCGCCCGGGCGCTCAAGCCCGCCGGGGTGAAGGTGAGCCGCCTCGCCCATGGCGTCGCCGTGGGCACCGAGATCGAGTACGCCGACCGGGTGAGCCTGATGCGCGCGCTCGAGAACCGCCGGGTGCTCTGAGGATCAGCCGCCGCCGACGGCGCGCACCAGCTCGATCTGATCGCCGTCGTCGATGGGCGTCGTGGGCAGCGCCGCCCGGGGCACGACGGCGCCGTTCTTCGCCACGGCGAGGGCCTCGACCCGCAGGCCAAGCTCGGTGAGGAGGGCCCCAAGGGTGAGGCCGTTGGCGCCGTCACGGGGCGCGCCGTTGAGGGTGAACCGCATGGGCTCGCCTTAACCTGCGGGGCCGGGCCACGCCGAGCGGTCCGAACACTAAAGGTTCTGCTTGACCATCATCGTCTCCGCAGATACTAAAGCGAATGCTTGAGCAATCCACGGCAGACCCCCTCGACCGCGTCTTCGCGGCCCTGTCCGACCCCGCGCGCCGCGGCATGGTCGAGCGCCTCAGCGCCGGGCCCGCGTCGGCCACCCAGCTCGCCGCCGACCACACGATGACGCTCTCGGCGGTGGTCCAGCACCTCAAGGTCTTGGAGGCGAGCGGCCTGGTGACCAGCCACAAGACCGGCCGCGTCCGCACCTTCACCGTAGAGCCCGAGGCCCTCGGCCCCGCCCAGCGCTGGATTGAGGACCGCAAACGTGCCTGGCACCGCGACCTCGACCGCCTCGAAGACCTGCTTCGTCAACAGGCCCCATGACCGAACCGCACAGGAATCCAATGCCTAAGCTCGTCGTCCGCTGCTTCGCCATCTCCCTCGACGGCTTCAGCGCCGCCCCAGACCAACGCTTGGAGGCGCCCTTTGGGCGTGACGGCCTCCGGCTCATGGGCTGGGCCTTCGCCACCAAACACTTCAGCGCCATGTTTGGCCGGGGCGGAGGCGCCGAGGGCATCGACAACGACTTTGCCTCAAGCGCAGACGCCAACATCGGCGCCAGCATCCTGGGCCGCCGCATGTTCGGCCCGCCCCCAGACGTGCAAGACAAGGCGGCCTGGAGGGGCTGGTGGGGCACAAACCCGCCTTACCACCACCCGGTCTTCGTGCTCACCCACGAGGAGAAGGCGCCCTTAGAGATGGAGGGCGGCACACGCTTCACCTTCGTCAACGACGGCATCCACTCCGCCTTGGCGCAGGCCTTCGCCGCCGCCAACGGCAAAGACGTGCGCCTCGCCGGCGGCGCCGCCACGGTGCGGGCGTACCTGAAGGCGGGCCTCATTGATGAGCTGCATCTGGTGCAGGTGCCTGTGCTCTTTGGCCAAGGCGAGCGCATCTTTGAGGATCTGGGCGGCGTGGAGAGCCTCTATGAGTGCGTGGAGTTCACGCCCTCCGCCGCGGTGTCCCACTTACGCATCGTGAAGAAGGCCAACTAGGGCGCCTGGTCCCGAAGACCCAACCCCCAACCCCTCATCCCCCGGACCTGCCCCGTGCCCGAGACTACCGTTCACCACGCCACCTTCACCCTCACCCGTGACCTCGACGCGGCCCCGGAGCGGGTCTGGGGCGCCTTCGCCAACGAAGACCTCAAGGCCCGCTGGTTCGGCGTCAACGTCAACGCCACCCTCGTGGAGCGTTCCTTCGACTTTCGTCCCGGCGGCGCCGAGCGGGCGGTCGGCCACTGGAAGAGCGGCATGGTGACCGACTTCCAGTGCCGGTACCACGACATCGTCGAGGGCGCGCGGATCCTCTACGTCTACGACATGTTCGTGAACGGCTGGAAGATGTCGGTGTCTTTGGCCACGATCCAGATCGAGGCGGCTGGGTCCAAGACGCGGCTCACGATCACCGAGCAGGGGGCCTTCTTCGGTGACGACGGCGGAAAGCACGCCAAAGGGCGTGAGCTGGGCACCGGAAGCCTCATGGACGCCTTGGCCGCGAGCTTAAACGACTGACGGCGCGGGGTTCACGCGCCCCAGCGCCAGCATGACGGATGTTCGGCGGGGGTGTCAGCAGAAACCGGTCTCTGGGTCGATCCCCCGGTCAGAACGGGGCCGGGGTGCTGAATAAAGTTGTGAGGTCCAAGGACGCTTGGATGGCCCGGTGCTTCGCCGGGTCCCTCTCTCGACGCATGGAGCCTCGTGTGCGCTTGACTGACGCCCCGCTCGTCTTCGTCTCGCCGTCTCAGGGGCAGGCGCTCGCGCCTCGCCTCTTCGCGGTCGCTGCTTCGTGGTCCTCGGCGCGGCCCTCGGGCGCCGCTCCGTCGGCCTCGCAGCGGCTCGCGGCGGCGGCGCGGCCTCTGCTGGGCTAAAGCGCGGCGCCGCGCGGCGTGGGCCTCTCCCACAACCGCCCCTCTGGCAACAACCGCCCCTCTGGGTTCATCCCCAGGGGGGTTGGTTGTTTTTGGGCTCCCGTGGAGCGCGGTAAACTCACGGATGACCCTCGTGAGCGCCTCTGGCCCCGCCGTCGCCCGGCTCCTGCTCCGTGTCGTCGCGGCGGTGAGCCTCGTCGCTTGGCTGAGCCTCGGGGTGCAGCTGCTCCCGCTCTTTGGCGCGCTGGGGATCTCGCCCATCGCCGCGCGCCTCGACGGGGCCCGGGCCGCGGTGAGCCTGTGGGAGGCGCCGAGCTGGCTGTGGCTCACCGCCAGCGACGGCGCGCTCGTGGGCGGCGCGTTTGTGGGCGGGGCGGCCTGCCTCGCGGCGCTCTTTGGTCTGTGGCCTCGGCTCAACCTGGGCCTCAGCGGCGCCTTGTACCTGGGCTATGTGCTCGCCGGGGACGCGCTTCTGGGCTTCCAGTGGGACAACCTGCTCATCGAGGCCAGCGTGCTGGCGGTGTTCACGCCGCAGCGTCGCTCCGCACCTTGGGTTCACCTCGCCTGGCGGGTCTTGCTGTTTAAGCTCTACTTCTTGTCGGCGGTGGCGAAGGCCCAGTCCCCCATCGGCGACTGGTGGGACGGCTCGGCGATGGCCCACTACTACGAGACCGCGCCTTTGCCGACACCTTTGGCGTGGTGGGCGCACCAGCTCCCCGCGGCTTGGCACCGCCTTGAGAGCTGGTGGGCGCTCTTTTTTGAGGGGGTGCTCGCCTGGGGCGTCTTTGGCCCGCGGTGGTCGCGGCGGGTGGCGCTCTTCGCCTTCACGAGCTTTCAGATCGTGAACATGGCGACGGCGAACTACGGCTTCTTCTGCTGGTTTGCCCTGGGGATCTCGGTTGTTTTGCTCGACGAGGAGGACGTCGCGCGCTGGGGCTCGGCGGCGCGGGCGCGGCTGGGCTTGGCCCCGGCGCCGGTGGATCTGCAGGCGCGGCGCTGGCCGATGCTCCTCGGCGCGCTCTACATCGGGCTGTCGATCTTGCTCGCCACTCACCGCTTCACGGATCTGGCGCCCGCGCCCAAGCTCGCCGAGCGGGTGGCCCGCTGGCGGCTGGTGAACAACTACCACCTCTTCGCCCAGATCACGACGCGGCGGATCGAGCCCAGCGTTGAGGTGAAGGATCACGGCGGCTGGCGGGTGATCGAGCTGCCGTACAAGGCCGGGGATCCCCATCGCCCGCCGCCTGTGGTTCACCCCCACCAGCCGCGCCTGGACTTCATGCTGTGGTTCTACGGCCTTGGCTTTGAGCGAGGGGCGCCGGGCTACGTCGTCGGGGTGCTGCGGGGGCTCTGCCATCACCCCCAGGCGTTGCAGCCCCTCTTTGAGACCGAGCTGCCCGCTGAGCCCGAGGCCGTGCGCCTGCGGTTCTGGGAGTACAGGCTCACCGCGCCCGGCGAGCCCGGCTGGTGGCGCCGCGCCCAGGTGGGCGAGAGCCCGGTGATCCCCTGCGTGGACCTACACTGAGCGCCCCTGGGCGCCATCCCCGTCGTTTTGACCATTGCCCCGGGCCCTCTTCGGGTTTACTCTTTTGCGACCGGCGGCGCCGGACTTCACGGAGTGACCATGGGAATCTGGGACACCCTCAAGGGACATGCCAAGGCGCAGTTTTTGGACGTCATCCAGTGGATGGACGACACCAACGACACCTTGGTCTATCGTTACCCCGTCTTCAACCAGGCCATCCAAGACGGCGGCAAGCTGGTCGTGAGACCGGGTCAGGCGGCGGTCTTCGTGAGCGAGGGGCGGCTCTCCGAGGTCTTCGCACCCGGCACCTACGAGCTCTCCACGCGCACCAAGGCGATCTCGTCGTTCTTCGAGGCGATCAAGTACCAGCTCAACTACCCCTACAAGGGCGATGTGTACTTCGTCTCTACCCGCCGCTTCCCCGACCAGAAGTGGGGCACGTCTTCGCCCTTCTTGTTCGAGGATCCCAAGTACGGCGGCATCGAGGTGCGGGCCTACGGCATCTTCGAGTACCGCATCGTCGAGCCCGGCCGCTTCTTGGAGGAGGTCGTCGGCACCGACGGCCTGTTCACCACCGCCGAGATCAACGGGCAGCTCAAGAAGATGCTCGTCGAGGCCTTCCGCGCCTCGTGCAAGAAGCTCGCGGTCGAACAAAACCTCAACATCAACCAGCTCGACAGCGGCTTCTTTGAGCTCAAGCAGGCGTTCTTGGAGCGCATGAGCCCCGCGTTTGAGCAGAAGTACGGCATCGGCCTCACCGACTTCACCGTCGAGGCCCTCAACCTGCCTGATGACCTCCGCGCCATCCTCAACAAGCGGCGCGAGATGGACATGATGGGCGACGTGGGCCGCTACGCCCAGTTCCAGGCCGTCGGCGCCATGCGTGACGCGGCGAAGAACACGGGCACCGGCGGCGCCTTCGTCGGCGCGGGCATGGGCCTGCAGGTCGGTCAGATGATGGGCCAGCAGCTCAACAACGCCTTCGGCGGCATCCCCGGTCAGGGCGGTCCTCCCGGCGCGCCTCCCCCGGCGCCGCCTCCTCCGCCCTCGGCGCCGTTCCACTACAACGGCCCCGGTGGTCAGGCCCAGCTCAGCGCCCAGGACATCGCCCAGCGCGTCGCGGGCGATCGTTCGGGCACCCACCACGTCTGGCGTCAAGGCATGGCCGGCTGGGTGTCGTGGGATCAGGTCCCCGAGATCGTTGGGCTCGTGCCCCCGGCCGCGCCGCCGCCGCCCCCGGGCGCGGGCGCGAAGTTCCACTACAACGGCCCTGAGGGCCAGGCCGAGCTGAGCGCCGCTGAGATCGCCCAGCGCCTCTCCGCCAACCCCGACGGCAACCACCTCGTGTGGCGCGCTGGGTTTGACGGCTGGAAGCCCGCCGCTGAGGTGGCGGAGATCCAGGCCGCCGCGCGCCCCGCGGGCCCGCCGCCTCCGCCGATGCCGCCGCCGCCCCCGGGCCCGCCGCCGATTCGCTGATCGTCGCCTCCGGGCGCTGATCCGAACAAAGTCGAGCGGATCCCAACAAAGTCGCCGAGTCCCGTCATTGGGGCTCGGCGTTTTTTTGTCAGGGGTGATAGTCTTGCGCCGTCGAAACGAGGACCTGACGATGGCCAAGAACTTCCCCTGCCCAAGCTGCAACGCTGACCTTGAGTGGAGCCCAGGCTCCGGCGACCTCACCTGCCCCTACTGCGGGCACGTCGTGAAGGACGAGGCCCCCGAGCCGACGACGGCGGGCGGCCCTCCGGCGGCCTACAAGCCCATGGCCCACTTCATCTCTGAGGTGGACTCGTGGATGCGCGACAACCCGGGCTGGGGAGAGGCCAAAAAAGAGATCGCCTGCGGATCCTGCGGGGCGTCAAGCGAGGTGGAGCCCCACATCGAGGCCACGTCGTGCCCGTTCTGCGGCAGCCACCAGCTCACGCCCAACCCGAGCAAGTACGACGCCTTACGCCCCGACGCCGTGGCGCCGTTCCGCATTGAGCGCTCCGACGCCCAGCGAAAGTTCCGCGAGTGGCTCGGCGGCCTGTGGTTCCGCCCCAACGGCCTCAAGGAGATGGCGGCCTTGGGCAGCGTGCAGGGCATCTACCTGCCGGTGTGGTCCATCGACGCCAAGACCGACACCGGCTGGACGGCCGAGAAGGGCACCCACTACTACGAGACGGTCAAAGAGAAAGACGACAACGGCAACACCGTCGAGCGTAAAGAGCAGAAGACCAAGTGGTCGAGCGCGTCGGGTCGTCACAGCCAGCAGTTTGACGACGTGATGATCAACGGCTCCACGGGCATCGAACAAGAGCTGTTCCAGACGCTCCAGCCCTTCCCCCTGGACAAGCTCACCCCGTACAGCCCCAAGTTCCTCCAGGGCTTCGTCGCCGAGCGTTACCAGAAGGGCCTCGACGAGGGCTATGAGCTGGCCAAGAAGATCATGGAGGAGATCATCGAGGAGAAGTGTGAAGAGAAGGTCGGCGGCGACGAGGTGCGCAACCTGGAGATCAAGGTTCGGTACTACGACGGCCGGTTTAAGCTCTTGTTGTTGCCGATCTGGGTGGCCGCGTACCAATACAATGGCACGCCCCACCGTTACCTGGTGAACGGTCTCACCGGGGAGGCCAGCGGCACCGCGCCGTACTCCACGGCGAAGATCGTCGGCCTCATCGTGGCGATCATCGCGGTCATCGCGACGATCGTGCTCTTGGCTCGCTGAGACGCCGCTCGCCGCGTCTCACGGCGCGGCGAACATCACGTCGGTGCGCAGGGCGTATTTAATGCCCTGCCGCACCTCCGCGCCCTCATGCAGGATGGGGTGCAGGAAAAACAGCGCCGTGCCTACGCTTGGGGTGATCGTGACGAATGGCGCTTGAGAGCGTGACCGAAAGAAGCGTGTCTCACCGCCCTCGGTCACCGCGTTCAAGAAGACCATCAACGTCCAGGCGCTCCGCTCACCGTTTGGGCGACTGTACGCGCCGTCGTGGTGGGGCAGAAAACGCTCGCCGGGACCATAACGATACAGTCGAAAGCGCTCGTTGAGCCCGATGGCCGGGCGCTCACGCCAAGGGGGCGGGGCGACGTGGGCGAGGCGCGCCCAGAGCGCCGCGGCGGCCTCGGGGGCGTCGATCATCACCCGGCGGTTGTTGCGCAGCTCAGGCCGCATCACCGCGCCTTGGCCCGTGGTGACCGGGGCCTCGTCAAAGCCGACACGTTCGCCGTGCTCAATCCACAGAGCGCACTCCGCCGGGGTCAGCGCCTCGGGCACGGTGTAGATCAGCTCATCGTGGGGCACACGGCGCAGCGTCATCGGGTGGGCTCACTCAGGGAAACAGATGCGGCGGTTGTCGGAGCCGCCGCCGGTGCTGCGGCAGGTGAAGCCCTCGGGGCAGACCTCGCCGTCGGTGTCGCCCTCGTCTTCGCAGGAGGGGAAGCAGTACAGCGCGGGGTCGCTCTCGAAGGACGAGCAGACGTACGCATAGGGGTGCTCGTCGTCCTCTGGGGCGGCGCAGTCGTCATCGGCGGCGCACTCCCAAGAGCAGAAGCCGCCGCCGGACTTCTCAAGGCAGACCCCGGTGGCGCCCTCGGGGATCCAGTCCGCGCAGTCATCGACGACGTCGCAGGCCTCGTAGTTGACATCATCTTTGTTGCATCCGAAGAGCACGATGAGGACGATGAGCATGTTGGGCCTGACTCCGGTGAGGAGACACATCATGGCGGCGTTGGGTGAGGGGTGGGCCTTTCATCGTGCTTACAGGCTCCGGCGGGCGGAGGCTATGCTGGGGTCATGCCTACGCTCCTGCTCTCCCTGATCGTTTGTGCGACGCCCGACTCTAAGGACACGCCGCCGGTGGTCGACACCGCGCCGGTCTGGGGTCTCCCCGCGCGCCCGGCCAACCCCGACTGTTTGGCCGTGGCGCGTCCGGCGGTGGTGGGCGCTGAGGTGAGCCTTCAGCGGATCGTGCCCAACGCCAGCTTCAACCAGGCCACGGCGGCGGTGTGGATTGAGCCCGGCGCCTTCGTGGTCGCCGAGAAGGGCGGGGTGATCTGGGCCGTGGACGACGATGAGGCCGCCAGCCCCCGGGTGTTTGTGGACCTGAGCGACCGGGTGTACGCCGATGGGGAGCGGGGCCTGCTCGGCGTCGCCCCGCACCCAAGCCGGGCGGACGAGTGGATCGTCTCTTACACCGGTCTTGTTGACTCTCAGCTCACCTCCTTCATCTCACGGCTCACCTCGAAGGACGGCGGGCTGAGCCTGGATCCGAGCAGCGAGGAGGTGATCTTGCGGCTGGACCAGCCCGCGAAGAACCACAACGGCGGGCGCATTGGCTTCGATCACGAGGGGATGCTGCGGATCGCCTTCGGAGACGGCGGCGACGACGCCTGGGCCGCCCAAGATCCCCAGTCGTGGTACGGCAAGATCCTACGCATCGACCTCGACGGCGGCAGTCCATACAGCATCCCTGTTGACAACCCCTGGCCCGACGGCGTCGGCGGCGCGCCCGAGGTCTGGGCGATGGGCCTACGCAACCCCTGGGGCTGGAGCCTCGATCGGCTCACCGGGGAGATGTGGGTGGGGGACGTCGGCGGCGCGCGGGAGGAGGAGGTGAGCCGGGTGGCCCGGGGCGGGAACTACGGCTGGCCGATCTACGAGGGGAGCTATTGCGGGCGCTCGGAGGAGGAGTGCGGTGACCCGGCGCTGATCCCGCCGCTCCACGCCTATGCCCATGACGCCGACGCCCGCAGCGTCGTCGGCGGGGTGGTGTACCGGGGCTCGGCGATCCCGAACCTCGCCGGGATGTACCTGTTCTCCGACTTTGTGGTGCCGACGCTCCAGGCCCTCCGCCAAGACCCCGAGACCGGCGTTTGGTCGGCCTCAACGCTGCTCTCGGCGATGGACGGCCGCACGGTGACCTTCGTGGAGGACGGCGACGGGGAGGTGATCCTCGTGGAGTACAGCAGTGAGGGCGGTCTGTGGCGGCTGATGCCCGCGGGCGAGGCCACGGCGTCGAGCTTCCCGACGCGGCTGAGCGAGACGGGCTGCGTGGGGCCGGGCGGTGAGGTGAGCGCCGGGCTCATCCCCTATGGGGTGAACGCGCCGTTCTGGTCGGACGGCGCCGAGAAGGGGCGGTGGTTTGGGCTGCCCGATGGGGAGTCGCTCACCTTTGATGCGACAGGGCGGGCGGAGCTGCCCATCGGCAGCGTCGTGGTGAAACATTTTTGGGCGAGCGAGCGGCTGGTGGAGACCCGGCTGTTGATGCGACACGACGATGGCGGCTGGGCTGGCTACAGCTACGCCTGGCAAGACGACGGCGAGGACGCGATCTTTGCGCCGGGCGGGGCCGAGGTTCACGGCTGGCTCCTCCCCGATCAGGCGAGCTGTCTCACCTGTCACACCGCCTCGGCGGGGCGTGTCTTGGGGCTGGAGCTGTCGCAGCTTGACGGGGAGTTTTTGTACCCCAACGGCGTCGTGGGGGATCAGCTTGAGACCTGGCTTCACGCGGGGCTGATTCAGTCGGCGCCGAGCCCGGCCGCTCCGCCGCTGGTGGATCCAGCGGGGGAGGGGAGCGTCGAGGATCGGGCGCGGAGCTGGCTGCACACCAACTGCGGGAGCTGCCACCGCCCCGGCGAACAAGATCGGGTGAGCCTGGACCTGCGCTGGGGGGTGCCTCTGGGGGAGACCGGCGCCTGCGACGTGGCGCCTTCAGCGGGGGATCTTGGGATTGACGACGCTCGGGTGATCGCGCCGGGAGATCCCGCCCGCAGCGTGCTCATCGCGCGAATCGAAGACAGCGGCGCGGCGAAGATGCCCCCCGTCGGCGTCAACACTCTGGACGCCGAGGGCCTGGCCTTGATCTCGGCCTGGGTGGAGGGGCTGACGGGCTGTGAGTAAACAAAGATGCAATGCAGCGATGGTGTTGTATTTTTGTGAGGGTGGGGATGGGCCCGATCGGCGGAGGAGGGTGATCCGGGACGTGCGCTGGCCGCTCTGCCGCTTATATTGCCGGATCTTGCGGAGAGGTGACCGTGCGCGTGACCGTTGCCCCAGCGTCTCGGGCTGTGTGGATCGCCGAGGACGACCTCGACGATCGGCTGCTCTTGGAGGACGCCTTCCGGGAGGCGCGGGTGAGCATGCCGCTTCGTTTCGCCGACGACGGCGAGGCGCTGCTCGACGCGCTGCGCGCCTGGGCGAACGGCAAGGATCCGGTGGTGCCGGCCTTGGTGCTCATGGACCTCAACATGCCTCTGCTCGATGGCCATGAGACCCTCCAGCAGCTCAAGGCCGATCCGCGGCTGCGGCACATCCCCGTGGTGATGTTGACCACCTCCCACGCCCCCCACGACGTCGAGCGGAGCTACTCCTATGGGGCGAGCTCGTTTATCTCCAAGCCCGTCACCTTTGAGGGGTTGGTAGAGCTTGCGGACACGCTCAACCAGTACTGGCTGCGCACGGTGCGCCTGCCTTGAGCCGAGCTGGCCAAGATACGTCATTTTTTGTCGAGATCTTGAGGGCTTGAGGGCTTGGGTGTAAAACCTCCCCACCCCTGGCACCGAGGCACCCCCACATGCCACACCTGCGTGTTCTGACGCTGTCCCCGATCTTTGCGCTCCTCTCCTGTGTCCCTGGAGGCTCAGGGTCAACCGCAGAGATCCCGTCTGGCGCGGTGTCTTCGCCGGCCTCGGTGAATGATCCTGCGTGGTGGTCCGCGGTCTCGGTGCGTATCCTCGATGAAGGCCGGGCGATCTTTCCCCTCGACGAGGGGCGGTTCCAGGCCGACCTGCCCCACGCCGACGGCTGGGCGGTGCTGCACGCCGGGGGCGTGGTGGTGGAGGACGAGGCCGGGCAGCGTGTGGGCCTGCGGGTCTCGGCTTGGGGTCGTGAGCGCCTGACCCTCCTCGGCGACGTGACGCCGACCCTGGGCGACTGTCACCCGGCGGCGGGCTTCACCCCCGACGGCGCCTGTCTATCGGCCTTGGAGCAGGGCTTTGAGGGCGGGCTCACCGCGTGGTGGGTGGGCGAGGCCCGGGGCGTCGAGCAAGGCTTCACCGTGACCGAGCGCCCCGTTGGCGCGGGGCCCCTGCGGGTGGTCACCACCCTCGATGGCGCCTCGGAGCTGAGCGTCGATGGCGAGGACGCCCACTTCGCGGACCTGGCTGGCGCGCCCTGGACGGTGAGCCAGCTCTTGGCCTGGGACGCCACCGGCGCGGCCCTCGACGTGTGGATGGAGGCCGAGGGCGACACCCTGACCCTCTGGGTGGACGACAGCCTCGCCCGTTACCCCATCGTCATCGATCCGCTGTACACCACGGTCACCTCGACCCTCTCGGGCTCGGGCTCGGCGGGCTACTTCGGGGAGGCCGTCTCTGGGGCGGGGAACGTCAACTGCGACGACTATGACGACGTGATCGTCGGCGCGCCGTCGTTGGGCTCGGGGCGCGGCACGGCCTACATCTTCCACGGCACGGCGACGGGGGTGTCCACCACGGCGGCCCGCTCGCTCAACGGGGCCACCGCGGGGAACTACTTCGGGTTTGCCATGGCGACCCTGGGCGACGTGACCGGCGACGGCTGCGGTGAGATCGCCATCGGCGCCTACAACAACTCCTCGGGCAAGGGGGCGGTGTACATCTACCACGGCTCGTCCTCGGGCATCGGGACCACCGCGGCGACGACCCTGACGGGCACGACCTCCAACGGGGAGTTCGGCTGGTCTGTGGACGGCGCCGGAGACGTGAACGGCGACGGTTACAACGACCTTGTTGTTGGGGCGGACAACCTCAGCTCGGGCAACGGCGCGGCGTATGTCTACTACGGCGGCGCCGCGGGCATCAGCTCGACGGGGGCGACGACGCTCACCGGCTCGGGCGCGGGCTTCTTCGGCTGGACCGTGGCCGGCGCTGGGGACCTCAACGACGACGGGTACGACGACATCGCCGTGGGCGCCCCCGCCCACAGCTCCAGCGCCGGGCGCGTCTACGTCTTCCACGGCGGAAGCGCGGGCCTCGGCACCAGCGTGGTGGCCACGCTCAGCGGGAGCGGAGGCAGCGGCGAGTCCTTTGGCCAGGCGCTCTCCGGCGCCGGGGACGTGAACGGCGACGGTTACAGCGACCTCGCCGTGGGCGCCAGCGGCTACAGCTCCAACACGGGCGCGGCGTATCTCTACCAGGGCGGATCAGCGGGCGTCTCGACCACCTATGACCTGCGTCTGCTGGGCCCGAGCACGGGGAGCTACTTTGGGACGGCGCTGCGCGGCGGGGCCGACATCAACGCCGACGGATACGACGACCTCATCGTCGGCGCCTCTGGGGTCAGCTCGAACACCGGCGCGGCCTATCTGTTTGAGGGCTCCTCCGCCGGGCTCGCCTCCACGGCCGTGACGACGCTCTCCGGGCTCTCGACGAACACCTACTTTGGTTACTCCGTCGGCATGGCCGGGGACGTGAACAACGACGACTTCCAGGACGTGATCATCGGGGCCTACGGCACCACGAGCAACCGCGGCGCGGCCTACATTTATCTCGGCAACTGTGTGGATGGGGACGGCGACGGCTTCTGCCCTCCCAAAGACTGTGATGACAGCGACAACAAGACCTTCCCCGGGAGCGCCGAGAAGGAGTCGAGCACGGCCTGTATGTCCGACGCGGACGGCGACGGCTATGGAGACGTGGCCCCGGCCACGGGGGTGGTCGCGGGGACAGACTGTGATGACAGCGCCAGCGGCGTGAGCCCCGCCGCGACGGAGGTGGTCGCGGACGGCGTCGACCAGACCTGCGACGGCGTCGAGCTCTGTTATGTCGATGATGACAACGACGGGTTCCGTGGCTCGGCGACGGTCAGCTCCGCGGACAGCGACTGCGCGGACGCCGGGGAGGTCGGCGGAGCTTACCCCGCCGGGGACTGTGCCGATGAGGACGCCTTCACCTACCCCGGCGCCGCCGCGTTGGACTCGGCCTCGGCCTGCATGACCGACAACGACGGCGACGGGTATGGGGATCTGGGCCCCGTGACCGGGGTGAGCGCGGGCACCGACTGCAATGACGGCTCGGCATCGGTGAATCCGGGGGCCGCGGAGACGGTCTCGGACGGGGTCGATCAGGACTGTGACGGCGGCGACCTCTGCTATCAGGACGCCGACAACGACGGCTTCCGCGGGGATCAGACCATCGGCTCGGCGGACCTTGACTGTGTTGACGGTGTCGAGGCGCCGAGCTCCCAGGCCAGCGGCGACTGTGACGACGGCGCCTCGCAGACCTTCCCCGGCGCGGCGCCGAAGGACTCCGCCACGGCGTGTATGGCCGACAACGACGGCGACGGCTTCGGCGACGCCAAGGCCATCGGCGCGGTGAGCGCTGGGACGGACTGTGATGACGACAGCGGCGCTCGTTACCCGGGCGCGACCGAGCAGGTCGGCGACGGCGTCGATCAGAGCTGTGACGGCGAAGAGCTCTGTTATGTGGATGACGATGACGACGGGTTTCACACCGGCGCCACACGCAGCTCCGACGACGAGGACTGCGCCGACTCCGGCGAGGCGGACGCCTCGGACAGCGACGGTGACTGTGATGACTCCGACCCCGTCATCTTCCCAGGCACCGCTGAGGGGGTAGGTGACGAGGTCGATCAGAACTGTGACGGCATCGAGCTGTGTTTTGTGGACACAGACGGTGACGGCTTTCACGCGGACGTGAGCGTGGCCTCCTCCGATGTGCTCTGTGATGGCAGCGGAGAGCTGAGCGCGGCGGCGCCGTCTGGGGACTGTGATGACGACTCGGCCTTGACCTTCCCCGGCGCCGCGCCTCTGGACTCGGCGACGGACTGCATGATCGACGCGGACGGCGATGGGTACGGCGCGTCATCGGCGTCGGGCTCGGTCACCCCCGGCGAAGACTGTGATGACGACGAGGTCACGATCTACCCCAGCGCCACGGAGGGGGTGGGTGACGGCGTCGATCAGGACTGTGACGGCGGCGAGCGCTGTTATGTAGACGAGGACGGGGACGGCTACCGCTTAGAGGACGAGCTGATCTCCAGCGACGCGGACTGTGATGACGCCGGGGAGGCGCCGGCCAGCCTGCCCTTGGGCGACTGTGACGACAGCGATCTGGCGTTTAACCCCAGCGCGACGGAGACGGACTGCACCGATCCCAACGACTACAACTGTGATGGATCGACGGGCTACGAGAACAGCGACGGAGACGCCTTCGCGGCCTGCGCGGAGTGTGACGACAACAACTCTTCAGTGTACCCCGGCGCGACGGAGACCTGCGGCGACGGCGTAGACTCCGACTGTGACAGCTTGGGCGGACCCACCGGAGACGAGGACGGCGACGGCCTGAGCTACAGCGACGAGCGCACGCTGGGGACGTCGGACTGTGCGACAGACACGGATCTGGACGGCCTCGATGACGACGAAGAGCAGAGCCTCGGCACGGAGCCCACCGTCGCTGACAGCGATGAGGACGGGCTGACCGATGGCGAGGAGGTGTCCGCTGGCACCGATCCCCTCGTCGCTGACAGCGATGAGGACGGGCTGACGGACGGTGAGGAGCTGTCTGGCGGGACCGATCCATTGAGCGCGGACAGCGACGCCGATGGGCTCAGCGACGGTGAAGAGATCGTGTCGGGCACGGACCCCTTAAACGCCGACAGCGACGCCGACGGGCTCTCTGACGGGGACGAGCGAGACTACGAGACAGACGCGCTGAACCCTGACACCGACGGCGACGGGGTGAACGACGGCGATGAGATCGCGGCGGGCACGGATCCCCTCGTCGCCGAGGGCGGCGATGACTCTGGCTTGGACGACACCGGGGTCACCGACGACACCGGCGAAGGCGACGACACCGGGGTCATCGACGACACCGGCGGCGTGAAGGACAAGGACGGCTGCGGCTGCTCGACTGAAGAGCGGCCCACGAGCGGCCTGTGGTTGGGGCTCTTGGGCCTGCTCAGCTTCACCCGGCGCCGGTCGCGCTGAGGGCGGATCATCCCGGCGCTCCACGAGGGGTCGCGCGAAACCAACGCGCGGCCCGGGCATCCCAACGCCTCGTCCTGCGTGGTCTCAACTCGGAGCGCCCTCATGTCTGCTGCCTCTCTCCTTCGCGCCGTCGGCCTGCTCACCCTGATGGGCTGCGCCCACACCCCCAACGGCGAGGGCACGAAGCCGCCGCGCACGGCGGAGACCACGGCCGCGCCGACGGTGGGTGTGCTGCCCGAGGGCATCGGCGTCCCGCCGGGCAGCCCCGCTCCTGACGCCGAGGTCGAGTTCGCCGGCGGCGGCGGCACGGTGAGCCTCAAGAGCCTCTACCCCGACGGCCCGGTGCTCCTCGTGTTTTATCGCGGCGGCTGGTGCCCCTTCTGCAACTACCAGGTGCATGAGCTGGCCCAGGCTTGGCCCGAGTTTAGTTCGCGCGGCGTCCTCCCCGTGCTGGTGAGCGTTGATCGGGTGGATGAGGCCACCAAGACCCAGGCGAGCTGGGAGATCCCGTTCCCGGTGCTGTCCGACCCCACGCTCAACGCCCACAACGCCTGGAACGTCAACTTCGCCGTCGATGATGAGACGGTCAAAAAATACGCCCGCTTTGGCATCGACCTTGAGGAGTACTCTGGGCAGACCCACCACACCATCGCCGTGCCGTCGATGTTTTTGATCGATCGGGACGGCGTGGTGCGCTGGGCCCACGCCGAGCTAGACTACCGGACCCGCCCCACGGTGGACCAGGTCTTGGCGGCGATTGACGGGGCGATCCCGCGCGGGTGATCGCCCCGGGCGAGGCCTAAGGGCAGTACTCGGCGAGGCTCTGTACGGAGTCCACACCGACCGTAGAGCCGCTGCGGATCACGAACTCGCTGGCGCCGACCTCATTGGCGCCGGGCGCCCAGTCGTAGGTGTAGCCCAGGCGCGTCCAGGGGTAGCCGCCCTCTCCGTAAGACGAGGCCATGAGCCCGTCGATCCAGTCCTTGTGGGTCTGGGAGACCTCAGCGGGGAAGTCCAGAGACGCGACGGAGTCGGTGACCTCGGGGTCGGGGCTGGGCCGGAAGAGGTCATCGGGGTGAACACGAAGCTGCACGAAGCGGTCTTTGCCCGTGCCCGAGGGCAGGCCGAGGTGCTGCTCCAGACGTAAGGTGAGGGCGTCGGCGTCGAGATCGAGGCTAGAACACATCGTCTGCACCTCGGGCGTCGTGGTCACCCACACATCGACGCCGACGGTGGTGTCGGCGCCCACGCCGCTGTCGTAGCCGTCCCACGAGGTCCAGGTGACGACGAGCACGCGGCCCTCGGCGTCAAAGTCGAGGCTGGTGTTGCCGGAGTTGATGGCGATGAGCTGGTCGTAGACCTCATCGGTGTCGGCCACGGCGGCGTCGGCGACGGCGGCGGCGTAGAGCGCGACGAGATCGACCTCGCCGGTCTCTTGGGTGTCGGTGGTGTTGCTGTCGTCGGTGGTCTCGTCGCCACCTTTGCAGCCGATGAGCAGGAGGGTGAGGGTCAAGATCGTCATGGGGGCGTCTCCAGGGGGTGAGGACCGTCGATGGGTCGTTGGTGTCGAAGGTCAGGCTAAGAATAGCCCAGCGGCGGGCCCTTTGGTGGCTCTGCCGCGGGCGCGTAAGGGTCTTGAACGAGCGGGGCCTCGGCGATTCTGCCCCCCAACCTGCTCAGCGCGCCTTGGCCAAGACCGCCCGGTCGTTACGCCACACGATCTCCCACGTCGGCTGGTTCACCAGAGACCACAGCCGCGTGAAGTTCTGCTGCGCTTTGGGATCGGGGGAGTCCGGGCGGCGAGCGGCGACGACGGCCCAGCGGGCGCCGTCCCCCGCTGGAGGGGCGAGCAGGTAAGGCTCACAGAGGGCGACGACGTCGTCCTGCACGGTGTCTTGCCAGAGGTTCGCCAGAGGCCCCGTCCAGGTGACCTGGGGCAAGAGCGCGATGTTGACGCTGTGCCCCGCGCAGTCGAGCAGAGTGTCGCCGGGCTGGACCACGGCCCGGGCGGCCTTCGCGGCTTGGTTCCAGGAGGTGTAGCTGGCGTCGAGCTGGGTGGCCGAGGGGCTGTGGCGATCGGCGGGGTCGGCCTGAGCCGCCCAGAGGCCGAGGCCCACGAGGGAGACGGCGCCGAGGGCCTCGCCGATCCAGGGGGGCAGGCGCTCGCCGATCAGGGCCCGAAGGGTGGCGCCGAGGCCCTCCATGAGCCGGGCGAGGCCGATGGCGGGCCCCGCCGCCGCTAAGACGCTGAGCTGGAGCAGGTAACGATCGGGCATGGGCGTGAACAGGAGCAAGGCCCCAAACCCCAGCGCCGGGACGATCACCCCGCACAGTCCTTCAATCACGCCGCCCAGGCGCCGCCCGGCGGGCAAGAGCGCCAGGGGCAACAGCCCCAAGCCCAAGGTGAGGCCCAGGGGCAGGTGACGGCGCATGGGGTCGGTGAGGTTGTGCTTGAGGGTGGCGGCGGCGCAGGGATCTCGCACAAACTCCGCCGTGAGCAGCCGCGTGTTGGGCACAGACGCGCAGGTGGAGATCAGCTCGGGATCTCGAGAGTTCTGGATGTAGCGGGCGACGACGTCTTGCTGAATCACCCGCTTCTGCTCGACGCTCAGCTCCTTAAACGGGAGCTGCCCGAAGCCGGTCTTGAGGCGCTGGCCGATGGGCAAGGCCAAGGCGAGGGCCAAGGCCGCGACGCCGAGCTTCTTGGGGAGGCCCTCGGCCCGCCACGCGCCCAGCAGGACGAGGCCCACGCAGCCCGGCAACATCATCACGCCGCGGTCGTCTGTGGCGTAGCTCACCCCCGCCAAGGCCCCGGTGAGCGCGGCCAAGGGCAGGCTCGGCCAGCGGGCCAAGGCGGCGGCGCTGGCCAAGGCCAAGGCTGAGGTGGCGGCGAGGAGCGGGTAGAGGTTCCCGGCGCGGGCGGCCTCAAGGTTGGGCGCGACGCTCGCCACGAGCAGCGCGGCCAGGGCCCCGGCGAAGCGCCCGCCGAGCGCGCGGCCGAGCACCGCCGCCGAGAGCGCCACGGCGGCCATCGCCAGCCCACCCCACAGGATCGCCGCGTTGGGCACGCTGCCCAGCCAGCCGCCGGTCACGCTCACCAAGAAGCCGTGCAGAGGCCGCCGGAAGGAGTCGTATCGTTCGGCCTCGCCGAGCCCGACCATCCAGGCGTTGAACAGGTAGTCCGGCCAGCGGTAGCCGCCGAGCTGCTCATCCAGCACAAACGCCCGGCCATCTCGCCACAGGAGCGCCCAGGCGCCGAGCACCGCCAGGGCCGTCGGCAGCTCCGCCAAGGCGGCACGAAGCCTCACGGCGTCCCTCCGCGCCAGAGCTCAAAGTTCCCGTAGCTCCACACCCGTGTCCAGCCGCCTTGGGCCTCCAAGGTGGCGCCGAGATCGACGCGGCGTTTGGGGCCGCCCCGCACCGGCGCAAACTCTACGGTGAGGGAACGATCGACGGAGAGGGCGCCTGTCCCGGCCTCGATCCAGGCGAGGCAGGCCAGGGTGTGATCGTCGGTCATCGACGGGGCGCCGGTGTTCATCAGGGGCAAGGTGTGACGTCGCTCGGGGAGCATGGCGAGGTCCACATAATGCAGCGAGCAGTCGAGGTAGGGCTCGTCTGGGGTGAGGCGGGTGGTCACCCCGGCGGCGGCGCGGCTCCAGCGACTGTATTGGGGATCGAGCTGCTCCGGCGAAGGTTTGTGGCGGCTCGCGGGGTCACCCACCCAGGCGAAGGCCGCGGCGAGCAGCGCCAACACGCCGCCGAGGGCGGTCTGGGCGCGGGCGGGGGCCAAGGCGGCGAGGCGGGCCAAGGCCACGGGCACGGCCAAGGCGAGGGGGAAGCCCATCGGCGCCAGATATCGTTCGGGGAGCGGGGTGATGAGCGCGAAGGCGACGATCGCCGCCGCCGGGGCCACGACGCCAAAGAGGCCCTCCAGGCTGCCCCGCAGGCCGCGCCCGCCGGGCAACAAGGCCAAGATCAGGGCCAAGGCCGTCCAGCGGCCGAACGGCGCCTGACCGGGGAGCTGGTCCTCCAGGTTGTGCCGCAGCACGGCCTTCGCGCAGGGCGTCGAGAGGTAGGATTGGGTGAGGAGCTGGTCCTCGGTCATCGTGGCGCAGGCGGAGATCACCTCAGCCCGAGGCGCGATCTGCACCCAACGGTGCACCACGCCGCGCTGGTGGCGGAGCTTCTCGGCCTCGCTCATGGCGTGCTGCTCGGTCTGCCCCAAGGCCTCGACGCTCCAGGGGCCGACGGCCATGCCCAAGGCGAACAGCGGCGGCATGAGCCAGCGTCGCCAGCCGAGGCCCGGGGCCGTGGCGCCCAAGAGCACGAGCGCCGCCGCCGCCGGGGCGAAGAGCAGGCCGCGGGTGTCCACCCCCCAGGCGAGGCCCCCGGCGAGGCCGGCTCCCGCGGCGAAGATCAGCCCCGGCCAGCGCGCGGCGGCGACGGCGAGGCCCAAGGAGAGCCCGCCGAGCCCCGAGAGCATGGCGTAGCTGTTCGCCCAGCGCGACATCCAGGCGGCGGTGTGGGTCCAGGGCAAGGTGAGCGCGGCGAGGGCCCCCGGCCCAAGGTCCGCCCAAGGCGCGCCCGGCGAGGGCGGCGGCGAGCACGAGGGCCAAGGTGGAGGTCGAGGAGATCAGCACCGCCGCGTCGCTGTAGCGCCCCAACCCCTCGCCAAGCCAGGCGAGGACGGCGCCGTGGAGCGGGTGCCGGAAAGGATCGTAGAGGTTCGCCTGCCGGGCGGCCACGACCATGGCCTCAGCGACGTAGTCCGGCCAGCGGTAGCCCACAAAGGTGCCGTCGAGCACCCAGGCCCGGCCCATCCACCACAGGCCGAGCGCGCCGCCGAGCGCGCCCAAGGCGACCGGCAGCTCTCGGAGCCAGGGGCGAGCGGGCGGGGGCGTCGTCATCTTGGCTGCACCCGGACGGGAGGGTCGGGGGGATCATCGCACGGTTGGGCCGCAGCAGAGCGTTCGTCGGCGTGCCGGCCGCTGGCGCGTCGAGCGCCGGGTGTCTCGATGGCGTCCCGCCTGCATGCCTGGAGCCCCGGCGCTGCCTGTGGTAGGCTCTGGCGATGGCCCGCATCCAGGATCTCACAGGATCAACCTATCTCCTCGGTGCGCACCACCTGGTCGGGCGGTCGCGCGCGATGCACACCACGCTGCGCTCGGCGACGGTGTCAGCGCAGCACATCGCGCTGTTGTGGGACGGCGCGGTCTGGAGCGTGCGTGAGCTGGGCAGCAGCAACGGCACATGGCTCGATGGGCGTCGGCTCGCCGCGGGGGAGATCGCGCCGCTCTCGCGGGGCTCCGTGCTGCAGCTCGGCGGCCCGGCGGAGCAGCTCACCGTCATCGACGACGGCCCGCCGGTGCCCTGCGCGGCGCGTGACGGCACGATCTTGGAGGGGATGGCCGACCTCTTGGCGATCCCTTCCATCGAGAACCCCGTCGCCGTGGTGCATTTTGACCCTGAGCTGGGCTGGATGGCCTCCATCGGACCCGACGACCGGCCGGTGCGTGACGGCGAGGCGCTCGGGGTAGAAGGCTAGACCTGGCGGCTGAGCCTGCCCCAGCCCCTCCCCTCGACCCTGGAGGCCCGGCGGCCGCCCGTGTCCGCGGTGGACCTCTCGCTGCACTTCGGGGTCAGCCGGGACGAAGAGCACGTCGAGGTGACCGTGCGCCTGGGCTCAGACGCGCACAAGCTGCCGCCGCGGGCGCATCATTACCTGCTGCTGACCCTCGCCCGCGCGCGCCTCGGCGACCGGGACGAGCCCGACGCGGAGCAGGGCTGGCTGACGATGACCGACCTGGTCAAGATGCTTCGGCAGAGCACCAACCAGCTCTACGTCAGCCTGCACCGCATCCGCAAAGAGTTTGAGGCGCTCCGTGTGCCCCAGGGTTTTGAGCCCGTGGAGCGTCGGCCTGGGCGTCACCAGCTTCGAGTTGGCGCCCGGACGCTGTCCGTCGAGACCCTCTGAGCGGGAGCGGCGTGGGCGAGCTCGACGGAATGGCGGCGCGAGCCGAGGTGAACTCCGGGGGAATGCGCTCGCTCGTCTGCCCGACCTGTCAGGCCTCCATTCGTGCGCGTGCCCTCGCGACAGACCGACAGCTCCGCTGCGGGATGTGCCACGGTCTCTTGAGCGGAGACACCCTGGCGCCGGTCCAGTGGCTGTATCCCGAGAGACGCCGCACAAACTCAGGGGCCACGCCGGGCGCCTCAGACCCCCACCAGGCCGAGGGGACGGCGACCGCGGGCACCCTGGATCCCGCGCGGCCTGACCTGGTCCCGACGGGGCCGCGGCGCGTCGGTCGTTACGAGCTGCGCGGGGAGCTGGGCCGCGGCGGCGTGGGGGTGGTCTACGCCGCCTGGGACACCGAGCTGCAGCGCGACGTGGCCCTGAAGGTCTTGTTGGCGGGAGGATTTGCCTCCGCCGAGGCCCGGCGACGTTTTGTCGCGGAGGCCCGCGCGGCGGGGGGGCTGCACCACGTCCACATCGTGCGGATCTTCGACATGGGTGAGGTCGAGGAGCAGCCCTGGTTCGCGATGGAGCGGGTCTTTGGCCCCTCGCTGGAGGAGGTCATCGGCTCGGGGGGGCCGCTGCCCTTGGAGGAGGCGGCGCGTATCGGCGCCGCGGTGGCCGCCGCGGTGGCCCACGCCCACGCCGCGGGGGTGGCGCACCGCGACCTCAAGCCCGGGAACGTGCTGCTGGACGGAGACGGCCACCCACGCATCGCCGACTTTGGGCTGGCGCGATCGCTCACAGACGCGCGGCAGCTCACCGCCACGGCCCAGATCTTGGGCACACCCTCCTACATGCCGCCCGAGGTGGCCCGGACCGAGGCCAAGATCGACTGGATCCGGGCCGATGTGTACGGCCTCGGCGCGCTGCTGTACGCGGCCATCACCGGGCGGCCGCCCGTCGACGGGCTGAGCTTGAACGAGCGCCTGAGCGCCGCCGCGTCGGGCAGACGCGCGCCGCTGCGCAGGCTGCGGCCCGAGGTGCCCCCGGCCCTAGACGCCATCGTCAGCAAGGCCATGGACCCAGAGGTGGCGCGGCGGTACCCGACCGCGGCGGCGCTGGCCGAAGATCTGCGCCTGTTTTTGGCTGGAGAGCCCGTCCACGCGCGCCCGGAGACGGCTCTGGAGCGTGGTCGCCGCTGGGCGCGCCGACACGCCACCCGGCTGGCCTTGGGCCTGCTGGTCGTGGCGACGGTGGGCGTGGCGCTGTCTTGGGCGCCGGCGAAGCAGGCCTTGGCGCGACGCCAGCGTGAGGCCAGCGCGGCGCGGGCCTGGGAGGGCCTTCAGTCCAGCCTGGGCACCCCCGAAGGGGAGGCGCTCCTGGACGAGCTGCTGAGGTCGGACGCCTACCGGGGCACCACGGCGGTGGCCCAGGCCTGGCTGCGCCGCGGGGACGACCTGGCCCAAGAGCCCCACCCCGTCGGGGAGTTCGGGGAGGGCTCCACGGAGCATGTGGACGCCTGGGCCCGCGCGCTGACCGAGGCCCCCGACACGGCCGTTCGTGGTCAAGCCCTGCTGCGGTTGGCCCAGGAGGCCAAGGACCGCTTCAAACACGCGGACCTTCGGACGCTGCTCGACGCCTTGGCCGCGCTGCCCGCGGGGACGGTCTCGGAGGAGCAGCGCGTCACCTTAGAGCTGGAGTACGCCCTCAACTCTGGGGATCGTCGCCACGCCGTGAGCGCTTGGGAGCGGGCGAAGGCCATGGGGCTCCCCATCGCCGACCGGGTCATGGATCCACGATGGACGCCGCCGGGCCTCGGCGCCGCCGAGCGGCTGGAGCTGCCCCAAGGCGCCGCCCGTTTCATCACGCCCGAAGGCGGCGGCTCGCCAGTGGCGATCGTCACGGTCGGCGGCCGCCTGCAGGTCTACCAGCTCACCCCCACGGTGCGCGCCCTGGGCCCCGCTGAGGTGGCGGCGCTGCGCCTCAGCGAGTTCAGACTCCAGGACGGGGCGCTCAAGCTGGACCTGGGCGCGCGGTCGGTCGCCGGAGATGTAGACGGCGACGGCGCACAAGAGCGTTACCGGGCCCTGGCGCGGGTGGTGTGCCGGTTCAGCCCGGATGAGTCCCGCTGCGAGCCGATACTGCCCGAGGTGATCCGCACCAACGCCGAGGTCATGGCGGACCTCGGCGACCTCGACGCGGACGGGCGCGATGAGCTCATCGTGGGCCTCGCGGAGTGGCGAGGCTACGACCTGCGCGTCTACAGCGCCTCAGACGGCGGCTTTCGCCTGAGGGACCGCGCGCAGCGCGGGGCGCCCTGCTGTCTGTTGACCCTGGCCGACCCCTGGCGCGCTGGGCGCCTCATCATCGCTGGTGAGCACACGATCTACCCCAACGCCTACAAATTCGGCGATGATCACCCCCAGGGCCCTGCCCCCGCGGTGGTGGTTCGACGCCTCGTCGGAGACAAGCTCGACGAGCTGTTTGTGCTGCCGCTCCCCGGAAACCCACGCTCCCTCTTCCGCGCCGATCTAGACGGCGACGGCCGCGAGGAGCTCCTGGCGGGGGTGCCGCAGGGGGAGGTGGGCGATCCGGGGGCCACGGCCGTGTCTCGTTCGGGGGAGACGCCGGGCTTCTCGTCGATGGTGATCCAGGGCGCCGAGGTGGTCGGCGTGGGCCAGCTCGACGAGGACGCCGCGGCGGAGGTCATCGTTGAGCGCCTCATGGGCTTTGAGAGGCCAGAGTACTGGATCTGGGGGCGAGGAACCCAGGCCTATCCTGCGGCCCAGCCCCCCGCGCCGTCCGCCCCCTTGGAGGCCCCCGAGGGCGCCCTGGACGGGCCTCTGGCCCAGGTCTGGCGAGACGCCTCCTTGCTGGTCTCCGTGAGCCAGGCCCCCAGCGCCGCGCGGCTCCTGCAGCGCGCCGCGAGCCTCGCCCGAGACGCCGACACCGCCGCCGCCGCCTCGGGGCTCTGGGAGGGCCTTCAACAATACGGACCCGCCGCCAAGGCCGCCGAGGTCGCCGCGCGGTCTTCCGAGGGAGCGTCGGCCCGGGCACATTGGGAGTCGGCGGTGAGGCTGCACCTCTCGGGCGCAGACCCCGACGCGGCCTTGGGGGTCGCTGAGCGCTGGCGTCAGGCCGAGGGCCAGGGCCCCACCGGCGCCCTCGCGGCGCAGCTCGCCGCTTGGCAGCGCGCCCGCACGACGAGCCTCGTCTTCGACCCCACCCGGCCCATCGACGCCCCTTGGCAGGTGGAGGAGCCCCTGGCCATCGAGCAGCGAGGCGGCGAGACCTGGCTGAACCTCTACGGCGGCGGAAGCCCGGTGCTGCAGGCGCCGCTGCGCGCGCTCGGCGGCCCGGTGGCCTTGATCTTCGACGCGCGGGTCGATCAGCAAGAGTGGCGCGCGGCCGTTCGGGTGGGCCTGGCCCAAGGCCCAGAGCAGACGGTCGGCTTCAAGTACGAGCTCTATGGCGCCGAGCGCGCGCATTTCCCGCTCTTGGAGTGTAGGCCCTGGCCTTGGCTGCACAACCATGGCAAGCGGACGTTGCCTCCGGGAGGCTCGTCTCCGCTGGAGCCCGTCGCGCTGCGCCTGCGCCTGACCTGGACCCCTGAAGACCAGACCTGGCGATGCACCGTGGCCATGCCCGATCACCACCAGTCGGTGACCGTGCCGCTGAAGGCCGAGGCCCCCACCGATCTGACGCTGCAGCTTGAGGACCACGGCGCCATCGGAGAGCTGATCCGCCTTCGCCTCGACCGCCTGGAGGTGTGGGGGGTGGCGCCGACCGACACGGCGCTCGATCCGCGGCAGCGCGCCAACCTCGCGCTCCTTCACCAAGATCCCGCCGCGGCCCTGGCCTTGTTGCCCCCGACGGCCCTCACCGAGCGCGCCGTGGCCCAGGCGGCGTTGAGAAGACCTGTGGAGGCCATGCAGACCTTCTCAAAGGCCTTAGATCAAGACCACGAGCGGCTTATGAGACGCCTGCCCTACCTGCTGCGCGCGGCTCGGGCGAGCTTGGCGCCGTTGATCCGCGCCGCCAGCGGGGCGCGCTGGCCGCGGCTCTTTGAGCGTGTCTATTACCGGCCGATCATCGGCAACCGCCCGATCCCCGACGTCGATGACGCCCTGCGCGCCGAGCTTGAGGACGTGGTCTTGCCCATGGACCCCGAGGATCGTGTCTGGTGGCTGATGGCCCGGCGGGTGGGCGCGCTGCTGCGGGGCCCCGATCCTTCGCGTGGGCGGCTGGCGGCGGCCCAGTGGCTGCAGGCGCTCGACGCGCTCCAGCTCCCGCGCACCCACGAGCTCTGGCACTCCGCCTTCACCGTGCACTTTGAGCTCGCCCTCGCCGCGGCCGCCGCGGGCGAGCTGGAGGAGGCCAAACGCCAGGCCCAGGTGGCCGTCGACCGGAGCCCTACGCCGGTGGTGGCCCCGGATCGGTTCGCGGCGTCCGCCGAGTGGAGACAGGCGGGTCTGCCCCTGCCGGTGGCGCACCCTTGGGATTGAGCGCGATGACGCGGGGCCGCCAGGGACCGCGGAGATCGAGTCGGTAGGGCTGTAAGGTGCCGTAAGGGGCGAACGACAGACGCGGCGCTATGGTGGTCTTGCGGTTCGACACCGCGAGGGTGCGACACAAATCACACAAACGCCGGAGCACAAAATGCTGTCTCTTCTGTTCGCCTTGACCGTCACCGACGCCGACGCGGGCGTTGTCGGCAAAGCCATCACCACCTCTGCCCCAGAGTTCGCGGGCCGGGACAAATCCACCATCGAGCGTTGGGAGCTGAGCGACGTCGCGATGGCGCACATTGACGACCACCGCGAGGAGGCCCGGAAGCAGGTCGAGGACTACAAGAGCCAATACGGCAACGGCATCAGCGTTCTGGTCACCGTCTACAACGCCACCGGCGAGGACCTAGTGTACCACGGGCAGAAAATGTGGACCGGAGATACGGATCGGTATCGGGCGCCGGATAGGATCAAGAACGGACAGTGGGGAACGGTCCTCTACGTTCATCCGGCTGGACAGATGGTCGGTGTCAACGGCGCCTTGGTCTACAACATCGGCGGTCGCACGAGCCGAATTGACTATGTTGTGGCCGGTTTTTCGGTGCCCTACTCTGTTCTCACTGGGTCGAACTCCACCTGGTGCCGGGTAGAAGACAACGACAGCGAGTACAGCGTCGTCAGCTGGGACACCTACCAAGACAGGATCAACGACTCAGGGTATTTGAGGAAGACCTGGAGCAGCTATGCCTATGACACGACCTGCAGCCTAGCCGGCGGGAGCTCCCCCAACCTAGAGGTGATCGTCGAGCGGACAAAATAGCCTCCGCCGTGTGAGCCCAGCCCAGGGCGCGGCCATGGAGCGCCAACGTCTGCCTGACCAGCGCGGCGGCCTCCGCGCTCCCCACCGTCAGGGGGCTGCCGCTGAGCGCCCGCGACGACGGGCACCGCTGTAGGCCTACGCTCGTCTTCGATGGCGCCGTCTGCCCGCGGGCCGCAGGAGCGGTTGAGCGTTCAGAGGTCCGTAAGACCGAGGTCTGCGGCTCGACCGCCCAGCTCCTGCTGGTCTCGCGGAGCATCGCCCACTGGTCATCCCGGGCGCTGTTGACTCAATGCTCGGTCCAGCCACCACAGGCCGATCACGCCCAAGGCGACCGGCAGCTCTCGGAGCCAAGGGCGAGCGGGCGGGGGCGTCGTCATCTTGGCTGCACCCGGACGGGAGGGTCGGGGGGATCATCGTATGGTTGGGGCCGCGAACGCGGGTGAGCTGCCGCTCGCCAAGCCCTCAAGATGGTGAATGAACCAGCGGAGCGCCTCCTCAAACGCCTCGGGATCGCCGGCCGTCTTTGGCGGCGGCGCCAGGTTGAGCCGGGCGGCCAAGGGGCGGGCCTGCTCCACCAGCTTGTGCGCCGCCACACGCCTCAGGGTGGGCAGGCGCGCTTGATGCGTGATGAGCGTGTGGGCGAGGGTGACGAGGCTGAAGAGGTCGAGCCAGCGAGGGTTCGTGAGGCCTGGGGGCCCGGCCAAGGCGCCCAGCTCAGCGCCGACGGCGAGCCGGTAGGTGATGCGGTTCTTCTCGGGCTGGGCGTCGATGAGCCGGGCCTCGTGGAGATCATGGAGGATCAACGCGATGGCTCGTTTGGAGTAGCCGAGGGGGGTGAGCTGGGAGGCGGTCACCCACTCGCCGGGCTCGCTGAGCAGGGCGCCCAGCACATCGGCGCGGGCGCTCACCCCGAGGATCGCCCGCAGTCGCAACGTTCGTAAGGCGGGGCGGGTGAGGTCCATCGAGACGCGGCGAAGGGCGGGCACCGTAGACCAAGGCGACGCGCCTTTGGGGATCGTCCAGCGGGCGGGGGTGTTGGCGCGGACCGTCGCCGCGAAGCAGTCGAAGGGCCCGGTCACCTCGGGCGGGAGCGTCTTGCGCAGTCCCGAGAGCCGGCTCGGCGCGATGAGCCCGTGGTGTTTCACACTCCAGGAGTAGATCAGCTCCAGCAGGCGCGGGTCAGAGGCCACGAGCAGCGGCGAGAACAGCAGGAGCGCCTCGGGGTCGATGATGACCTGGGCGTGTTTGCGGACCACACCGTTGACCCCCAGCTCCGTCCAGAGGCTCCACAGCAGGTCCGTCGTGGCGCGGCTGATCGGGGAGGCGCTATCCACGGCGGGGCTCCTTCGCGGCGACGGCCTCGATGACCTCGTCCACCATGCCGCCCCACGCCCGGCGGTCGGGCGCCCCGCCCCCCCCCCCCCCGTCCCCCCGGGTGGCCCGGGGGCCCGGCCGCGCGGGCGCTTTTCCTTGTCTCGCGCAGAGCTCCGCGCGTTCGCGTGGGCGGCAGCGTGAGCCCGCCGTAGCTTTGTCGTGGTCCGGTCGCGAAGCCGTCCCCGGCCGCCCGGCACGCTGAGTCGGGCCAGCGTTTAGCCGTGCGCGGCCCCGGCGACGCCCCCCCCCGGGGGGGCGGGCGCCCAGACTCCCCGCCGACGCGGCGACGTGTCGGCCTTCTTCTTGGCGGTCCCCCCCCGCCGCGACCCCGCCACGGTCGAGGAGCAGGGCGCCCAGGGTATCGAGGGCCTCTTGTAGATCGGCGTTGGAGATTGGCATTGGGTTAGCCTAACGGATCGTGAATTGAGAAGCAATAAATCTTGAACCGAGAAATGATAGTTCTCGATTTGAGAGGATAACGAACTCGTCGCTCTCCACACCGACCCCCCGCCTGACCTCTGGCGGGGCCCCCCCCCCCTCCCCCGCCGGCCGCGACGCGGCGGGCCCCGGGGCCCGGCGGCCGCGTTCCGCTTAGTGGGCGCTGGGGTTGGGACGACGGTCCGTTGCTCGGGTCGCGCGGAGGGGCGCGGACCCTAACAACCCGCTCATGGGCGCCGGGCCTACGGATGGGCGGGGCGGGCTCGTCGCGCCGCAGGCCTGGCTCGGACACCCCCCCCCAGCTCGCGCCCCGGAGTTGAGGCCACCTCGCTTGCCCTGCAACGCCCAGCGACCCGCCCCCCCCGCGCATGAGCGCCCATGTCTTCGTCGGAGCGAGGCCACCTGGACGTCGCATTGCGGCGCGATCTGGCCTCAACTTGAGCTGTAAGCTCCCCGTCGAACCTCTTGGAGTAGCTCAGCGGTCAGAGCAGCCGGCTTCCTACCGGCAGGGCGCGGGTTCAAATCCCGCCTCCAAGCATTCTTCCTCCTGATGTGGCCCAGCGGTAGGGCGTCCGGCTATGGACCGGAAGGGCGCGGGTTCAAATCCCGCCATCAGGCTCCCCTTCGATGGCGCGGGTGCTCCGATGGCCGATGACCTCCTCACCGCGAGCCCGGGCTACGCCGCTGGGCAGCAGCTCCGCGCGCTCCAGACGCTCCAGACGCACCCCGATCCGGCCGTGCGGGAGCGCGCGATGGCCAAGATTCGGCGCTGGCAGGCCGTGCTCGACGGCATGAGCGCGGGCACGCTCAGCGTCGGTGACCGGGCGCCCGTGGCCAACACGCCGGTCTGGGCGACCTTGGAGGTGGCCCACGGCGGCTTCGCCACGGGGGCCCTGCTCCGCCGAGGCGCCCTTGGACGAGGCCGAGACGGCGCTCCTCGCCACCTTGCCCGCCGACGCGCCGGGGGCCACGCCCCGGGGCAAGATCAACCACCACGCCCTCGCCGGGGCCGGTCAGGCGGCGCTCTTGGCCAGGGTGCTCGACGGGCGGTATCGGGTGGAGGTGCCTGAAGAGGGGGCCTTGGCGGTGGTCGCTTGGCTCACGCACCGGGGCACCTACGACAAGGCCCTGGAGGTCGTCGAGGCCATCGCGCCGTTTCTGGAGCGCCTGCGGTTCACCCCCCGCGAGGCGGAGACGGCCCTGGCGGCGGGGCTCTCCGTGTTTCGTGAGCCCGTCGGGGCCGTGCGCGACGCCTTGTCGCGGCGCAGCGGGTCCAAGCAGGTCGCGGCGATGAACGAGGCCCTGCGGGTGTGGAACCCGCTCACCGACCGCGCCGTGGCCCTGCTGTTGGAGACGGTCGAGGGTGAGCCGCCAAACCTTGAGACCGACGCCAAGGGTGAGCTCGTCCGAGGGCCGAAGCGGCAGCCCGTCGTGAGGGGCGGCGCGCCCCTGGTGAAGCTTGACGACGAGTGGCGGACGCGGGCGCGGGCCTATCTGGCGGAGCTCGACGCGGCGGGGCAGCGGCATCGGCGCTGCGCGGGGCTTCGGGCCGAGCGCTCGACGCTCGTGGTGCTCAGCGACGCCATTCGCCGGGCGGTCAACCCCAAGGCGCCCGCGCCAGGGGCCAACGTGCGCGCCGTGCTCGCCGGGGCGGTGTCTCGCCGCGGGGCGCCGGGCTCCGAGGTTCACACGATCCTGCGCCAGGAGCAGGCCGCCATCGCCGCGCGGCCCTCCAACCAAGAGCTCGCCGCGCTCCTCGCCGAGCGCCTGCGGGCGTATCCACCCCAGGGCGGCCTGCCGTCGATGGAGGAGGTGAGCGGCCCGGCGCGTGAGGATGAGCTGCCCCAGGCCCCGGGCTTTGTGCTGCCGGCGTCGCTCACCGAGAAGCTGGGCCGCTGCCTGGAGGCTCCGGTGGAGGAGCTCATGGCGCTGGGCGTGGTGCCTTCAGCCGAGGTGCTCGCCGAGCTCCTGCCACAGATCACGGCGCAGACCGTGGCCGCCGGGGTAGATGACGCGGCCCTGCGCCGACTGTTCGTGAGCGTCTACGGGGCCTTTCGCCGCCGCCGCACCCTGCTCCTGCTGAACCTCCAGAGCCAGGTGCGCATCGACGAGCTGCCGTGGGTGGCGGCGTTGTCGGTCTTTCGGAAGCAGAACCTCAGCGGCCAGGTCCGCGCCCGTCAAACCTTGGAGCAGGTCTCGGCCTTGGCGTTTACGGGCTTTCCCCAGACGATCTTGCCCAACCCGCTGATCTCCGAGATGTCGACCTTGTCCGAGGCCGCGGGGCTCAAGCTGCCCTTGGTCGAGGAGCTGGCCGCCGACATCTTCATGGGCACGTTCACGCCCAAGTTTGAGCGCGCCGCCGTGGTGGCCTCCACCCTGCTCGCGGGCCGACTGTACGCCCGCTATTACGAGCTGCCCGAGGCCAGCGTTTACCCCAAGCCCGAGACCCCCAAAGAGAAGCGCTGGGGCAAAGCCACCGCCGCCGACTTCGCGGCCTTGTGCCAAGCCCGGGCCAAGCCCCCCGCGGACGTGAAGGTGAAGACCTTCTCCGTGGCCGCGAACGGCGTGGTGCTGGAGCAGGCGCAGATCCTCCACACCCACAACCTCGCCGTGCTGTTTGAGGCCCTGGGCCTGGGCCAAGCCCTCGCCGACCGCCTCGTGCCCATGGCCAAGGACTGCTTCACCTGGATCCTGCGCCGCAACGCCCAGCCCGTCGCCGACTGGCGGGCCCAGCTCCAGCTCATCAAGAACAGCGCCTACGCCTGGCGACAGATGATCTTCTTCTTGAGCCTCGCGCCGCCAGACGAGGTGAGCGCGTTTATGGCCTGGGCCCGGGAGACCTTTGAGGCCCAGAAGGACGAGCGGGTGGCCCGGCTCAAGCCGGCCTTGGTGGGCCTAGAGGCGGTGCACCGCGGCGCCCGCTTTGACGCTGAAGGCCGCGTGCCCAACAACGGGCGCAGGTTCTTGGGCTGGACCTTGGGGCCGCACTGGCTCAAGGACGGCTAAGCTCCGCGAATGCTCACGCTCCTCCTGCTCCTCGCCTGTCGTGACGACGCCCCGGCGCCGCGCCTGCCGAACCTGCCCACCGCCGGGTGCGGCAGCGCAACCTATGACTGGCTGCCCCCAGACAGCCTCGGCGCCGTGGTGGAGCTTGAAGAAGAGGAGGACTGGTCGCTCACCGCGGCCAACCTCGACGCGCTGTTGGGCCTCGTGGACTTAGACGCCTTGGCGCCGAGCCCCTACGGCGCCCGGGGCGCGCGGCTGCGGTACACCACCCAAGACAAAGGGGTGGAGGTCGAGGCCACGGCGATGATCGCCGCGCCGGATCCCGGCCCCGCCGGGCCGCTGGCGACCTTGTTGTACCTGCACCCCACCACCGGCATGGACGACCACTGCGCGCCTTCAGGCCGGGATCTGCTGTGGACGGCGGTGCCGTTGGTGCTCGCCAGCCGGGGGTACCTCGTGGTCGCGCCGGATTATCTCGGTCAGAACGGCTTTGGTGACGAGGCCGAGGCCCTGCACCCGTACCTGGCGGCGGAGCCCGCGGCGGTCGCCTCCTTAGACGCCGTGCGCGCGGCCTGGGGCGCGGAGCTGCCGATCCTCGGCGACAACACCCCCACGAAGGAGCTCGCGCTGTTCGGGGCCTCCCAAGGCGCGCACCACGCGCTGTGGGTGGAGCGAATGGCCCCGGAGCTGTTCCCAGAGGCGGATCTCCGCGCCGTCGTGGTCAGCTCGCCCCCCGGCGCCCTGGACGACACCCTGCTCTTGGGCCTGGAGTCCCTGCGCATCGGCACCGCGGGCAGCGCGCTCATCTTGCACCAGCTCAATGAGTGGCACGGAGAGCTGGGGGACGCACAAGCGCTGCTCAACCCAGACTTTTTGCCGGCGTTTGAGGAGAGCCTGTATGAGGACTGCCCCGAGGCCAAGGTGCCCGACGGGGTGACCGCGGTCACGGACGTGTGGGATGTGGCCTTCGTCGAGGAGACGCTCGCCGAGGGCCTCGCCGATCCTTGGGCCTGTATGCTGGAGGAGTCGAGCGTTGGCCATGGCCGGGCGCCGCTGGGGCCGGGGACGCGGACTCTGTACGTCTACGGCGACGCCGACGAGGTCTCCGACCCCACCTTGCAGGCCGCCGAGGCCGCGCTCCTCTGCGCCCAGGGCTACGACGTACAGACGGTGGTGTGCGCCGGGGGCGGCCACACCGACACCGTGCTCACCAGCGTGCCCTTGCAGCTCGACTGGCTGGCGGCGCGCCTCGCCGGGGAGCCTCTGGACGATGAGGCGGTCTGTGGGGAGTCTTTGGCCGTGGACTGCGCGGCGGCGGATTAGTCGTCCTCGTTGAACACGCCGGAGTCCCGCACCCAGCGGGCCACGAGGCCGTGCGAATCGGACCAGGCCGCCCACACCGCGGAGGCCCAGGCGCGGGCCGCTTCAGCTTGGGCCTCGAGCTCGTCGATCGGCGCGCCGTTGGGGCCAAACATCGAGGCCACGGTCAACACGCCGAGGGGGACGGGCCGGGGCAGCTCGGGGAAGTCGCGGCGGCCTCGGAGCACCCGGCGCAGGGTGCTGGGCATAGACTCGGCGGGGACGTGGCGAACGAGGGCGAGGTGCAGGGCGATGAGGTGAACGGCGAGGTTGTCCCGGGCCATGCGCCCGCCGTCCATGGGGTGCTGGGCGCCATACGCGTCCAGGAGCAGGCGCCCCGCCGGGGGCTGGGCAAAGCGCCGAGACTGGTGCTCCAAGGCGCGGCCATAGAGGGCGAAGCAGGCCGGGGAGGCGCCGTGCTCCGGCGGCGGCGGGGCGAGGCGCTCCGCCAAGATCAGGCCGCAGCCAGGGCAGGGGGTCGTGGTCATTCGCCGAGTCTACCGGATCAGGGGCTCAGGGTGAAGGAGCCCTCGTAGGTTTGGCCGAACCTGCTCGGGCCGTAGAAGCTCAAGGTGTCGTAGCCCGCGCCGTAGGTGAGCGTGCCAGGGAAGGGGCCGAGCTCGTAGTAGGTGCCGGCGCCCGGGATGAACAAGAACTTGAACGAGGCGGCGTCGATGTCGTAGGCGAACATCGCCGAGAAGCTCGTGGTGCAGCCTGCGCTGGAGGTGCTCTGCACGCCGTCGCTCAAGAAGCCGAAGTCACAGCTCGGGCACGCCGTGGAGGGGTCGGCGGCCTCACCGTCGACCTGGTACACGCAGGTGCCGCCGCTGACTTTGAACTCGCCGGAGAGGGTTCCGTACTCACAGAAGGCGGCGCGGTTGGCGTTGTTGTCGTCACAGTCGCCGTCGCAGGAGGCGAGGCCGTCCTCATCCGCGTCGTTGCTGTTGAGGCTGGGGTTGTTGTCGTCGCAGTCCCCGGAGGTGAGCGCGCTGTCAGGGGGGAGCTCGCAGCCGGTGATGGGCGCCTCGGGGTCGCCGTCGCCGTCGCCGTCGCCGTCGGCGTAGTAGGTGACCGTCACGCCCTCGTCCGCCGCGCCGTCGCAGTTGTTGTCGGCGCCGTCACAGACCTCTTCAGCGTCGGGGTAAACGTCGCGGTTGTTGTCGTCACAGTCGCCGCCGACGGAGACGTAGCCCTCGGGGGCCTCGCAGGCCAAGAGGTCGGAGCTGTCGCGGCCGAAGCCGTCACCGTCATCATCGGCGAAGAAGGAGGCGTTCGCGCCCTCGTCTACGCTGCCGTCGCAGTCGTTGTCGCGCTCGTCGCAGGGCTCGGCGGCGCCGGGGTACACCGAGGCGTCGTTGTCGTCGCAGTCGTTCTCGACCCGCACGCCGTCGCCGTCGGCGTCGATCACCTCGGGCTCGGTGTCCACAGCGCTGTCGCCGCCGCCCCCTTCGTCTTTGCCCCCTGCGCAGGCCAAGAACAGCACGAGGTTGACGAGGGAGAGCGACAAGAGCGCGCGGGGCATACGAACCTCCACTGGGACCGTGAGCGCCGTCATGGCGCCGCGAAAGAGTCTACCGCATGTTCATTCTGAGCGCAGACGGACCTTGATCTTTAGGAGCCAAAGGCGCTACCCTCCGGGCCGAAGCCCCTCCCGCCCGGAACCATGATGCGCCGCCTCGCCGCCTGCTCGCTCTTGATCGCCGCCGCCCTCGCGCCCGCCCTGGCCGCCCGGCCCCCCGGCGCCGTGGATCTGGCCCTTGAGGCCGTGCGTGAGGCCGAGGCCCGCGCCGCCCTCGACGCCACGGTTTATCCGGCCTCGCCGTACACGAGCCCTGAAGACCTGCCCCCGGTGCTGGAGGTCGAGCGCCCCTACCAAGGCTTCAACGACTGGTATTATTTCGCCTTGGTGAATGGCAAGGTGTGGTTTAAGCCCCGGGTGAAGCGCCGCGCGGGCCTGGAGGAGCTGGTGGTGGAGCTGCCGTGGCGCCCCTTCGGCCACCGCGACGGCCTGCCGTACCGCCTCGACCACAAAGATCCCGCGCTCTTGGACACCACCTACGCTGAGGGTGACCGCGGCGACTTCATCAAGAGCCGGGCCTTTGAGACTGAAGAGCCCGCCCAGGCCCTCGCCCGCCTCGACGCCGCCACCTGGGACAAGGTCGGCGCCTGGCCCCATGACGAGCCCCTGGCGTTTGATCCCGAGTTCCCCATGCCCGATCGCCTCATCGCGCTCACCGCGGACGATGACGAGCTCGCGGTGCTCAGCGACACCCGCCAGATGTTTTATCGCCGCAAGTTCGCCAACCTGTTTGTGCCCGATGAGTGGATGGCGGGCTGGGGCGCGGGCAAAGACGAGTTTGTGTATGTTCCCAAGCACCTCACGAACCACCGCGGCTGGGCCTTGGGGCGCATCACCGCCGCCGCCGCGGGCTACAAAGAGGGCCCCGACGGGCGCATCTTTGAGTGGGGTCCGGCGGCGGTGTCCATGGAGACGATGGTGTGGCTCGCGCCCGATGGCCGCACGATCTATTACCTCGACTCCGGCACGCCCCCCGAGGTCGAGCACTTCATCGAGCCGCCGTTCCGTGGCAAGTACCGCGGCGAGGCCATCGACGCCTCGGCCTCAACGGTGATGCTGCTCGACCGCTTCGGCGCCGTGGTCACCAAGATCGCCGACTTCGACCTCTTGGGCTCTACGCCCACACACCCCTACTGTTACGAGGAGGAGTGTGACAGCGAGCCCTTTTACCCCGCGGGCGACATCCGCAGCGGCATGTCCGACATCCGCCTGCCGCCTGAGGGCTGGATGATTCACGCGCCTGTTTTGCCGCCGGAGGCCTGGGGCCCCGAGACCGCGCTCACCCGGCGGGTGTCGATGTTGCAGACCGGCAAAGGCAACCGGGCGCGAGAGCTGCGCATCGTCGGCAAAAAAGACGGCGTCATCGGCAGCTTCCACAAGAGCCTGCTCGGCGGCGAGTGGAGCTTTCGGCCCGCGCCCCCGGGAGATCGTGGCTTCTGGGACATCCCCGCCGAGGAGTTCTTGAGCCCCGAGAACCTCACACAGTACGCCACCCCCGAGGCCCTGGAGGCCCTGCACGCCGACGAGCCCACGGTGGATCAGGAGCTTCGTGGACGCCTGGAGCTCGACCGGCTCACCTTAGATCTGCGGGTGCCCGACTTCAACCTCCAGGCGAGCCCGTGGACGGTGGAGATCGTCTACGATGGCCTCGCCTTGCCGTTGCAGCTCCACGTCGTGCAGGCCTGGAACCCTTTCCGCGACCCCCACATGGGCCACGGAAAAGAGGCGCTCACCTTGGTCAACTACGAGGGCACCTTCACCTTCGACCGCAAGGAGCTGGAGCGGCTCATGGCGGCCCAGCCCAACGCCCCGGCCTCTCGCACCGTGCGGGAGTTCCTGGATCTGGCCAAGAACCTCAAGTTCCAGTTCATCCTCAACGCCAACCAGACGGGCTTTGAGCTGATCGCCAAGTCCAAACGACGCACGGGGCACTTCGCCGCCGTGGCCTTGGGGGAGGGGCCGCGCCCCGGCGACGGCGCCCACCTGCACGCCTGGCAAGAGGCGTTCTGGGCGCGGCTCGACGGGCACATGGCCTGGGAGGAGGCCGTGGCCCCCTTGGTGAGCGCGGCCCCGGCCCAGCCCGGCTGTGACGCGGCGTCGGTTCAGTGGGCGGGGGAGACCTTGTGGCTGCAAGAGCGAATGGCGCGTGATCTCAACTGGATGAAGGCCGTCGTGAACGACGCCGCCCAGTTCTCGACCTTCACCTTCCTCACCAGCGGCTTCTTTTACCTCACCCAGATCAAGACCCTCGACGCGGCCCTGGACGCCTCGCGGGTGACCCGCTCCGACGAGGTGCGGCCCAATGAGCTGCGGTTCAACGTCATCACCGGCATCACCGGGCGCATCCCGTACCTCGCCCGGAACGTCTCCGAGATGGAGGCCCGGCGCCTGGACGCGGCCAAAGCCGAGGCCCGGCGGGTAGAGCCCCAGCTCAAGCCTCTGGTGAAGACCGCCGAGGAGCTGCGCAAGCGCTGCCCATAATACTACCGCGGCGCGCCCCCTCGCCCGAGAGGAGGGACAGGTTAGCTTCAAGAGCATGGACCTGAGCCCTCCTCCCCCTTCGACAGAGCCGCCCGTTCATGACGGCGACGGCGAGCCTTATGTCCCCATCGAGCTCTACCGCTCGTGTATGGTGCGCACCTGGGGCATCCTCTACTACCTCTTCGGCCTCGCCTGGGTGTTTCGCGCCCTGCGCCTGGACGACGCCGCCGCCGAGCGTGTGCGCCTCGCCGCCGATCAAGGCCCCGTCGTCTATGTGCTCCGCAGCCGCTCGCTGCTCGACTACCTCGCCTTGAACGAGGTGCTGCGCCGCCGCCGCCTGCCCTTGGCCGAGTACAGCATGGCGATCTCGATGACGCCGTGGATGCCGTTCTGGGAGGGCCTGCGCCTGATCCGGGACAAGCTCAAGTGGATCGTCCGCCACGGCCGCCCGCCGAGCCCCATCGACGTGGGCTACCTCGGGCGCACGATCGCCTCGGGCAAGAACGCCGCGGTGTTTCTGCGGCCCCGGATGCGCTGGCGCGACTTCTTCTCGCCCCCGGCCTGGCCCGACCCCACGCCCACCCTGCTCGACGCCCAGCGGGACTCCGCCCGGCCCGTGCGCCTGGTGCCGGTGGTGGTGCTCTGGCGCCGTCGCCCCGAACAAGCCGGCAGCATCACCCTCAAGGCGCTCATCGGCGCTGAAGATGAGGGCCGCTGGTTCTGGAAGCTCCTCGGCGTGGCCACGGGCGTGCGTGAGGCCCGGGTGCAGGTCGGCGAGCCGGTGAACCTGCAAGAGTACCAGTCCCGGACGGCTGAGCTGCCCCCGGCGACGCAGGCCCGCCAGCTCCGCGTGTTGCTTCGACGATACCTTTGGAGAGAGGCCCAGCTCGTCCGAGGCCCGGCCATCCGCTCCCCCCGGGTGACCCGCCGCCGGGTGCTCGGCAGCCCCCGGGTGACTCGGCTCATCGAACAAGAGGCCATGGCCACCCGGCGCCCGATCTCCGCGGTTCAAACCGAGGTGCTCAAGGTCTACGACCGCATGGCGGCGCGCTTCTCCTACACCGTGGTGCGCCTCGCCCGGCGCCCGGCGGTGTGGCTGTTCAGCCGGGTCTACGACGGCTTCGACGTGCCCGCAGAGGACGTGGAGCAGGTGCGGGCGGCGATGCGCGACGGCGTCTGTGTGCTGGTGCCCTGCCACAAGAGCCACGTCGACTACATCGTGCTCTCGACCGTGCTGCACGAGAACGACCTCGTGATGCCCCACGTCATCGCCGGAGACAACCTCAGCTTCTTCCCCTTGGGCTGGCTGTTGCGGCGCTTCGGCGCGGTGTTCATCAAGCGCAGCTTCACCGGGGAGCGCATCTTCCCCACGGTGTTTCAGTCCTACCTCACCACTCTGTTCCGCGATGGACAGACGGTGGAGTTCTTCATCGAGGGCGGCCGCTCCCGCACGGGCAAGCTCTTGCCGCCCAAGCTCGGCGTGCTCGGCGCCACCATCGACGCCGGGATCGAGGCCCGCCTAGGCCGAGACACCTTGGGCGAGGTCACCTACCTGCCCGTGGCGATCACCTACGAGCAGCTCGCTGAGGAGGGCCCCTACGCCCGGGAGCTCTCCGGCGCCGGGAAACGCCCGGAGTCCGCCGCCGATCTCCTGCGCGCGCTCAAGGTGCTGGGCCGCCGCCAAGGCCGGGTTCACCTGCGGGTCGGCCAGCCTTTGCCGCTCTCGGGCTTCATCGCCGAGCAGCACGAGCCCTGGGAAGACCTGGGCCGTGAGCGCCGCCGCGAGGCCCTGCGTGTGCTCGGCGAGCGCCTGATGCACCGCATCAACACCAAGCTCGTCGTGACGCCGACGGCCTTGGTGAGCATGGCCTTGCTCGCCCAGCGCCGCCCGGCCTTGCCCCTCGCCGAGCTTCACGACCGCGTGGCGCGGCTGCACAGCCTGCTCGTCGCCGCCGGGGCCGAACCTTCAGGGCGCCTGCAGTCCTTTGACCGCGCCCGGGACGAGGCCCTCACCCAGCTCCGCCAGAAGGGGCTCATCGAGGTGATCGACGGCCCCGAGCCCGTGCTGCGGCTGATCCCCGAGCGCCGGGTGATCCTCGACGTGTACAAGAACGGCGCCGTACACTTCTTGGTGCCCGCGAGCCTGCTCGCCGCCGAGCTCCGCGCGTTGAGGGCCGAGCGCTTCACCGCGGCGTCTCTGCGCGACTCTCTGCGCCTCCAGCTCTTCTTGCTGCGTTACGAGCTGATCACCGACCCGGCGGCGGACGAGCGCACCTTAGAGGCCGAGGGCCTGCGCCTGCTCACCGAGGCCGGGGCCATCGTGTCGGATCCCGATGCGGGCGAAGGCGCCTACCGCGTCGTCTCCCCCGAGCGTGTGGGCGAGCTCGCCGAGCTGACCCACCCGCTCTTGGAGAGCCTCTACCTCACCGCCCGGGCGCTGTTGCGCCTCGACGGCCGCGACCTCGACGAGCGCGCCTTAGAGCGTGAGGTCTTGAAGATCGGCCGCCAGTACCTCGCCGTGCAGGACGTGCGCCGCCCCGAGGCCGTGTCCGCGGCGAACATCAAGAACGGTCTCAAGGCCTACGCAGAGGACGGCGTCTTACGTTTCCGCCACGGCGGCGGTGTGTCGGTGAACCCCGAGGCCGCCCTGCGCAGCGTCGAGGAGCTCCGCCGCCTGATGGCCCTGCCCCCGGCGGGCCTCGACGCCCTCACCGCCTGAGCCGTGGCCACCCCCACCCGCAGGCTCGACCGCCTCTTCGGCCAGCGCCCCGGCCCCCGCCTCACCCGCGCCCGCCGCCTCTTGTGGGTGGCCTTGCCCTTAAACCTGCTCGGCCTGGTGAGCTGCGCGTCCGTGGTGGGCGTGTTCTTCACCCTGGCGGCCTGGCAGATCACCCGGGAAGACCTCGACCGTGTGGAGCGCGGCGAGCTCGACCCCGACGCCGCCCCGGGCATCTCCCGGTTGCATGACGTGGCGACGGCGGGGCTCCTGTGGTGTGTGTTCACGTTTGTGCTGCAGATCGTGCTGCTGCAGTCGGGGGTGGTGGGGCGGGTTTTGGGGGCATAGCGATTTTCCCCGTAAGTCCAGCGGACGTGAGCGCGTCCAGCGGGCTCGAGCGCACCACCACCGGATCCAATTGAGGATGCCAGAGGATCTCAGCGCGATACCTCTGCTTGGCAAAAATTCCCGTCGCGCTTCAGCTCCTCATGAGACAGGCTTGGGAGGCCCTCTCCAAGCTCTGATGGGCCGCTGTAGGGAGCCCCTGGGCCTCCGTCTTCGCCGGCCAAGCCTCCGATACACGGAGGGGTGGGAGGACAAGCTCAAGGGCGACCTCTCGTAAGAGGTTCTCTGGGGTGACGGCTGGAGATTCGCTGCTTTGGCGGTGAGATGCTCCAAGAGTCCTCCAATCAAGGACAGCAGCTCGGGGGAGAGTATCTGTTCAGCGAGCAGGACATCTGAGGGCAGCGGCCTCGTGGCCCTTGGGCAGACGGACGCCGCGTGCTGTACGGCTAGTGCGGGCCAGGGATACACTCCATTCAAGGGTTTGAGGGCCTCGTAACAAGGTCGGCTCAGGGTGCTGGGGTAGTACCAGAGACCTCCGCGACCGATGTCAGACCAGACCCAGTGACGCTCTGTGGGGAAGGCGCCATGCCCGCGCGTGCCCGCGCGCTCGAGACCGATCAGGTCGCCGCGAGCGGCCAGGCCCGCTAAGGCGCGGTAGACGGTGGCTCCCACGAAGAACCACATCAGCAACACCGCTCCGAGCGCCACGTGCCATCGTTGCATCTCGACCTCTACAGCCTCCAGGGACTCACCACGCTCCGCCGTCTCTCGCGGAGCTTCCGATAACCTAGGAGGTGGGTTCGGCGCAAGGTGAGGTTCAACCTACGCTTCGCCCGGCGGGAGCAGCCCTTCGACCCGGCGAAGTTCGGCCCGAAGCCCGTTTTGGCGACGAAATGAACGCTGACGCTTGACAGGCAATAGAGCATCTTGGCGCGACCTGTCCGGATTGGGCGATCGGCTCTTCGAGAGGCTGGGGGTGGGTGCGGCGTAGTTTGTCTCGCGCAAGCCGCCAAGCCGCCAAGAGGTCTGCGGGTCGGTCAGCGACCGGCACGACGGTCTGTATGTCATTGGCAGCTTGCCAAAATGGTCTTAGTTCCAGGTGATTCAGCGGATGTTTGGGAGGGATAGCCTCACGCGGGCCCGGCGCCTTCTGTGGGTGGGCTTGCCGCTCAACCTGCTCGGCCTGGTGAGCTGGGCGTCCGTGGGGGGCGTGTTCTTCACCCTGGCGGCCTGGTAGATCACCCGGGAGGATCTCGACCGTGTGGAGCGTGGCGAGCTCGACCCCGACGCCGCCCCGGGCATCTCCCGGCTGCATGACGTGGCGACGGCGGGGCTCCTGTGGTGTGTGTTCACGTTTGTGCTGCAGATCGTGCTGCTGCAGTCGGGGGTGAAGAAGCAGGCTGGCGGCGTTTGACGGTCGTTTGGACCACCGCCAGCCTGATCCGGCCTGAGATCAGCCGCCCCAGCGCGCGCCCTTCTCCGACACCACGACCGCGGCGGCCATCGTGCGCTCCGGGGGCATCACGGCGCCCAACATGCGGAGCCCACCGGGGCCGGGCATCCGAACCCCCGGTGTAGACAAGTCAACGCTAGAGTCGACCTTCACCCGCCACACCGTCGCGTCCTCTCCCGTCTCTGGGTTAGGCGTCAACAGCCCAGCGAGTCCAAGCCCACCCGGTGAGCCTGGGGAGCTGCCTGTTCCAGAGGAGCCGGAGCCGCCGAAGCCGCTGATCGAGCTCCAGAAGGAGAGGTCCAAGGTCACGTCCTGGAGGAAGATGCGGCTCGCCGCGGTCACGCCACCATCCGTCGCGCCGCCATCGTCGGTGGGCCGCTCAACGCTGCCGTCGCCGCCCGCATCACCGCCGCCGACGTCACTCACGTCGGCGTCATCCCCGTCTCCATCATCACCATCATCGCCATCATCGCCGTCATCGTCTGATGAGCCCGACCCGGTTCTTGTGGAGGAGGTGGTGGTCGTGGTGGTCGTGGTGGTGGTCGTGGTGGTGCCCTGGGGGCCCGTCGTTGTCCCGGCATCACCCGGCGGCTGGGTGACATCGAGGGGGGTTTTTTTCTCCACCTGCTTCGTGACGATCAGCCCCGAGAAGGCGTTGTAGACCTCTTTGCCGAGATCCCGGCCCCCCAGCGCGCCAATGGCGCCTACAATCGTCCCGAGGGTTCCACCGCCCTTCATCCCGACATAGGCGCCCAACACCCCAACGCCGATCGTGAAGGACCAGGTCACGATATCTTGCGCCGTTGAGCCTTCTTTGGAGCTGGAGGGGTTCCCTATCTTTCCAAAGGCGCCCTCTATCGCCTCGATCGAGCCAAACCGTGCGCCGCCCAGGCGACCGAGCGCCGCGACGTCGATGAACCCTAGCCCGTTGCCGTCTGAGTCCAGCATCGGGATCTCGGACAGGCCCGCGTCATTCGAGACTGACCCGCCGTACTGCTCCCAGAGCGCCGCGGCGGACTCGTTGAGCCTGCCAAACTCTCGGCCACGGCTCCAGCCCGAGAAGAACAGGGAGGTGAGCCCAGCGAAGGTTCCGCGACGACCGATGTGGTCGATGAGGTCAAAGACCTGCTCCTGCACGATCTCCTCAGGCGCGATGCACAACAGCGCCAACCACCGATTCCGGGTGCTGATAAAGGCGCCCTGCGCCTCTTCAGGGCTCAAGCGCTCGACGCGGGCGTTGACGAGACCCGCCACCTCGCCGTTGGCGCGGTTGTGCAGGTCAATAAGCAGCTCATAAAATCGCTCGTTCTCGATCCAGAAGATCTCCGCCGGGGTGCCGAGAGAGAGGGACGATTCGACGGTGCGCTGGGAGAGCTGTATCATGGGTCGCCTTCCTGGTGAGTGTTGTCGCAGCCGGGCGAAAGCATACCACAAGAGCCCTCGTGGAATGGCGCATATGGTCCTTACCAAGGGGGTCAATCGTTGTCTGGGATCAGGCCTTGGCGATCACGATGGGCCGGTCCAGGCTGTCTGGAGTCCGCGCCTAGCTCGTCGTGCGCGGGGTCAGCGCCGCTTCGGCCCGCGGCTCACCTACGCCCGGCGCCTGCAGTGATCGGCCCTGCCCCTCAAGGTCTTGGGCGCGCTGCTGCAGTCGGGGGTGTTGGGGCGGGTGTTGGGGGGAGGGCGGCGCTCCTTCTTGAAGACGCTGCGCACCCGGCGCCCGGACGCGCCCGGATGAGTTTGGGGAATGGGGGAAGGTCGCCCGGACGCGCCCGGATGGGTCTGCCGAATGAGGAGAAGTCGCGCGGACGCGCCCGGATGGGTCTGCCGAATGAGGAGGTCGCGCGGACGCGCCCGGATGGGTCTGCCGAATGAGGAGAGGTCGCCCGGACGCGCCCGGATGGGTCTGCCGAATGAGAGAGGTCGCCCGGACGCGCGTCTCTGGGGCGTTCGCCAAGGTTGACTTCAGCACCCAATTTGTCTACCGTCCTTCGTCAGCAAGGTTCTTCTGGAGGTGAGTATGGACAAGTTTCGTGTCGGCTTCTTCGTCTTGTTGGGCGTGGTGATCGGGATGGCCTGCGCGCCCGGGAAAGGGCCCGCCGCCCTTGACTCGGCCTTGGCCGCGGGGCCCTCGGAGTGCTCGCAGTGGGAGGTCAAGAGTCAGGATGAAGCGGACCCCATCCCCGCCGGGTGGGAGCCGTTCGGATGGCAGGCCTGCTCTTCAGGCTACGATTGCCTCGGCATTCGGCGTTGCGTGGACTGAGCCTCGGCTCACCCCCTCGGCGGCGCTCATTGGGTCGCCCATGCGGCCCGTGAGCCCGACCGAGGGCGTCTCGTGACCGGTTTGGGGCGCCTGGGGCTGGCCTCGGGGGCCGTGGGGCCGTGGGGCGTCTTCGCCACGAGCACCCTCGACAAGGGTGGTCACAGACATCAACATCATCGGCGCGAGCTTCGCGGGCACCCAGGCGAACACCTCCAGCGCGTCGCGAGCGCCGCGTCGAGCCACTTGGGGTTCTTGAGCGCAGGCCAAGAGGGGCCAGGCCAGCGTCATCGGGCCGCAGACCATCCCACACAGACTCCGCCAGCGCCCCATCACGACCTCCGAACGATTTACTCCACCAACACATACTCCAACACCATCTCCTTCTTGTTCCGCCGAATCTTCACCCGCAGCCGCTTCTTGTTCCGCAGCTTCCGATACGCCTCCACCGCCTGGCTGAGGCTCGTCACCGGCTCCTCGTTCACCGAGAGCACGGCGTCGCCACCACGAAACCCGAGCTGGTACAGGTCGTTGCCGCAGCGCACACGCAGCACACGGAAGCCGAAGTTCTCGCCGTCCTTCTTCAGCCAGTGGGTGTCGGCGAGGCGCTGGGCCTTGAGGGGGCTGTTGGAGTAGTCGTCGATCAGCGCGCGCTTGACCTGGTACTTGTTGGCGCCCAGGGGCTTGATGTCGGGGTTCTCAGGCAGGCAGTCTTGTTTTTTGGAGCCCTCGCCGTCCTGGGTGGGGCCCACGACCTTGCCGCCGCTGGGGGTGCCCTCGCCGCCGTCGCCGCCGCCCGCGGGCTCGGGCTGGTCCTTGGGCACGGGCTGGGGCTTGGCCTTGGGGTTGACAACCGCCAGCTCGGCCTCCTCCACAGCCTTCTTCTTGGACTCGGTCTCTAAGGCTTTGGGGGGCTTCTCTAAGGTCTCGGTGACCTCACGCACCCGCTCTGAAGGGTCGGGGAAAGGCGTCAGGGACATGGACGCCATGTACTCCACGGCGCGCTCCTCGGGGGGCGCGTCCACCTCAAAGTCGCCGTCTACCATCGTGGAGAGGAACGCCACGAGCATCGGCACCAGGTAGGCCGAGATGGAGATCAGGATCGAGAGAAAGGCGTAGAAGATCGCCTTGAGGCGGTTGAGCACTGGGGGGACGGCTCCGGGCTACGGGCAGCTTATCCCCGAACCGGCGGCTTGGGGGAGGGGGCGACGAGCCTTCACCCGCCGCGCGGGTGTAAACTTCACTGGATGCCTCACCAAAGCCTCGAAGACGCCGCCGCCCGCATGCCTGAGCGCAGCGGCGTGTACCTGTTCCGCGACAAGAACGACCGCGTGCTCTACGTCGGCAAAGCCAAGGTGCTCCGCGCGCGGGTGCGCCAGTACCTCGCCGGGCACGATCCCCGGGCCATGGTGCGCCTGTTGGTGGAGCAGGCCGTCACCGTCGACGCCGTGCTCACCGACACCGAGAAAGAGGCGCTGATCTTAGAGAGCACGCTGATCAAGCGTTACCTGCCGCCGTACAACGTGCGCCTGCGCGACGACAAACACTTTCTGCACCTGCGCCTGGACATGAAGCAGCCTTGGCCCCGCTTTGAGCTGGTGCGAAAGGTGCGCGACGACGGCGCCCGTTACCAAGGCCCCTTCTCCAGCGCCCAGAGCGCCCGCTCCACGCTGACGTTCTTGCAGCGCGCCTTCCCCCTGCGCACCTGCACCGACTCGGTGATGAAGGGCCGCACGCGCCCCTGCCTCTTGCACCAGCTCGGCCGCTGCGTGGCGCCCTGTGTGCCCGGCCACACCACCCCCGAGGCCTACCGCGAGCTCATCGATCAGGCCCTGCTCCTCGTGAGCGGCCGCGACCAAGAGCTCATCCAGCGCCTCAAGGACCGCATGTTCGCCGCCGCCGAGGGCGAAGACTTTGAGGAGGCCGCCCGGCTGCGGGATCTGGTCAAAGAGATCGAGGGCACCCTGGAGCGCCAGAAGGTCGCCGACCCGGACCTCGCCGATCGGGACGTCTGGGGCGTGTTCCTGGAGGGTGACCGGGGCGTGGCGGCGATCATCCCCGTGCGGGAAGGCAAGATGTTGGAGCCCGAGTACCTGGAGTTCGACGACGCGCCGGGAGAGCCCGGGGAGCGGCTCTCGTCGTGGCTGAACGCCTGGTATGGCGAGGGCGCGCTGATCCCGCCGGAGATCCTGCTGCCCTTGGAGCCTTCAGGCCTCGACGCGCTCACGGAGGTGCTGCGGGAGCGCCGCGGCGGGGCGTTCCGGGTGCGCCTGCCCCAGCGCGGCGAGAAGGCCCGGCTGCAGCGCCTCGCCGCCGACAACGCCCGGGACCGCTTCCGCCGCCGCAACGACGTCGCCGACCGCCGCCGCCGCGCCTTGGAGGAGCTGGCCACCCTGCTCAACCTCGCCGAGCCGCCCCACCGCATCGAGTGTTTTGACAACTCGAACTTCCAGGGCACCAACCCCGTGGCCTCCTGTGTGGTGTTCATCGACGGCGCCCCGGAGAAGAAGCACTACCGCCACTACAAGATCAAGACGGTGGTGGGATCCGACGACTTCGCCACGATGAACGAGATCTTGGAGCGCCGCTTCCGCCGCGCCGCTGAAGAGGGCGTCTTCCCCGATCTGGTGGTGGTGGACGGCGGAAAAGGCCAGCTCTCCGCCGCCCGGGCGGCCTTGGCCGAGCTGGGCTTTGAGGATCAGGCGATCATCGGCCTCTCCAAGCCCCGCACCGAGCGCCGCAAGGGCGAGCACGACGCCGTGGACAAGATCGTGCTCCCCGACCAAGACGAGCTTGTGCGCCTGCCCGACCACGACCCGGCGCTGAACCTCCTGCGCCAGCTCCGGGACGAGGCCCACCGCTTCGCGATCACCTTCCACCGCCAGGTGCGCAAGACGAACACCTTCACCTCGGCCCTGGACGCCTTGCCCGGGGTGGGCCCCACCCGCAAGAAGGCGCTGTTGCGCCACTTGGGCAGCATGAAGGCCGTGATCGCCGCCGATCTGCCCACCTTGGCGGATGTGCCGGGCATCGGCCCCCAGCTCGCCTGGGGCATCTGGTCGGCCCTGCACCCTGATGAGACCCCCGCGGACAACACCACGCCCCCGCTGCACCCCCCGCCGCCGCTGCACCCCAGGAGCCACGATGATCTCCGCCCTCACGCTCATGGTCGCCCTCGTCTCCCAAGCCTCGGCGGGGGAGTGGACCGACGACAAGAAGCTCGTGCTCGGCGATCTTTGCCTCAGCGAGCACGCCCCCAAGGTGAGCGACAACGGCGAGCTGCAGGTGCGGTTCTGCGCCTGTTTTATCGAGGAGGTCAGCGCCGCGGCCCCGCCGGAGAGCCTGAGCACCCCCGAGGCCCCGGCGATGCTGAACGAGGCCGACCGCGTCTGCCGCGCCCAGCTCCTCACGCCCAACGCCGCCGACGCCCAGGCGCCGATGGAGTCGTTCACTGAAGAGGACAAGACGCTGATCCGCGACACCTGCCTGAGCACCCAGGCCGCGCGGCCCGACGTGGAGAGCTTCTGCGCCTGCAAGACCGAGCTGCTCATCACCCGCGCCACGCCCAGCCAGCTCGTCTCCGCCGTGGGCCCGGAGCTCGCCGCCGAGGCCGACGCCGTGTGCGCCGACGGGGCGCCGATGGGGCCCTTGTTGAGCGGTGAGGCCCCGCCGCCCACGCCCGATCCTCTGGCGCTGGACGCCGAGCCCGCCGACCCGCCCCTGCCGGTGCCCGACGACAAGGCCCCCCGGGTGCGCCCGCCGAAACACACCGCGCTCTACGGCACCTTCACCTCGGATCTGCCCTCGGCGGGCCTTCGCCAGAACTCTCTGGGCTTCGGCGTGGGCCGCGTCGGCGGCTGGTTTGGCCCCACCTTGATGCTCAGCCACGAACAGTGGGTCGACTTTGAGGCCTGGCGTTTTGAGGCCCAGCTTCGTGTGCGCACCTTCGGCGCCCCCTTCGGTGACCACTTCCGCCTCGACGCCAAAGGGATCATCGGCCTGGGCGTCGGCGCGGGCTACACCGGGGCGAGCTTGGGCGCGGCCTTGGAGCTCACCCGAATGCCGCCGGAGAAGCTCGGCGTCGGCGCGTTTGTGCAGGTCACCGAGCCCTTCGGCTATGGGGAGCCTGACAGCAAACGGGCGCTGCGTATGGGCGGCACCACCCTCGTCGCCGGCGTGATGTTCGGCTTTTAGGGCCGCGCGGTCTCGGTCTCGGTCTCGGTCTCGTCGTCCTCAAAGCTCGGCGAGCCCGCCTGAACCCAGGTCATGTACACCGGCAACAGGCTCGGCGCGTCTGTGGGGTCTACGGACACAGTCTGAATGATCAGGGTGTGGGCGCGGCGGCCCCAGACCACACAGCCGTCGGGATCTCGGGCCTTGGCGTTGGCGCGGACGATCACCTGACCCATCGGGGGGCAGAACCGTGTGGGGTGTTGTTTGTCCCAGGTGAGCAGGGGCAGATCGGCGCGCTCGTCAAAGGTGAGCGGGATCACGAGGTTCAGCGCGTCGCCGTCTACGACCAAGGCGCGCTCCCCCAGGCTCACCCGCGGGATCAAGGTCTGTGGCTGGTCTCCTTCCACCCAGGCCGTCACGAGGCGCTCAAACAGGTGCTCACCCCCTCGGAGATCGTGCAGGAGGATCTCGCCGACGCCCTCCTTGAGCTCGAACGTCCAGGTGATCTTTGTGGGGCGCGGCTCGTCGCAGGCCGTGAGGCCCAAGGCGGGGAGGAGGATGAGCCCGAGCAGCTTCGTGAACCTCATGGTGTGCCTCCTTGGCCCATCGCCCAGGCCGCCTCGACGGTGAGCGCCTTGGTGGCGACCTGCTCAAACAGGGGCGCCCAACGATCCGCCACGGTCACCAAGGCGCCCAGCGCGTCGGCGGCGGTGGCGTCGGAGGTCAGCGGGGTCCAGGCGTGGCGTAGGCGCAGCTCGCCGGGCATCAGGTCGAGGTGGGCGGAGTCCAACGCGCCGTTCACGGCGTTCGCCAAGGCCATCAGGTCACGCTCCAGGGCGGGGTTCTTGGGCATCGGCACGGTGAGCACAGCGCGCACCCGGTCGCCCTCCAGGTCGAGGCGAAACATCCAGCCCCGCTCGTTCACCGCCCCGACATAGACGCCCTCCGCCGAGCGCTCCCAGGACTGGAGCGGCGGGTCAGCGTTGCCGAGGGATCGCTCGACGGTGCGCTGGGGGTGCTCGGCGAGGCGTGTGGTCAACGACTCGGGCAAGGTCGGAGGGCCCGAGAGCCACGCCGTCTCAGAGGCCAGAAGCATCCGGTTGGCCTCGTAGTGCGCGGCCCGCTCGTTGTCGGTGAGCGTCACCTCACCCAAGCCCAAGACCACCGCGTTGCCGAGGCCTTGGCGCAGCTCCTCGCCTTGGCTGAGCCAAGCGGCCGGGTCATCGATCGGGCTGTTGGCGGTGATGGGGGCCGAGGTCTCGGCCAGCACGGCGTTCAGCAAGGCGTCGTAGGAGCTTCGCCAGCTTGGGGGCACCCGCCCGCTGGTGATGAGGGCGTCCAGGGCGAAGATCCCGGCCTGGGCCGCCATCATCGCCTCGGGGATCAGCTCGTCTCGGCGTAAGGTCCAGCCCTCGGTGGCGGTGTACCCAGCGAGCTCTCGGGCGAGGCCCACCAGGGCCCAGGCGGCGACCCCCTCGACGAGCACCTCGTCGCTGAGCCCCTCCAAGGCCACGGGCCGCCCGGCCCAGCTCGTCGTCCACCGGCCCATCAAGGCCCGGGCGTCGTCCGCGTCACCCAGAAAGCGCGGGGCGTACATCAAGTTGCTGACGTGACCCGGCGCCGGAAACCGGTCATCCAAGATCAGCACCGGCGGCACCTTAGGCGGCGGCAGGCCCCCTTGGCTGAGCAAGACGCGCCAGGCCTCCTCCTCAGTCTGGAAGGCCAAGGCCCGCGCCGGGGCCGGGGCCAGCTCAGCGAGGGGCCGCAGCGTGAGGTCGCGGGCGGCGCAGGAGACGAGGAGGAGCAGCAGGGCGGTGGAGACCATGGCGAAGCTTACCGCGTTTCGCCGCGCAGTATTGCAGCGGGCCCTCGGCGTCCGCTTCAGGCGAAGCCAAACAAAAGGGTGATCCCTACGACACTTCTGGCGCTCTACCCAGGACCCCTGCATGACGGAGCTCCCATGCGTCTCAACCTCGCCCTCTTGCTCACCCTCAGCCTCATCGCCTGCGGTGACAAAGAGCCCAATGACTCCAGCGAGCCCGAGGACAGCGGCGACACTGAGGACAGCGGCGAGGTGGAGGACACCAGCGAGCCTGACGAGACGGGTGAGACGGGTGAGACGGGTGAGGACAGCGGCGACGACAGCGGCGACGACACGGCGACGACAGCGGCGACGACAGCGGCGACGACACCGGCGACGACACTGGCGACGACACCGGCGACGACACCTTTGACCCCGACGCCGACGCCGACGGCGACGGGTTTACCGCGGACGTGGACTGCGACGACACAATCGCCATCGTTCACCCCGGCGCCAAAGAGCGGGTCTACAACGGCCACGACGATGACTGTGACCCCGCCACCCCCGACGACGACCTCGACCGCGACGGCTTCGCCCTCGCCGATGACTGCAACGATCGTGACTCGCGGATCAACCCCGACGCGAACGAGATCCTCTACAACGGCATCGACGAGGACTGTGACGCCACCACCCTCGACGATGACCTCGACGGCGACGGCTTTGACGCCCATGAGGACTGCGACGAGAGCGACCCTGCGATCAACCCCGACGCCACAGAGCTGCCGTACACCGGCATCGACGAGGACTGTGACGCCTCGACCCTCGATGATGACGCCGACAGGGACGGCGTCGCCGACGCCGACGACTGCGCCCCGACGGACCCCAGCCTCTCCGCTGGCGGCCCCTACGTCGGGGACGTGTATGCGTGGTATATCGAGGACGTCTGCGCCTCGGCCTGCTCCACCCGTGAGATCCACGGCGACGTGACGCTGACCAGCGCCGAGGACGCGGAGGTCGACGCGCTCCATTGTGTTGTGGGCATCGACGGATCGGTTGAGATGGAGGTAAATTCCTCCGGTGATCTGACCCAGGTGAACGGTCTGTCCGCCTTGGAGTGGGTGACGGGAGACGTCTCCCTCGAGCTCAGCGGGGTCAGCGACGTCTCCGGCCTCCGCGCCTTGACCGAGGTGGGGGGCAGCCTCACGCTGCGCTCTTTCACCACCGCCAGCGGTGACCTCAGCGACCTCGCCAACCTTCAGAGCGTCGGCGCCGATCTCACCCTCAGGGACCTCGATCTCCCCAGCGGCGATCTCTCGGGCCTCGACGCCTTGGTCACCATCGGCGGCGAGTTGAGCCTCGTGAAGCTCGCCGACACCACCAACCTCGATGGCCTCAACCCGTCGCTGCAGGTCTCCGGCGTGAACATCGACACCCTAGACGCCCTCGTTGACATCAGCGGGCTCAGCTTCTTGACCACCTTGAGCGGCGATCTGCACATCGACGACGCCGATCTGTTGACGTCGCTGAGCGGCTTAGAGGGCCTCACGTCCGTCGGCGGAGACCTGGGGCTGAACAGCTTGGAGCTCGATGACCTCTCGGGTCTCGCGGGCCTCACGTCGGTCGGCGGGAGCTTGAAGATCAGCAACATGGACAACCTTGTCGACCTCAGCGACCTCACCTCGCTCACGACCCTGGGCGCCCTCATCGTCTACTGGAGTGACGGGCTCACGGATCTGAACCTGCCCGCCTTGACCTCGCTCACGAGCTACGTCGCCCTGACAGGGAACGATCAGCTCGCCGCTTTGTCGGGTTTTGAGCGCCTGAGCACCTTGCCGGAGATACACCTTGACGAGCTCCCGGCCCTTAAGAACTTCAGTGATCTGTCATCAATCACCCGGATCGAGGGCATCTTTCAGATGCGGTTTCTCGACGGCCTCACGAGCTTGACCGGCCTGGAGAACGTCAAGGTCATCACCGACAACCTGCTGATCAGCCACTGCGACGCCCTCACCGACCTGACCGGGCTCAACGGCCTCAAGCTCATCAAGGCCCGGGTCGAGATCAGCCAGAACGACAGCCTCGTGAGCCTCAGCGGCCTCGACAAGCTGGCGACCATCGGCGCGAACTTCTACATCGACGACAACATGTCCTTGGAGAGCCTCAATGGCCTGGAGGCCCTCACCGCGTTTGACGGCCAGCTCATCTTACGCGACAACCCCATGCTCAACGACGTGAGCGCCCTCGCGGGGATCACGGAGCTGGACACGCTGCATCTTGAGGGGAACGACTCCTTGGTGAGCCTGACCGGCTTTGAGGGCCTCACGACCGTAGATGACGAGCTCTATGTGTACTGGAACAACGACCTCACCGACATCGAGCCGCTCTTCAGCCTGCAGTCCGTCGGCGGTGACTTCACCATAATGCACAACGACACCTTGAGCCGAGCGCGCGCCGAGGCCCTGCGCGACTCCATCGGCCTCGCAAACATCGGCGGCACGGTGAAGATCCTCGGCGGCGTCCCCTGAGCCTTCGGCGGCGGGCAGGCTAGCGCCTGAGCGCCTCGGCGATCGTCGGCGCCACCAGCTCCGCCAAGGCCCGGTGCCCCTCCACGGAGTAATGAAGCTGGTCCAGAAACAGGCGCTCGGCGGGCAGGTTCACGCCGTCCGCCCGCGGCAGCCCGGTCTCAGCCTCCACCAGCCGCGCGCCCGTCTCTTGGGCGACGCGGCGGTAGACCTCCACAACCTCGCTCGGCGCGCGGATCGACGACCAGTCGCGGTCCCGCACGGCGCGGAACGCCTCGGCGGCGGCCTTTGGATCTCGGCGCACGAGGCCCTGGGCGGCGCGAAACTCATCGTTCAGGCAGCGCTCTGGGGCGCAGACCTGCTCCGCCGGGGGGTGCAGCACTGAGGACGCCGGGGACACGAGCACGACGTTGACGCCACGATCTCCGCAGGTCTCAATGATCGTGTGGAGGTTCTCCTCTAAGCCGCTCAAGATCTCCGCCTTCTCTCCGGCGCTGAGGATCGGCACCCCGGCCTCCTCTTGGCGGCGCCCGGCGCCTCGGCTGGCGAAGCGGTCGTCGAGCAGCGTGAACAGGCGCAGGCCCATGAGCGCCACCCGCAGCCTTGAGAGCGCCCGGGAGCCGCCCCCGGCGAAGCGCGCCCGCATAAACGCGTTGGCGAAGTCATTGTGCCCGACGTAGACCACCATGACCTTGTGCGTGAGCACCTCGGCCTCCTGGACGACCCGCACCAGATCGTTCGAGTCCAGGCCCGGCGAGCCCAAGTTCACCGTGTCCGCGCGCAGCAGCTCCCCCACCACGGCGGGCCACTCCTGCGGGCGCGGCGGCACCCCCTGGTGAACCGAGCTGCCGCCGACAAACAGGGCCCGGGGGTGGTCTACGGCCCGCGGCACCCGCACCGGGGCCTCGTCCTTGAGGTGGTGGTTCACGACCACACCGTCGCCGTCCACATGCAGGTAGGCGTCTTGGCGCTCCACGCCCATCATCGGCCGGGGCGCGCCATAGACGAGGCGCGCGAGGCCTTCAGCGCCCGCGAAAAACAGCAGGGTGGTCACCAGCGCGAGGCCCGCCGCGCGTGTCGCCTTCATGGCCGCTCCTTCGCCGAGAGTAACCCAAAACGGCGCGTCGGCGGCGCGCTCGGCTCCTGGCGGCGGGATCCCCGGGCCGTTACCCATCGGGATCCCCGCTGGAGCTGGAATGAACGTCGTCCTCCGAATCGCTGAAGAGCTCGCTGTGAACCCCCGCCAGGTCGAGGCCGCCGTGCGGCTCCTCGACGAGGGCTCCACCGTGCCGTTCATCGCCCGTTACCGCAAAGAGGCCACGGACGGCCTGGACGACATCCAGCTTCGCCGCCTTGAGGAGCGCCTTCGGGGCCTGCGCGCCTTGGAGGCCGAGCGCGAGCGCGTCATCAAGGCCATCGACGAGATGGGCAAGCTCACCGACGAGCTCCGCGCCCAGCTCTTGGAGGCCGAGACCCTCGCCCGCCTGGAGGACCTCTACCTCCCTTACCGCCAGAAGCGCCGCACCAAGGCCCAGCTCGCCATCGAGGCCGGCCTGGAGCCCCTCGCCGACGCCATCCTGGCCGACCCCTCCAAGCCCCCCGAGGCCCACGCCCCGCCCTTCATCGACGCCGAGCGCGGCTTCGCCGACGTGCGCGCGGTGGTCGAGGGCGCCCGGGAGATCCTCCTGGCCCGGGTGGCCGAGAACGCTGACGTGAACGAGGCCATCCGGGCGCACCTGCGCAAGCACGGGCGCGTGCAGTCCCGGGTGCGTGAGGGCAAGAACGACCCGGCGTCACGTTTCCGCGACTACTTCGAGGTGGACGAGGCCCTGGGCGCCATCCCCTCCCACCGCGCCCTGGCGATGTTCCGTGGCCGCGCTGAAGAGGTGCTCAACCTGGAGCTCATCGACGCCGAGGGCCTCGTGCCCACCTTCGGCGAGCGGGAGGTCGCCGCGCGGTTTGCCTGGGCCGACCAAGGCCGCCCCGGCGACAAGTTCATCGCCGAGACCGTGCGCCTCGCCTGGCGCGTGAAGCTCTCGATCCGCGCCGAGCTGGCCCTGCTCAACGAGCTGCGCGCCCGGGCTGAAGAGGAGGCCATCTCCGTCTTCTCCAAGAACCTGCGCCAGGTGCTCCTCGCCGCCCCCGCCGGGGCCCGGGCCACCTTGGGCCTCGACCCCGGCATCCGCACCGGCGTCAAGGTGGCCGTCGTGGACGGCACGGGCCGGGTGTTGGAGACCACCACCGTCTACCCCCACCAGCCCAAGAACGACTGGCAGGGCTCGCTGAAGACCTTGACTGTGCTGGTTCGCCGTCACAACGTCGATCTCATCGCCATCGGCAACGGCACGGCCAGCCGCGAGACCGACAAGCTCGCCGCCGAGCTCATCGAGGCTCTGGGCCCTGACGGCGCCAAGGTGACGAAGGTGGTCGTGAGCGAGGCCGGGGCGTCGGTGTACTCCGCCTCCGAGCTGGCCTCGGACGAGCTGCCCGACCTCGACGTGAGCCTCCGCGGCGCGGTGTCCATCGCCCGCCGCCTGCAAGACCCCTTGGCCGAGCTGGTGAAGATCGACCCCAAGTCCATCGGCGTGGGCCAATACCAGCACGACGTCGATCAGGGCGACCTCGCCCGGGCGCTGGACAACGTCATCGAGGACTGCGTGAACGCCGTGGGCGTGGAGCTGAACCTCGCCAGCCCCACCCTGCTCCAGCGGGTGGCCGGCCTGAGCCCCAGCCTCGCCCGGGGCATCGTGGCCTACCGCGACACCCACGGGCGCTTCAAACACCGCCGCCAGCTCCTCGACGTGCCGCGCCTGGGCCCCAAGACCTTCGAGCAGTGCGCGGGCTTCTTGCGCATCTTGGACGGCGACGACCCCCTCGACGCCTCGTCTGTTCACCCCGAGGCTTACCCGGTGGTGCAGCGCATCTTGGCCGCCGCGGGCAAACCCATCCAGCAGGTGATCGGCAACGAGTCTGTGCTGCGTGGCCTGCGCCCCGAGCGTTTCACCGACGCCCAGTTCGGCCTGCCGACCGTCAAAGACATCCTCGCCGAGCTCGAGAAGCCCGGCCGCGACCCGCGCCCCACCTTCAAGGCCGCGAAGTTCCTCGACGGCGTCGAGAAGGTCGAGGACCTCAAGCCGGGGATGCGCCTGGAGGGTGTGGTCACGAACGTCACCAACTTCGGCGCCTTCGTGGACGTGGGCGTGCATCAAGACGGCCTCGTGCACATCAGCCAGCTCGCCGACCGCTTCGTGAAAGACCCCTACGAGGTCGTGAAGGCCGGGGACATCGTGCAGGTGCGTGTGGTCGAGGTGGACCTGCCGCGCAAACGCATCGCCCTGACGATGCGCAGCGACGCCGCCGCGGCGCAGAGCCAACAACGTCCGCCGCAAGGGCAGGGCGGGCAGCGGCCGGGGCAGGGCGGTGGGCAGCGGCAGGCGCCGCCGCCGCCGCCGCAGGCGAAGAAGAAGGAGGAGCCGTTCAACGACGCGTTTAAGGCGCTGTTGGAGCAGAGGCGGAGGTGAGGGGGGCGAGAACAAGCTGCGGCTCGTCACGCCCCATCTGCGGGCGAGATGAGCTCACCTTGGAGGACCACCGGTAGATCGAGGTTCCTACTCGTCGAAGCGCCGACCGAACGCGACCGCGTCCAACACCTCAAAGAGATCACCCAGCGGCCCCATGGAGCTGGGCAGATCTAAGTGGGCGGTGATCTGCACGGTCACCACCTGACCATCGGACAGCCGGGCGACAAAGGCGATGGGGCGCAGATCTAGGGCCCCCCCCTGGTTTGGAACCACCGCTGGGCCTTGGAGCTGCGCTGGAAGCTCTGAAGGCAGGGTGCGCAGCGGCTCTAGCGCCGCCCGAAGCGCGACAAGATCCTCTTTCGTCAGGGTGGGCCCCCAGGGGTGGCCCGAGGGCCGAGGTTGTTGGGGCACCCAGCCTTTGCCTTCCACCCAAGAGCTCCACCGCCCATCCTCTGTGAAACGATGCATCATCCCCGTTTGCCGGTCTAGCACCAGCAGCAGAGTGTCGGCCTCAAGCGTAGGAAGGGGCCTCAACGCGACCTCTTGCACGGCGGGTGGAGAGGCCGCAGCACGGTGTGAGGGCGAGTCCCCACATCCAAGCGGCAGGAGCAGCGCCAAGAGTTCGACCATCTCACACACTCCACTCGTTCATTCCAGTGATGCGCTTAAGCGCCTCTAAGAAGGAGCTATAGTGCCAGGGCTTCACCGTGGATCCTACGCTCATCGCGCTCTCGTCCCTTGCACGGGCGAGCACGGTCCCGGTCTGCGCCTGCACCATCGCGTCATAGCCCGCCTCGACGGGGCTGCCTACTGGGGCGGCCGTCGTCCCGTACTCGTCACCCAGACCCAGCATGTGCCCCGTCTCATGCAGAGCGGGGTTTTGCGTCTGCTGGGCGCCTACCTGCACATCCACGCGGCACCATGACTCGTCGTCGGATGCGCCGTTCTCGCCCTCGTTGCGCATCAACAGACGGCTACGGTTCACGCCGCTCGCTCCTATGGCCGCGGCTACGCTCTCGCTGCGCGCTCGCGCGATCTCCATGTTCTGCGCCGCCCCCTCGGCCGCTGTCACCCCGTCGTTGTGGTCTGAGCTGGCGCGACCTGTGAGCTCTGCGTGGGTCGTAACGTCTGCGTTCATCTGATCGGCCACGGGTGCAAGCTCGGCTTTGCCCGCCGCGTTCAAGCGGCTGCGCCCCCTGGGGAAATGAATCTCGACCAGCGAATTTCCCCAATCCAGCTTCTGCTCCTCCCGCAGGTCGTTGTTGTCTAGCTCGCCGGTGCCATGGCCGTCGCCATGGGCGGAGCAGCTACCGCTGTTGTTGTGCTCATACCCTGGCTGGCAGATAGAGCTCTGGGCCATGCCCGCGTCGAGCGGATACTTCTTGACGTGAAATTCAAAGTGCGGATCGCTCGCGTCTTCGAGCACTTGCACAGAGACGTTTACCAACACCGAGTCCCAGAAGGAGCGCGTGCTGTGGATCTGGTGTTGACCTGACCACATCGCGCCGACATCAGCTTGATAGCGTGCCTTCCAGGCATCTTTTTCTGCGTCGGTCCATTGGAACTCCTCAGGCTTAAAGCCCGGCGCAACGGCGGTTGGGTCGCCGTCCTCAAATTGATAGCTGACCTTTAGGGAGACCGTCATCTGGCCGGTCTTCGCGTTGAAGGCTGTGTCGAACTGTCCGATTCCGCTGGAGGGCTGAAAGTCTTCAAGGGGTGCGAAGGTCTCTTGGCGGAAGTCGTCCAGATCTTCCTGCGCGTCGAGCATCTCCTCATTCTCGCGAAGGTTTATAGCATCTTTGATCCCGTTCTTCGCGTCGCTGAGCAGGTTGCACTGTAGGCCGTTCTGGGTGCTCGATACGGAGGCGGATTGCCCGGCGGCGACCTTTCGCCCGGCGCCTTTCGCCTCACGCTCAGAGGGCTGGTCGGGTTGGCTGATCGTCTCCGCGGCCGCGCGCGATGTGCCTGCGCTCTGCAGCCAATGAGCGACCTCTTCACCCACCTCTTCTACGGCGGGGTTGGAATCGGCGAAGGCGAGCCCCTGTGGGCCCGCCACGGCCGAGGCACCCGCCTGCATCAGGCCCTTCTGCCCCATAAAAGCGGGCACATCGGCGAGGCTTTGGCCAAAGCAGCGCTCCAGACGATCCTGGTAGGGGAGAGCGCCGCCTGCGCCGGTCGTTGCGGCGCGATAAGCGCCCGGTAGCATCTGGCCCAGCAGCTCTTGGAGCAGGCTGTTGTCTAGTTGCCCCGCTCCGCCGCCCTCTGGGCCAACAAGTTGGTCTTCTTGGTTCTGTTGGGGGGGAGTACGCAAACGGCTACTTGCATGGGCTTGGGCCAAGAAACCTCCGAAGATGAAGTGTTATAAGTATAAGAATTATACATTAGCCGCCCAATCGGGTCAAGCCATACTCCACAAGCCAGAAGCCACGCCCCTCCAGACTCAACGAGGCCAGCCGCGCCTTCACCCCCCCAAACCCCCGCCACCCCCCTGACAACCGCGGCTCAGCCTGCTAAGACGCTCGGATGCACACCTCCTCTCCCCTGCGCTTCTTCGCCCTCGTCGCCCTCACCCTCTCGTCTTGCGGCCCCAAGCTGGGCGGCGGCGGCAAGCCTACGCCGGAGGAGGCCGCGGCCTTCGCCCAGCGGGCGGACGCGCGGCTCAAGGAGCTGTGGGTGGAGCAGTCCCAGGCCGCTTGGGCCTTCGCCACGAACATCACGCCGGAGACTGAAGCCGCCGCGTCCGCCGCTGATGAGAAGGCCATGGCCGGGCTCACGGAGCTGGTGAAGGAGGCCAAGCGGTATCAAGACGTCGAGGCCGATGAGACCACGGAGCGCCTGCTCAAGCTGCTCATGTTGGCCACGCCCCTGCCCGCGCCCGATGACGACGCGCTGCGGAAGGAGCTGGCCGAGACGTCCACCAAGCTCAACTCGCTCTACGCCACGGGCAAGGTGGAGTACAAGGGCGCCACGCTCACCCTGGACGACGTCTCCGAGCGCCTCAGCGCCTCGCGGGACTATGACGAGCAGCTCGCCCTGTGGGAGGGCTGGCACGCCGTCGCCCCGCCGATGAAGCCGCTGTACACCCGCTTCGCTGAGCTGGGCAACCAAGGCGCCAAAGAGATGGGCGTCAGCGACATGGGCGCGCTCTGGCGCTCGGGCTACGACATGCCCCCCGATGAGTTCGTCACCGAGATGGACCGCCTGTGGGGCCAGGTCAACCCGCTCTATGAGCAGCTTCACTGCGCCGTGCGCGCGGAGCTGGTCGAGCAGTATGGCCCGGAGAAGGTCAGCCCCACGGGGCCCATCCCCGCGCACCTCTTGGGCAACATGTGGGCCCAGTCCTGGGCCGGGCTCTACCCGGAGATGATCCCGTACCCCGACCAGCCAAGCCTCGACGTCACGGCCTCGCTGGTGGACCAGGGCTATGACGCCGTGCGGATGGTGAAGCTCGCTGAAGGCTTCTTCACGTCGTTGGGCCTCAAGCCCTTGCCCCAGACGTTCTGGGAGCGCTCGATGTTGACCCGGCCTGAAGGCAAAGAGGTCGTCTGCCACGCGAGCGCCTGGGATCTCAGCTTTGAGGGCGACGTGCGCATCAAGATGTGCACCCGCCCCAACATGGACGACCTCATCACCGTTCATCACGAGCTGGGCCACGACTACTACTACCTCTACTACTACGACAAGCCCGTGCTGTTCCAGCAAGGCGCCCACGACGGCTTCCATGAGGCCATCGGCGACACCTTGGTGCTCTCGGTCACGCCGTCGTATCTCAAGCAGGTCGGGCTTCTGAGCGAGGTGAGCGACAGCCCCGAGGCGGTGATCAACGATCAGCTCCTCACGGCGCTGGACCGCGTGGCGTTTTTGCCCTTCGGCCTGCTCATGGACCGCTGGCGCTGGGGCGTGTTCTCTGGCGAGACCAGCCCGGATGAGTACAACGCCTCGTGGTGGGCCCTGCGCGGCCAGTACCAAGGCATCGCCCCGGCGAGCCCCCGCGGTGAGGAGCACTTCGACCCCGGCGCGAAGTACCACATCCCCGCGCACACCCCCTACAGCCGCTACTTCTTGTCGATGATCCTGCAGTTCCAGTTCCACAAGGCGCTCTGTGACGCCTCGGGCTACGAGGGGCCGCTGCACCAGTGCTCGATCTACGGCAGCGACGAGGCCGGCACCCGCCTGGCCACGATGTTGGCCATGGGCAGCTCGAAGCCTTGGCCCGACGCCCTGGAGGCCATGACCGGCACCCGGCAGATGGACGCGGGCCCGATGCTTGAGTACTTCACGCCGCTGATGGGCTACCTCAAGGAGCAGAACAAAGATCGCCAGTGCGGCTGGTGATCTTCGGCGCCTGAGCCCGCTTAGACCTTGATCTCGTCCATCTCGGCGGCGGGCTCGGTCACCAGCATCCCCTGCTTGTGGGTGCGGCTGGCCTCAGCGCAGATGCGCTCCACCTCGACGTCGCTGCGGGACGGGTCGTGGTGGAAGAACAAGAGGCGCCGGGCGCGCACGAGCTCGGCGAAACGCACGGCGAGGGTGGGGGTGCAGTGCCCCCAGCCGACGCGGTTGAGGTACTCGTCTTCAGTGTACTGCGCGTCGTGGATCAAGAGGTCGGCGCCTTCAGCGAGGTGATGGCCCGAGAGCCACTCCGTCGTGGGCAGGCCCGTGCGGCAGCCGAGCTGGGGCTCGTGGTCGGGCAGGTAGGTGACGATGCGCCCCTCGGACTCCAGGCGGTAGCCCAGGGTGGGGTCGGGGTGGGCGACCAGGGAGCTTCGCACCTTAAAGTCGCCGATCTCCCACTGGCCTTGGGTGACGTCGTGGCAGTGCACCCGAGAGGGCAGCTCGCGGATCCGCACGGGGAAGAGCGGCGGCGAGAGGTAACGGTTGAGGCGGCTGCGCAGGGTGCGGGTGGTGGACGGCGGGCCCCAGAGGTGGACGTCTAAGCCCGGGGTGTACAAGGGCGCGAAGAAGCCCAGGCCCTGGATGTGGTCCATGTGCAGGTGCGTGAGCAGGAGGTCTACCCGCTTCACGTCTTTGGGCAGGCGATTCCCGGCGATGCGGATGCCGCTCCCGGCGTCGAGGATGAGCGCCTGACCGGCGCTGTTCTTCACCATCACGCAGGAGGTGTTGCCGCCGAAACGGGTGGTGTCGGGGCCCGGCGCGGGCAGGCTGCCGCGGGTGCCGAAGAGCGTGACGCTGAGCCCCTTCCCGTCAGTGTTCCAGCCACGGCTCATGCGGGGTGGACCAGACAGACCGCGCCTTGCCGCGTGCGCTCTAAACCATGAACCGGGAAGACGGTCACCGTGGCTTTGCGGCGCACGCCGTCCATCGCGCGCACCGTCACCGTGCGCATGACCGGGGATCCTGAGCGGATGGCCGTGGCGACGGGGCTGTCTGTGGCGCCGATCACCCGGCCCGCCTCGTCCTCCATCGGGAAGGCGGCCTGCCACTCGGGGCCCACCATCGAGCCGGTCTCGTCGTACTTCCGGCCCAGGAGTAAGCCCGCGGCCTCATTGAAGAAGATGAGCGAGCCCTCCATATCGAAGAGCATCACCGGAGTGGAGAGGAGCGCTGCCCATTGGCGCGCGAGGATCAGCTCCAGGGGACGGCTCAACGGAGGACTCCCAGGCGACTCACGAAGAGCAGCTTACCTCAAAACCACTTCGATTGGGTGCGCTCCGGATTCAGGCGCTTCTGTGAGATACTTAGCGGCTGGAGGTATCCGCACCATGATGATGCTCGTCTGCTTCAAGCTCACCCAAGACAACCCTGAGTTCCTCGCTGAGCTCAAGTCCTTGGGCAACTGGTCCAACCGTATCGACGGCGCCTGGATTCTGGAGACCAAGATCAACCCCCGTCAGGTCCGCGACCTGCTCGGCGCGAAGATGAAAGACGGCGATCGCCTGTTCATCGCGCGAATCACTGAAGCCTGGGCTGGCCGCAACATGGGCCAGGGCTTCCCCGAGTGGATTCAGCGCCGCGAGTTCGGCTTCCAGCGCACCACGGCCTGATCGGCCCCTGAGAACACACAAGCGGCGCCTTCAGACCTCCATTGGATGTCCGAGGCGCCGCCGCCTTTTGGATCGTGCCGCCGGGATCATGCTCCGCGGCGGCGCGATCGTCGGTTAGTCGAGCTCGCAGATGTAGGCGAAGGCGCTCGAGCAGGGCTCGTCGTTCCAGGTCTCATCGGTGAAGCGGTTGAGCTGGCCGCAGTCCTCGTTGCCGCCGCCGTCGTTGGGCTCGCCGGAGTGCCAGTTGGTGTAGGAGACGGTGGTGCCGTCGCTCCACACCCAGGTGCCCTCGCTGGCGATGTCGTTCATGCCCATCCACCACTTGCCCGTGCTGTAGGCGTCGGCGGTGTTGTCGTTCCAGATGTTCTCGGTCTTGTCGTCGATGGTGAGCAGGTGGTAGCCGTAGCTGGCGCAGCTCGCCTCGGCGTCAGACCAGGCCAGGGCCGTCGTGCAGTAGAGGTAGGTGTCGCCGTCGTAGTACTCGACGTTACACGGGCAGACGCCGCCATCGTCCACGGCGCCCGAGCAGTCGTCATCGACGCCGTCACAGGCCTCGGCGGCGCCGGGGCTGATCGTCGCGTCGTTGTCTTCGCAGTCGGTGGCGTCGGTGACGGTGCCTGAAGGCGCGGTGCAGCTCGTCGTGGAGACGCTCTCGTCGCCGTAGCCGTCGCCGTCGGCGTCGTCGTAGTACGTCACCGCGTCGATGGCGTCGGTGTCGATGACGCCGTCGCAGTCGTCATCGATGCCGTTACACACCTCCGACGCGCTGGGGTTCACCGCGCTGTCGGTGTCGTCACAGTCCTTCTTGTTGCCGATGTAGCCCGTGGGCCGGGAGCAGGCCTTGGCGGTGGAGGAGGGGTCGCCGCTGCCGTCGCCGTCGGCGTCGGCGTAGTAGGTCTTGGCGTCGGTGGCGCTGCTGTCGTCGGTGAGGCCGTCGCAGTTGTTGTCTTTGCTGTCGCAGATCTCCGCCTCGCCCGGGTTGACCGCGCCGTCGCCGTCGTCGCAGTCCGTGGCGTCGGCGCTGTAGCCCGTGGGCAGCTCGCAGCTCAGGGTCGAGAAGTCGGCGTCGCCGTAGCCGTCGCCGTCAACGTCGGCGTAGTAGGTGGCCGTGGTCGAGAGATCGACGCTGTCGTCGGCGGTGTCGGTGAGGCCGTCGCAGTCGTTGTCGGCGCCGTCGCAGATCTCCTGGGCGCTGGTGTTGACGCCCGCGTCGCCGTCGTCGCAGTCCGAGCTGTCGGTGACGCTGCCCGCCGGGGCCGAGCAGGCCTGGATGACGGCGTCGGGGTTACCGAAGCCGTCGGTGTCGGAGTCGCTGTAGAAGCTCGACGTGGTGCTGCCGTCGAGGCTGTCGTCGGCGTCGTCCACCAAGGTGTCGCAGTCGTTGTCAGCGCCGTCGCAGACCTCCGACGCCGAAGGGTTCACGTCGGCGTTGGTGTCGTCGCACTCTTTGCAGGCGGCGAAGCCGTCGCCGTCGCCGTCGGCGAAGCCCGTGGCGCCGTCGCAGTTGTAGTCGTTGGGGTCCTCGCAGTCGCTCTCGGTGGCGCCGGGGTTGTAGGCGATGTCCTCGTCGTCGCAGTCCCCGGCCAAGGCCGCGGTGCCCGAGGGCTGCTCGCAGGAGACGACGCCGCGATCGTCGTCGCCATAGCCGTCGCCGTCGCCGTCGGTGTACCAGGTGCTCGCGTCGACGGCCTCCTCGTCGATCTCGCCGTCGCAGTCGTCGTCTACGCCGTCACAGCGCTCCTCAGCGCCGGGGTAGACCGAGGCGTCGTCGGGGGCGCAGTCCTCGTCATCGGCCACGCCGTCGCCGTCGCGGTCGTCCCCGGTGGAGGTGTCGTCGTCGCCGCCGGAGTCATCGCCGCCGGAGTCATCACCGCCGGAGTCATCACCGCCAGAGTCGTCGGTGCCCGTGTCGTCCGTGGTGGTCGAGGTGTCGTCGTTCCCGGTGATCGAGTCCTCAAGATCAACGGAGTCTTTGCCGTTGCAGGCCGAGGAGAGGGCGATGAGGATCAGGAGTCCCATCGTGGGGCGAAGCGTCATAAAGGCACCTTGTTGTTTCAGGGGATCTGCTCCAGTTTGCCACGAGATCCGCCCCTCCGCGTGTCGCGGCCCTGGCCAGCGGCTGGCCGGCGCCGCGACACACCGGATAGTGGCAGGCGCCACCCCCGCCGAGACCTCCATGCTCCGCTGCAAGATCGCCTCCGAGGCCGAGCGTCGCCTCGCCTTCGCCTCCGTTCACCCCGACTGGCCCCACGATCCCGATCCGGCGGTTCACCTCGAGCGTCGCCTCGCCTCGGTCCAGCACCAGCGCGCGGCGTGGTTTGTGGGCCTCGACGAGTCAGACCAGCTCGGCGTGAGCCTGGGCGTGTACCCGATCACCCTGTTTGGCCCTGGCGGCCTGCGCCCGGCGGGGGCCATCGGCGCGGTGTACACCCCCGCCGCGCAGCGGGGCCGAGGGTACGCCAGCGAGCTTCTGCGGCAGGTCATGGCCTGGAGCGCCGAGCGCGGTGTTCAGGACTGGATCCTCTTCTCCGACATTCCCCCCAGCTTCTACGAGCGCCTGGGCTTCGTGACCGTGCCCTCCTATGAGCACCACACCCCGGCGAGCGCCGCCGCCGCCTCCCGCTGGGCTCTGGGTGAGCTGCCCGCTCGGCCTTGCCCTGTAGACCCCTGCGCCTTTGAGTGGGGTGTTCACCGCGACCCCGACTATCGCCGCTGGCTGATCCACAAGCACAACGCGCCCCTGCGCGCCTGGTACGCCCAGCGCGACGACGGCTTCGGCGGCGAGGTGCTCACGGCGCTGACCCCCGAGGCCCTGCTCATCTTAGAGTCCGACCTTCCCCACCACCCCGAGACCTGGCCCGCCGTCGAGGGCCTCTACGCCTTGTTGGCCCACCGCGCCGGGCTGCCCAAGGCCGAGGGCTGGTGGACAAGCGCCGCCCCGCCGCCGTCGGGGGTGGTGCCCCGGGCCGAGGGCGTGCTGATGTGGGCGTCGGCGCGGGCCGAGGATCCCTGGCGGCTGATGGTGGCGCGCAGCGGGCCGCGCCTGCACCTGAGCGAGCACATCTGAGGGGGTGTAGTCTCTTAGGCGTCTCTCTGTGAGGTGTGTATGCGCGCGGCGCTCAACGGTCTGCTGCCTCTGGCGCTCCTCACCGGCCTCGGCTGCCGAGCCCGCCAGAGCTACGAGACGGCGATCCCCATCGACGACACCTTCCCCCGGCAGCCCGTCACCGGGGCGCTCTTGGAGCGGTACGAGGCCGCCGCGCGGTGGTCCGAGGCGCGGGATGGCCTCGCCCTGGTGATCTTGAAGGGCGACGCCGTGATCTTTGAGTCCTACGCCCGGCGCTACGACCCCACGACGCCGATTCACATCTTCTCGGGCACAAAGTCGTTCTCCTGCGCGCTGGCGCTGTTGTTGGAGGCCGACGGGGCGCTGCGCCTCGACGAGGACGTGCGCGACACGCTGCCGGAGCTGGCCGCCGGGGCCGGGGTCACCCCCGACACGCTCCTGCACTTCACCAGCGGAATCGCCCAAGACAACCGCGCCTTGACCCGCGACGGGCTCATGGAGGAGCAGACCATCGACGACAAATACGCCTACGCCGTGGGCTTGCCTTCAGAGAGCGCCCCGGGGGAGGTGTTCGTGTATGGATCGTCGCACCAGGCGGTGTTGGGGGCCTTGATCACGGCGAAGATCGGCCAGAGCCCCTTGGAGTATCTGGAGGAGCGACTGTTCACGCCGATGGGCATGAGGTTTGGCGGCTGGAACCACGACCCCGCGGGCAACCCCATGTTGGCCTATGGCGCGTGGACGACGGCGAACGAGTGGCTCAAGTACGGCGTCTTGTTGCGGGACGGCGGGCTGTGGCAGGGCGAGGCGCTCTTGCCCGAAGGTGGCGTAGACCGCTGCACCACCGGCAGCGCGGCGAACCCGGCCTATGGCATGACGCTGTGGCTCAACGAAGACGTCGCCGATGAGGTGGATCTCAGCGCCTTCGCCAGCCTCGCAGACGACGGGCGCATCTTGGACCCAGACGGCCCCGCGGACCTCTTCGCCGCCGCGGGCTACAAAGACAACCGACTGGTGGTGGTCCGACAGCTGTCTTTGAGGGCCCTACGGAGCGCGAGAATCCTCTACGAGCCCGTGCTGGTGGCCGTGATCGGGACGCGCTCCTCGGGTGAGCGCGCCTGGGCGGGGCGCTGCTCGGGGCGCCTTCGCCGCGGTCGCCTCTGCGCGGTCGCACATTTTGCCTCGCCCCTCAGCTCCGCCACTCCCCGAGCACCTGCCCGGTCGGGCTCAGCCACAACGCGCGGCCCAGGTCGTCACCGAGCACAAAGGTCGTCTGGGTGTTGTGGGTGAAGGTAGAGACGCTCAGCGCGGCGGCGCCGTCGAGGAACACCTGCAGCGGTGTGCCGACGTGGTCGGTGTCCCAAGCCAAGAACAGGAGGCCCGAGGGGCCCTCCAAGGCCGCGAGGAGCCAAGGGCCGTGCAGGCGGGCCCAGAGGATCGTCCAGGGGCCGGGGCTCGGCAGAGGGCGGGCGGGCTCCTCGCGCCAGCTCGGCGCCGTGCGGCCGTGCAGGCTGCTCACGCGGTAGGCGAGGAGGTCGGCGTGGGGCGGGACGTAGAGCTCCACCACACGACCTTGGCCGGAGACGGCGACGAGGCTCAAGGGCCAGGCGCGCTCGCCCAAAGAGTCACGGTCCCGCAGCACGAGCTCAGGGGTGGACCAGCGCCAGCGCTCAAGCTGCCCGGCGTCCTCGACCAAGGCGAACAGACCCTCGCCGCCCACGGCCAAGCCGCTCACCGCGCCGATGGGGCCGCTGCGCCACAGGGCCTTGGGCGTGGGGTTGTGGGGGTCCAACAAGGCGAGGCCGTCGTCCAGTGCCACCCACCACAGACCGTCTTGCAGCGTTCGTATGGCGCGCTGAATTCGCAGCTCACCCCAGAGGTTTACCGCCCCGGTGTGCAGGTTCACCCGGCTCACCCGGCTCACCTCACCGCGGGGCGCGAGGGCCAGGGCGTCGTCTCCGGCGCCCAAGATCACCCGCCACGCCGGGGCCTCGATGGGTCGCCGGGCGCCGTCGGGCTGAAGCAGCACGAGGCCCGTCTCACCCAAGGCCAACACCACGGCGCCGTCCTCGCGGCGGCCTAGGTCGTGGATGGGCATGGCGCCCCGATCGTCCGCGGCCCGGCGCAGGACGTTGGTGGTGGGGCGCAGAGGCGGGTCGAGGGGGCGGGCGGCGGACAGCTCGCGGTAGAGGGCGGGGTCGGAGCTCTTGGCGAGATCGAGGGCGAAACCTGCGCCGTCCGCGAGGCCCTCGGCGGCGGCGCGCAGAGACACACGCGCCGCCTCCCGCTGGAGCGACTGTAGCAGGTGTCGTTCGGGCGGAGGCAGCACCGTCGGGTGAAAACGCGCCAAGGCCCGCAAGAGCGCCTCCCGGGCGGGGTCGGCGTTGGGGGCGCGCAGAAGCGGGCGCGCGGCGTGGAGCGCCTGACCGATCAGCGCGCTCGGCATGTTGGGTATTAGGGCCAAGACCGTGACCAGAGGGAGGCCCCCGCGGGCGACGCATTGTTCGGCCAGCGCCACCGTCATCCGAGGCGACCCGTACTGGATCGCCAGCCCGAGCGCCTGCCCCAGCCGACCTTGACCGGCGAGGAGCGTGATGTGGGTGAGGCGTAGGGAGCGAGCGAGCTTGGGATCAGCGGCGACCAGGCGCAGCGCCGCCTCTTCAAAGAGGCTGAAGCGCCGGGCGAGGTCCATGGCGCGCTCGGTCTCCCCGGCTTGTAGGCGCAGGGCGATCTGCCACGCCGGGGACAAGCGGCGGGTCTCGGCGATGTCCGCGGCCAGGGCAAACCGACCGTGTTTTTCAAGGAGACCCACGGCGTCCGACGGGCGGTCAAGCAGCTCCGCGTAGACAAACGCGGCCTCCTCAATGCGGCCCTCCCGGGTGAGGCGCTCGGCGGCCTGGGTGTAGAGCTGGCGCAGCCGCGCGAAGAGCTCGGTCTGAAGGCCGATGCCGCCGCCGCCGCTGGGCCCGGGGGTGACCTTGAGCTGCTCGCGGCCTTGGGGCAGGCGCAGGGGGAAACGGCGGGGGTCGCTGGGCTCACCCGGCTTCTCCGAGAGCGGGATCGCCGCGCGCAGGGCCTTCTCTAAGTCGCCGCCTTCGAGCTCCTCCATCAAGTCGCCGAGGAAACGTGCGTGGCGGGCGCCCATGAGGCCACGCAGGGTGTTCTGTAGGGCGAGCTCATCGAGGCGGCTCAACAGCCGCTCCCACCACGAGGCGCCCGCCGGGGCCGCAGGCGCGGAGGGAGCCCTGCCCTGCGCCATCTCCGACGACCCGCTCGGCCCGGCCTCCCGCCGCCCCCGCCACCAGCGCCCCAAGGTTCCGACCAAAGCCGTGAGCCAGCCGCCGCGGGCCTCCTCCGCGGGTTTGGCGCCGCGACCGCCCCCTGCGAGCGCCATGAGTGCGGCCCGGGTCTCTTCAGCGGCGGGGTCGGCCTCGGCCACACCAAACCGCTCGCGGGGGGCGCTGGCGCTCACCAGCGCCAAAGGCGGCGCGGGCGGGGCGCCGAGCCCTCTGAGCGGGATCGTGCTGACCTGGGCCGTGATCAACGACAGAGGATCGATCGCCGCCTCAAGCTCGGTCACCACCTCGGCCACGCCGCCGACACAGAGGACCACCGCGCCCCGGGCTGGGCGCAGGGCCTCACGCTCGGCGGGTGTGGGCGGGAAGGCCCACAACACCTCATTGTGCAGCGTGAGCACGACGCCCGGCGCCTCGTTCACGACCACCCGCGACGGCTTGGGCCAACGCACGAGCAGGCCGTCTCGCAGCCGGTGCAGGCTCGCCCCCGGCGTGAGCTGGGCCAGAGCCCGGGCGACCGTGTCAGGTCCACGCAGCCACAGCGCCGAGGCCAAGCCGGCGCCCCGGTGGCAGAGCTGGCGGGGGGAGAGGCTCACGGCAGCTCCGAGGGGTGAAAGCGGCGAAGCTCCTTGTCTTTGTTGTAGTCGTAGACGACGAGCTGGCCCTCGTGGTCAATCCAGGCGAGCTCTAAGCGGGAGGGGGAGAGGGTGATGGCTTTGGGGGCGCCGCTGAGCTGGAGGAGATCGCGGGGGCCCTGGGTGGTCACGAGGCTCAGGGTGTTTGTGTAGAGGTGACGGGTGAGCACGGCCAGCGCCATCTCTCGTTTTGGGTCGCCGGTGAGGCCGATCCTCAACTCGTTCGGATCGTGCCGTATGGGCCGCGCAGAGGACTGGCTCGCCGTCACGTATCGCAGCGTCAGGCCGCCGCCGTCGACCTGCTCAAGCACCTGCCCCCCGGCGTGAAGGATGTCGTGGCATCGTGGGCTGAGCGGCACCCCGCCGAGCATCGGGATGAACCCATAGGACAGCGCCGGCTGCAGCGGAGGCCCGTCTGGGTCAAGGGCGTTGACGAAGCCCTCCGCCAGCTCGGCCCTGGAGTGAACCTTCTGTTTTGTCGTGTAGACCACACCAAACTCGGCGCTCTCGCTGAGATCGGTCACACGCTCCCGATGGCGCTCCAGCCCGAACGGCGCCGAGAGCCGCAGGCGCCAGAGGGTGTGCGCTTGGTCGAGGAAGTACAGCGCCCGCTCCGGCCCTCGATGGGAGACCTGCCCACCCACGAGCTTCGGCGTCAGCAGGTGAGGGTTGGCCAGAGCCGGCCGCGGCACCCCCGGCGGCAGCACGATCGGCGGCACCACCCCCTTCGTCCAGCCCACCACCCACAGCCGGTCGTCCCGCATCACCACGCCCACGAGCCGCTTCTGAAACCAGCCCACGGCCAGCAAGCCGCTCTCTGCGGGCACGTCGAGGCGATGGCTCGACCGGTTCTTGAACGCCGTGCGCCCGCGCAACAACACCGCGGTCACCCGGCGGTCGCCGCGGCGAAGGATGAGGTAGTCGCCCAAGGCGGCGAAGCGTAAGAAGCGCGGATCGAGGCTGAGCCCCGCGTCCTCTGGCTTTTTTGGGGGCGCCGCGGGCGGCTTGGCCAGCTTGGGGCTCTTGAACGGATCCGCCAAGGTCTCCGCGAGCTCCGCCGCGTCGGGCATCGGCAGCCGCACGCCGCCCAGCGCCCGGCCGCCCCGGCTCAGCTCCACGACCAAGGCGTCGGGCTCCCCAAAGGGCTCGGTCACCCTCACCGTGGCCCAGCCCGGCGGCGCGGCCCGGGCGAAGTCGCCGTCCCCACACACCCAGAGGCCGTCGATGGCGGCGTCTCCCAGGGCGGCGGCCCAGCGGACGTTGGCGTCCTGGGGCGGCTCGTGGTGGCTGCGCCAAGACAACATCCCGCGGATCGACGCCTCGGAGAGCCCCTCCACGAGCCCGTCTTCAGCCCGGCCCATACCGCCGAAGGCCACGACCTGCCCGCGCTCATGGGCCCGGCGCGCGGCGGCCAACACCAAGGCGAGCTGCACGAGGCGCGGCGCCCCCAAGCTGCCCGGCCCGGCGTCGAGGATCAGCACCCGGCGGCGGGGCGGCGGGGCCTGAGCGCGGGTGGCCTGCTTCGTGAACAGCAGCTCATTCATGGCCGCCCGGCGCAGAAACTCCTCGGGCACCGCGTCGGCCAAGGCCCACTCCGAGAGCAGCAGGCGCTCAAAGGGCCCTCGGCGGGCCAGGCCGTCGAGGCCGTCGGGATCCCCGTGCTGGGCGGCGTCGGCGCCATCGGCGGCGTCGATGAGGCGCTGGGCCCGGGGCAACACCACGGCGAGCAGCGCCACGGCCTTGGGCGTGAGGCCGTCGAGCTCGCGGGACCAGGGGGCGAGGCTGGGGATCATGCGCCCAGCCAGGCGACCAAGGCCGCGCGTCGCAGAGCGCGGCAGGCCGAGAGCGGCAGCACCCGCAGGGGGTCGGGCACCACCAACAAGGCGCCTTGGGGCTGGGCCGAGGCCCTGCGCAGGGCGGCCAGGGTCAAGGCCGGGGGCAGCGGGCAGGCCAAGGTTGTGGGCACAAACAGCTCGGCGGCCTCGGGCTCGGCGCCGAAATAGACCACGCGGTCTACCCACGGCAACGTGCTCTCAGGGCCACGCACGACGATGAGCCCCTCGGCGCAGGCGCCCTCCAGGCCAGCGAGGGCCTCGTCCTCCTCCTCCAAGAGACGCGCGGCGAGGCGGCGGGCGGCGTCCCCAAAGGCCACCGCGCCCCGGGGAACAAGCGGCGGCTCCCGGCGTGGCCACGGCAGAGTGTGCAGCGCCAGAGTCGGCGGGCTCACCGGGCGGGGGCCTGGAGCCAAGCCCGGGCGCTCACCCGCAGCGCGGCGAGCTCCGGCGGCAGGTCGGCCTCGGCGAACCCGGCGTCTACCTCACGCAAGAGCGCCTCGACCTTGAGCCGGGCGCGGCGCTGGCTCGCCTCACCCAGCTCCTCCGGGGCGCTCAAGAGGGCGTTGAGCGCGGCGCCCAACCTCGCGGCCCGGGCGGCGGGCCCGGCGCTGGCCTCCTCAGCGGCGACGGGCAGGCTCCCGCTCTCGGCCCGGCTCAACAAGGGGCGCAGGGCCTCACGGGCCACGGCCTGGGACTCCTCATCGGGGACCGCGTACACGATGGGCCAGAGGTCGGCGTCCGTAGGCGTCTGCCGCCCGGCCAAGGCCCCCGCCGCGGCGACGAGGCCCTGGAGCTTCACCACCCGGCGGTCGGAGAGGTGAACCCCGGCGGCCCGCAGCGCCCGCACGGCCTCAGCGATGGCCGGGCGGATCGGGCCCAGGTCGGCCTGGGCGGCGGCGGCGGTGACGAGGTCGAGGTCGGCCAGACTAGAGAGCGGCGTGAGCGCGCTCGTCGAGGCGCCCCAGCCCTCGGCCAGAAGCTCCTCCAAGCGGCTGTCGGAGATGGGCCGGGCGAACACCCGCACCAAGAACCGATCGGCGAAGGCCGCCAGCTCCCCCTGCTCCGGCAGGCTGTTCGACGCCCCGGCGCACACCCGCAGGGGCGAGATCAGGGCGGTGTGCCCCCGCTTAAACCGCCGCTCGTTGAGCAGGGTGAGCAGGCTGTTGAGGATGGCCGTCGAGCCCGCGAAGACCTCGTCCAGAAACGCGATGTCGGCCTCGGGCAACATGCCTTCAGTGCGCGTCTCGAAGGCGCCCTCACGCAGGCGGTTGAGGTCGATGGGGCCGAAGAGCTCCGGCGGCTCGGTAAAACGCCCGAGCATGTACTCAAACAGCCGACCGCCGAGCACCTGGGTGGCCCGGCGAATGGCGAGGCTCTTGGCGGTGCCTGGCGGGCCGATGACGAGCAGGTGCTCCCGCGCCACGGCGCAGAGCATGAGCAGCTCAACCACCGCCTCCCGCTCGACCAGGCCCGCGCTCGCCGCCTGAATCCCGGCCCGCAGCCGGAGCGCGGCGCCCGCGACCGCCTCGTTGTCCACCACCACACACACCTCCCAAGCCGTTCACGACGCTGGGGAGGGTATCACGGCGCGCCGGGGAGGCTCAGAGCGAGGCGCCGCAGGCGGTGACGACGGTGCCGTTCTCGCTGGAGTTCGCGCCCAGGGGCGTCCAGCCGCCGGGCAGCCGGGTGGCGCGCATGCCGTCGCCTTTGCTGTCGGCGGACACCCAGCTCTGGGTGCGGTCGTCGAAGCGGTGCTCCTTCACGACGAAGGCCGCGCAGTTGTAAGAGCGGCTGGAGAACGAACCTTCAGCCTGGGCGGCGGGGATGAGCTGCTGCGCGCCGAGACCAGCGGCGAAGGCCAAGACGAGGCCGAAGAGGGCGATGGAGAGTCGCATGGTGGGCTCCTTCACTGTCGGGGTGGATGTTGTGAAGGAGCCGTCAACTTCCCCTTTGGATCACCCCGACGAGGCGTTTTTCTCGGCCTGTTGTGCCCGACGCGCCTTCACCACCTCAATCACCCCCGGCACCACAGACAAGAAGATGATGGCGAAGATCACCAAGGTGAAGTTCTTCTTCACGATGGGCAGGTTGCCGAAGAAGTAGCCGCCGTAGATGAAGCTCGACGTCCACAACAAGCCGCCGACGACGTTCGACGTGATGAAGTGGCGGTAGTCCATCTTGCCCGCGCCGGCGACGAAGGGGGCGAAGGTGCGCACGATGGGCACAAAGCGGGCGAAGATGATCGTCTTGCGACCGTGCTTTTGGTAAAACCGGTGGGTCATCTCCAGGTACTCGGTCTTCAAGATGCGCGCGTCGGGCGTGAAGACCTTCTCCCCGAAGTAGCTGCCCAAGGAGTAGTTCACGGTGTCGCCGAGGATGGCGCAGACCGCGAGCAGCCCGAAGAGGAGGTGGGGGTTCAGCTCACCGATGGCCGCCAGAGAGCCCGCGGCGAACAAGAGCGAGTCCCCAGGCAGAAACGGCGTCACCACCAGCCCCGTCTCGCAGAACACGATCGCGGCGAGGATGCCGTACATCCAGGTGCCGTACGTCGTCGTGAGCTCGGCGAGGTGCTTGTCGAGGTGCAGGACGAGGTCGATGAGCTGCTTGATGAGTTCCATGGTTCCTTCCTGGGCCAGGGGCGATTATCCCAGCGATGGGGCTCGCGCTCGCAGGGCGACAGCGGTGACCGTCGAGCTTGACCCCACCTCACTTGCCATACGACGCCGGGTCGAGCCCGCCTCACCCCATCGCCCCCATGCCTCGGCTCGGCGGGCTCAACCGGGCGCCGTCTCTCGGCGCGATCTGGGGCCAAGCTCGACGGTCACCGCTGTATACTCGCGGCAGCATGACGCCCAGAGGAGCCCTTATGAACGAGCTGCGCACCCTCCGCTACGACGAACACGACGGCGTGGCCACCGTCACCCTCTCACGCCCCGGCGGCAACCGCATCAACGTGCAGATGGTCAAGGAGCTGACCGCGGTGTGTGATCACCTGGAGGACGCCTCCCAGGCCCGGGTGGTCGTGTTCCGGGGCGACGGCGGCGTCTTCTCCGAGGGCATGGACTTCGGCGACTGGAACCCCAGAGAGGCCCTGGACATCCACGGCTTCAACCGCTGGGAGAAGTGCTGCACCCGCTTAGAGCGCCTGCCCAAAGCGACGATCGCGCTGGTGGACGGCCCGGCCGTCGGCGGCGGCTTCCAGATCGCCTTGGTGTGTGACCTGCGCGTGGGCACCACCCGGGCCACGTTCCAGCTCCCTGAGGTGCAGCTCGGCTTCTTGCCCGGCATGGGCACCTTCCGCCTGGCGAAGTACGTCGGCCTCGGCCACGCCAAACGAATCGCGCTCACGAGCCCGGTGATCGGCGCCCAAGACGCGGGGTTCATGGGCATCCTCGACGCGGTGAACGACGACCTCGACGCCGCCCAGGCCCAGATGATCGCCGCCTTGGGCCCCAACCACAGCGTCGCCATCGAGCTCACCCGCCGCCTGCTCAACGAGAGCTACTCGACGAGCTACGAGAACGCGCTCGGGCACTTCTTGGCCGCCCAGCACCGCGCGATCACCCAGACGGCGTTCTTGGACACGCTCAGCCGCGCCAAAAAAGGCGAGCCGGGCTAACCCGCCGAGGATTCGCCCACCGCCCCCGTCTCCGAGGTGTTGAGCATCGGCGAGGGCGTGCCCACGGACGTGAGCCAGAGCTGGTGAACGGCGCGGGTGGCCCCGACGTGCAGCAGGCGCCGGGCGTGGGAGTCGTCGGGGTAACAGCGCGCCGAGACCTCGACCAAGATGACGTAGTCGAACTCCAGGCCCTTGACCTCGCTGACCTCAGTGACCTCAACCCCGGGCTTAAAGGCGAACTCTTGGTCGTGAACCAGGCGCACGCCGGGCACTTCAGCGAGCACCAGGCCGTCGGCGTAGATCTTGGAGAGCTCCTCGTTCGCGGTGAGCACGGCGATAGACGCCAAGGGCTCGTTGGAGACGAGCTCGCGCAGGGCCTCGCCCAGAAACGCCACGCAGCCGCCGTGATCGGTGAAGCGGAACAGCTCCACCGGGGCGCCGCCGCGGGTGGTGAGCGGCGGGACGTGGTCCTCGCGGAGCGGCCCGAGCACCTGCAGCGCGAAGCTCGTGATGGGCTCGGTGGAGCGGTAGCTCACCTTGAGGGTGTTGACCTCGGTGGTCTCTAAGGACAGGTGGTCGAGGAGCTCCGACCAGGACGAGAAGCCCGCCGTGGTCTGGATGTGCTGCTGGGTGTCGCCGGCCAAGGTGGCGCAGCGCGCGTCGTCGAGGGTGTCCAAGAGAACCGCCAGCTCCACCGGGGAGAGGTCTTGCACCTCATCGACGATCATGTGGGTGTAACGCAGCGGGCGCTTGGAGCGGTTGCGCAGAGGGCCGACGCGGAGCTGCCAGAAACGCAGCAAGAGCGCGTCGTCTTCAGCGTCGAGCTCCAGCGTCTCTTCGCGGTCACCCTCCATCCAGGCCTGCAGCGCGTAGCGTTGGCGGGAGAGCCAAGCCCAGGCGCGCTCGATCTCCACGTCGGAGAAGGCGCCGGGCGCGGTGACGGCGAGGTTGTCGCGCAGGTTCTCCAGGCGCATAAACAGCGAGAGCCAGTCGTCGAGCACACCATGGGCCGTGGGGGCCCCGGTGTTCTGCTCGACCACCCGGCGCATCAAGGGCAGAAGGCCCGGGTGCAGCTTGAGGCGGCTCACCACTTCAGGGGTGTCTTCAGCCGTCTTGCGGGGCAACATCGGGAAGTGCCGCCGCATCAGCTCTTGGGACCACTGGCCCCAGGTCACCGCCGTGACGCCCTCGACCCCCAAGGCCGGGAGCACCTTCGAGATGTAGTCGCGCAGGGCCTTGCCCCAGACCACGACGATCATCCGCTCGGGCGCAAACCGCTGGGGGTCTTGGAAGTTGAGCCAGGCCGCGCGGTGCAGGGCCACGGTGGTCTTGCCCGAGCCCGCCACGCCGCGCACGACGACGAGGCCGGAGTCGGGGCCGGAGATCAGCTCAAACTGCGCGGGGTCAATCAGGGCGGCGATGTCGGGGAGGTGTTTGTCTTCGCGGCGGCGCTCGGCCCGCATCCGCTCGCCCAGGCGGCGGTCGTAGCCTTGGGTGCGGTGGTGGGCGAGCAGCGCGCTGCCTTGGCCCCCGGCGAGCTTGGGGTCGTCTTGAACGCGCCGGGCCCAGTCGCCGGCGTGGTCACGCAAGAACACGCCTTGGGGGCTGTCGATGCGCTCGAGGTGCCCCCCGGCGATGGTGAGCGTGCGGCGCACCGTCAGCTCACCCTCCACCACGCGGTCGGCGAGCTCTTCAGCGTACTCGTCGCCCTCGGCGTAGCGGTAAAAGAGCTGGGCGATGGGGGCGTTTCGCCAGTCGATGATGCGCAGGCCGTGGTCGGTGCGGCTGGCTTTGCCCAAGAAGATGTCGCGCTCACGGCCGGACTCACGCAGGCGGATGTGGGCGAAGTAGGGGCAGTCCGGGTCGAGCTCGTCGTGGTTTCGCCCGCGCCGAAGCTGGCCGAGCAGGGCCGAGAGCTGGTCAAACTGCTGCAACATCGAGCCCTTGTCTTCTTCTTTGGCCTGGGCGATGTCCGTGCGAAGGCGGTGAAGCTCCTCGACGATGTCGTGCTCGCTCGCCCCGGTGAGCACGGGGCGCTCGATAAGCAAGGTGCGCACGTCGCGCAGAAGCCGCTCTTCTTCCTGAATGATCGGGTGGTCCTGGCTGTTCACGAGTCGCTCCTGGCCAGCATCGCGCGCTTCCCGCGCCCGCCAAAACTTTGTTGACTATCCGCTCGGCGCCGGGGCATCACCCCACGCGCCCATCTATCGCCGCCGCAGGCCATCAAGTGTCCGCGCGCCCCCACGGGGTCTCTCGCCAGAGATACTGCCCCGCGGTGATCACGCCCAAGACCCCAGCGAAGATCGCCGAGAGGTCGGTCAAGGATCTCTGCCCCGCCAGGGCGGCGAAGAGGCCCAAGGTGACGATGATCGTGGTGGCTTTGCCCGCCGCGCTGGGCTGGCGCAGGGGCTCCTCAGCCTGGACATGTCGCCGGAAGAAGAACGGCACCATGACGGCCTGAATGATCTCCCGGATGAACCAGCCGAGCAGGTGGTGCCCCTCCACGAAGCCGCCGACGAGGATCGACCAGGCGAAGGCGACCAAGAAGAACTTGTCGAGCCAACCATCGGCGAAGACCCCGGCCCGAGAGCTGAGGCCCCAGCGCCGGGCCAAGGGGCCGTCGAGCACGTCGGTGAGCACAAACACGAAGAGACCGAGCGCCAAGGCGTCTCGGTCGTGCTTGTGTTGGGCGCAGAGCCACGCCAAAGGCAGGCGCGACAGGGTGAGCGCGCCGGGGAGGTTGTAGAGGTCCGACCAACGCATGCGCTGGGTGCGGTCCTCGGGCTCGGCGGGCTCCCCCAATGGATGGCTCCGTCAGCTCGCCAAGGCCAAGGCCGGGGGCGCCGAGCCGCCCGCGCGCACGATGACCTCAGCCAAGGCGAGGTGCAGGCCGGTCACGAAGGCCAGGCCACGCTCGGCGCGCACGCTGCCCGCGTGGGTGCGAAGCGCGATGTGAGCGCCCTGGGCGAGCTCGCGGGCGGTGGTGTTGTCACCCTCGGCCAAGGCCAAGCGGGCCAAGGCGAGGTCGTGGGCCAGCCAAGACCAAGCCTCCACCTCAACATCGGCGGGGGTGGTGGTGACGGCGTGCAGGGAGGCGTCGATGCCGCAGCCCTCAACGGGGCAGGCGAGGAGCTCGGCGGCGAAGGCGCTGAGCGAGAAGACGGCGACGAGAGACAAGATGAAGGCGCGCATGGGCGTGAGTTTCCGATTGAGACGAGCAGGCCGGTTGGGCAGCGCTGTCCATCGCCTCGGGGGCCACGCCGCGAAGTGGGGCGTGTCCGCGCAGAGCCGGCAGCTCTGGCCGAGGTGGGGAGCCGCTCAGGGGGCGACTCCAGGGCAAATGCTGAGAAGATCCCCCGCGGGTGGCGAGGTGACGACAACGTGACATCGCCCGCACCGCTCGTCAAGAGCGACCTTGAGGCTGCGGTCAATCTTGGTCCGCGGAGGCGATCTTTTGATCCTTCGGAGCCGCTGGCCTGTGCTAGGATCCACGGATGCGCACCCTCCTCCTGTCGATCGCCCTCTCGTTCTCCGCCGCCACCGCCCAGGCCGCCGAGCCCCAAACGTTCCACTACGACCCCGCCGTGAGCGTGCCGATCACCGTCGCCGCGGGCGCCACCTTCGGGCTGATGAACTACGTCGTCAACGACGACGCCGTGCCCTTGGGCCTCGTCTCAAACCCGCCGTTTCTGGACGCGTGGGTTGAGCCGCGCTTCAACCAGACGGCCCACCACGCCTCCGACGTGCTCCTCTACGGCACGATCGGCCTCGGCCTCGCCGCCTCGGTGGCCGACGGCGTTCACGACGGCGAGAGCCCCTGGGTGCGCACGGGCATCTACCTGGAGGCCTTCGCGATCAACGGCCTGATCACCGACGTGGTGAAGTCCGCCCAAGATCGCCCTCGCCCGTTCACCGCCTTAGATCCCGACACGCTGGACGCCGAGACCCGCGCCGAGTGGGAAGAGAAACGCGCCGAGGCCGACTCCGAGCGCAGCTTCCCCTCGGGCCACGCCTCCAACACCGCGGCCTTGGCCTTCTGCGCCGCGCGGATGTTTGACCTCTCCGGCGCCACCCCCGCCAAGCGCGCCGCCGCCTATGGCGCCGCCGGGGCGCTCACCGTCAGCGTGTCGAGCCTGCGGGTCGCCGCCGGGCGCCATCACCCCTCGGACGTGCTGGCCGGGGCGCTCATCGGCGCCAGCGTGGGCCTCGTCGTGCCCACCCTGCACCAGCGTAAGGCCGTGCAGCTCAGCGCTTCAGGGAGCCACGTCGGGTTCTCCGGCACCTTCTGAGGGCGGCGGCGGCGCCTCGTCGTTCGGCACCAGCGGGCGTAAGGGCCGCACCTCGCCGTCGGGGAGCAGCTCCTCCAGGCGGCGGCCGTCGTCCAAGGGCTCGTAGCTCACCTCGACGGGGTCCACCTTGTTGCCCAGGCCCAACATCGAGAGCACCCACAGCACGCCCCAGACCAGCATGCCGATGAGCGCCGCCGTGGCGGCCGTCGCGGTGACCAAGGCGGCGAGGTTCACCTTGGGGCGATTCACGGGCTCATGCTGGAGGTGGTCGAACATACGCGCGGTGTCCAGGTTAGGGGGAGCCCTCTAACCCGCGACGGCGCGTCGCTCTTGGTCGCACCTATGCCCCTCGCCCCATCGCTGCTCCGCCTGCTCCGCGAGGACGACAGCCACCTTCGCGCGCTGGTGAGCCTGATCCTCGACGACCTGCTCTCTCGCCCGGCGAAGGAGCTCGTGGACTCCCGCTGGCTGGCCGACGCCATCCTCTCCGGCATGCGCGCCAGCGTCGAGGACGACCGCACCCGCAGGTGGATCCTCGACCAGCTCCAGGCCAGCCGCCAGCTCGCCGTCTCTCAACAAGGCACCTTGGCCCAGCGGGTCTCCCCCGAGGTGAGCCGGGCGGTGAAAGACCTGCTCCGACGCCCGTACAGCCCCGATCCGCTGCTGGTTCGCGCCATCGTCGATCACCGCGCCATCCGAAACCTCATGCGCGACATGCTCCAGACGACGCTGAACGACTACGCCAAGAAGGTGCAGGTGCCCAAAGGCGCCATGGACGCCTTCGCGGCGAGCCCGCTCTCGCGGGGGCGCCTGGGCCAGCTCGCCGCGGCGGCGGGGGTGGCGGCGAAGGTGGTCGGCGGAGAGGTCGAGCGCCAGATGGAGGGCCGGGTGAAGGAGGTGGTGGACGACGCCATCGCCCGCAGCGTCGAGATCGCCGTGCGCCACTTCTGCGCCCCGGAGCACGCCCAAGACATCGCCGCCTGGCGCGCGGACGGCTTCGACGTGGCGATGCACTTCCCCTTGAGCGCCTGGGCCCATGAGCTCGACAAGCTCGACCCCGAGGGCCTCGTCACCGACATCGAGGCGCTCTTACGCGCGCTCACCCGCAGCGAGGCCTTCGCCGGGCAGCTCCGCGGGGCCATCGACGCCGCGCTCACCCAAGGCGGCGACAAGAGCGCCCGAGACTTCTTGGAGGGCTCGGGCCTTGAGGAGGGCTGGCGGCCCCAGGCTGAAGAGCTCATGGTGCGCCGGGCCTTGGCCTTCGTGCAGACCGACGGCTTTGAGGCCTGGTTTGGGGCCTTGGTGAGCGCCGCTGAGGCCTCAGGCGATCAGGGCTGAGCCAAAGAGCGCCGCGGCCGGGTCGTCCCAGGCGCCGCCGCGAAGCTCTGCCATCACCCCGGCGAGCCGGGCCACGTCGGCGGGCTCACTGCGCTGGGTGATCCGCGGGAAAGGCGGCTGATCCGGGCCGTCGCTCTCCACGAGCAGCCGCGCCGCGGGGGTCACGCCCACGGCCTTGTGAACCTTCACCGCTTTGGGGTTGGTCACCTGCCCGCCGAAGGAGAGGTAGAGCCCCAGGCGCACAAAGTCGGGCACGAGCTCCGCGGGGCCGGAGTAGCTGTGCAGCACGCCGGGGACAGGGCCGCCCCGGGCCTTGAGCAGCGAGAGCAAGGCGCCGTGGGCCCGCACGGCGTGCAGGATCACAGGGAGGCCCCGGGCCTGGGCGAGATCGAGCTGGGCGCTCAAGATCACGGACTGCTCATCGAGGCTCGGCCCGCCCTCTCGGGCGAGGTTCCCGTCGAGGCCACACTCGCCGACCGCGATGGCGCCATCCTCAAGGGCCTGGGGCAAGGCGTCGAGGGCTTGGGCGCGGGCGGCGGCGTCTAAACCCCGCAGCGCCCAGGGGTGCAGGCCGAAGGCGAGGCGGATGAGGCGTGGGTGACGGTCGCGGCAGCGCCGGGCGCGGTCCCACGAGGCGGGACTCACCCCCGGAACGACGACGCGGTGGACCCCCGCGCGCTCGGCGCGAAGGACCACCGCGTCTCGGTCATCGTCGTAGGCGGGATCGTCGAGGTGGCAGTGGGTGTCTACCCAGCCCGGCGACCCTAGCTCAGACGGCACGCCGGGTCACTTGTTGTCGGTGCTGCTGCCGACGGTGGCGGCGTCGCCCCAGGTGATGATGAACTCGGCCCGGCGGTTCTGGGCCCAGGCGCGCTCGTTGCTGCCCGGGTCGAGGGGCTTCTCTTCGCCGTAAGAGACCACAGCGAGGCGAGAGGGGGCCACGCCTTGGTTGATCATGTGGTTCTTGATGGCGTCGGCCCGGCGCTGGCCCAAGGCCAGGTTGTAGTCCGTGGTGCCGCGCTCATCGGCGTGGCCCTGAATCTGCAGCTTCACGTCGTTGTGGGCCTGCATGATCTTCACGTTGTCCGTGAGCGCGGCCTTGCTGCTGTCGACGAGATCGGAGGAGTCGAAGTCGAAGAAGACGCGCTCGAAGTTCTCTTTCATCGCCTGGACGTGCTGCGGGACCTCCTTCGCGGGCTCCTCAACGGGCATCGGCATCGGATCGCTCACGACGGGCTCGGTGACCTCGCCCTTCTTTTTGCAGCCGACGGCGGAGAAGGCGACGAAGGACATGACGACGAGGGGGAGAAGTGCGCTGCGCATGACGGGCTCCTTGGATAGTCTGCCACGGATGGCACGTTGGTCGGAGAAGGTAAGCCCCGTTCTATCGAATGTGTGAAGAACGTGTCAAGCGCCGATGACCAAAGACGACAACTGGAGAGAGCCCCGATGCGCACGGCGCCGACGTTCCCCTGGAAGACCCTGCATGATCAGCCCCAGCGGCCCCTGGAGGGCGGGCTCATCAACGAGACCTTCTTGATCGGCGACCCGCCCCGGGCGGTCATCCAGCGGCTCAACACGATCTTCTCTCCTGAGGTCCACCACGACATCGAGGCCGTCACCGCCCACGTCGCCGCGAAGGGCCTCGTCACGCCGCGGCTGATCCCCACCGACGACGGGGCGCTGTGGCATCAAGACGACGAGGGCGCGGCGTGGCGTGCGCTCACCTACGTCGAGGGGCTCACCGTCCACAAGCTGCACGATCCCGCCCTGGCCGCCGCCGCCGGGGCCCTGGTCGCCCGCTGGCATGAGGCCACCGCCGACCTGCACCACAGCTTCCGCTCCCGCCGCCCCCTCGCCCACTGGACGCCCCACCACATGCAGGTCTTGGAGCAGGCCCTCCACGATCACCGTGATCACCGCCTCTTCGCCCAGGTCGAGCCCCTCGCTCAGTCCATCCTCAGCGCGTGGTCGGCGTGGTCGGGGCCCCTAGACAGCCCGGCGCGGGTGTCCCACGGGGATCTCAAGATCAGCAACCTGCGCTTTAGCGCCGCCGGAGAGGGCCTCTGCCTGCTCGACCTCGACACGATGGGTGAGCTGCCCTTGGAGGTTGAGCTGGGGGACGCCTGGCGCTCGTGGTGTAACCCCGCCGCTGAGGACGTCACCGACGCCACCTTTGACCTCGGCCTCTTCGCCGCGAGCGCCACGGCCTACCTCCAGGCCCGGCCCCTCACCGCCGAGGAGCGGGAGCGCCTGCCCTTGGGCATCACCCGCATCTGCCTGGAGCTGTCCGCCCGGTTCTGCGCCGACGCCCTGAACGAGCGTTATTTCGGCTGGAACCCCGCCGTGGCCCCCACCCGGGGCGATCACAACCTCCTGCGCGCCCGGGGCCAGCGCTCCCTCGCCGCCTCAGCCCAGGCCCAAACGTCTGAGATCGTGAAGATCCTCTCCCGCTGAGCCCAGGATCCGCCCAGCGACGGCGCCCCCGGTCAAAGGCCGGCTCGCGTCACGAACTCGTCGCGCAGACCCCGCCCGCGCCGGGTTATCTCGGGCGTCTCTGAGGAGTCCCCATGCGCCCTTCCTTCGGTCTCACCACGCCCCTGCTCATCGCCCTGGCCCTCGCGGGCTGCGACAACGACACCCAGATCAAGGTCGTTGACGACGCGCCTTCGGTCACCATCGTGCGGCCCAGCTCGGGCACGGTGTTCAACCCCGATGAGGCCATTGAGCTGTGTCTGCAGCTCGCCGATGAGGACGAGCTCACGGACCTGCAGATCACCGTTGAGAGCGACATCGACGGCGTCCTGTTCAACGGCCCCAACGACCTCACCGAGTGTGAGGGGGGCAACGCGGGCCTCAGCCTCACGCTCTCCGACGCTGAGCACACCGTCACCGTCACCGTCACCGACACCGCGAACCAGGCCACCCAGGCGAACGTCGTCGTCACCGCCGAGCCCAACGAGCTCCCGCTGTGCGCCTGGATCTCCCCTGAAGACGGCCTCACCTTCTTCGAGACCGACAACATCACCTTCGAGGCCCAGGTCTCCGACGCCGAGATGACCAACGCCCTTCTGGGTGTGGTCGTCGAGAGCGACGTAGACGGCCTCCTGTTTGAGGGCAACCCCGACGGCGCGGGCCTCGTCACCTTCACCCAGCCCCTCACCGCGGGCGGCGCGGCCGAGGCCCTGCACAACATCACCCTCTCGGTCACCGACGACCGCGGCGCGACGAGCACCTGCCTCGTGAGCGTCAACATCGACGCCTGCCTTGACGACGACGGCGACGGCGTGACCGTGTGTGATGGGGACTGCGACGACAGCGACGACAGCACCTACCCCGACGCCGTCGAGGTGGCCGATGGCGCCGACAACGACTGTGACGGCACCATCGACGAGTACACCGATCTTGAGGACGACGACCTCGACGGCTTCTCCGACTTTGAGGGCGACTGCGACGACGCCAACCCCGACATCAACCCCGACGCGGTGGAGATCTGGTACGACGGCGTCGATTCTGACTGCACCGAGACGAGCGACTACGACCAAGACGGCGACGGCGTAGACTCCGACGCCTACGGTGGCCAAGACTGCGACGACCTCGACGGCGCGGTGAACCCCCTGGCGACGGAGACCTGGTACGACGGCGTCGATTCCGACTGTGACGGAAAGAACGACTACGACTACGACGCCGACGGCTTTGAGAGCGACGCCTACGGCGGCAACGACTGCGACGACTACGACGCCGCGGTGAACGCTGGCGCCGCCGACGCCTGGTACGACGGCGTTGACGCCAACTGTGACGGCGCCAACGACTACGACGCCGACAAAGACGGCTACGAGAGCAGCAGCTACGGCGGCGACGACTGTGACGACACCCGCGCGGCCTCCAACCCCGGCGCCAGCGAGACCTGGTACGACGGCCTCGACGGCGACTGTGACGGATCCGACGACTACGACCAAGACGGCGACGGCTTCAAGTCCTCGTCCTACGGCGGCAGCGACTGTGACGACACCGACGGCGCGGTGAACACCGCCGCCAGCGAGACGTGGTACGACGGCGTCGACTCCAACTGCGACGGCAAGAGCGACTACGACCAAGACGGCGACGGCGCGACCGCCCTGGCCTACGGCGGCAGCGACTGCGACGACACCGACAGCACGATCAAGGTGGGCGCCACGGAGATCTGGTACGACGGCGTCGATCAGGACTGTGACGGCGGCAGCGACTACGACAAAGACGCCGATGGCCTCGACTCGTCGTCCTACGGCGGCACCGACTGCAACGACGCCGACGCCAGCGTGAAGCCCGGCGCCACCGAGACCTGGTACGACGGCGTCGATCAGAACTGCGACGGCAAGAACGACTACGATCAAGACGCTGACAGCTACCTCTCCTCCACCTACGGCGGGAACGACTGCGACGACACGAAGTCCACGATCAACCCCGGCGCCACCGAGGTCTGGTACGACGGCACGGATCAAGACTGCTCCGGCGGCAGCGACTATGACCGCGACGGCGACGGCGTGATCTCGTCGAGCTACGGCGGCAGCGACTGCAACGACAACAACAGCGCCATCAAGCCCGGGGCCACGGAGATCTGGTACGACGGCACGGATCAAGACTGCTCCGGCGGCAGCGACTACGATCAAGACGGCGACACCTACCTCTCGTCCACCTACGGCGGCACCGACTGCAACGACAACAGCGCCGCCATCAAGCCCGGCGCCACCGAGGTCTGGTACGACGGCACAGACCAGGACTGCTCCGGCGGCAGCGACTACGACCAGGACGGCGACTCCTACGTCTCCTCCAGCCACGGCGGCAACGACTGCAACGACACCACGGCGGGCATCAACCCCGGCGCGACGGAGACCTGGTACGACGGCACGGATCAGAACTGCTCCGGCGGCAGCGACTACGATCAGGACGGCGACGGCCTCACGGCCTTGGCCTATGGCGGCACGGACTGCAACGACACAAACTCCAGCATCAAGCCCGGCGCCACGGAGAGCTGGTACGACGGCGTTGATCAGGACTGCTCCGGCGGCAGCGACTACGACCAGGACGGCGACGGCGCCACCTCCTCGACGTATGGCGGCACGGACTGCAACGACACAAACTCCAGCATCAACACCAGCGCCACGGAGACCTGGTACGATGGTGTCGATCAGGACTGCTCCGGCGGCAGCGACTACGACAAGGACGGCGACAGCTACACCAGCTCGGTGTACGGCGGCTCGGACTGCAACGACAACAGCTCGGCGGTGAGCCCGGCCGCCACGGAGATCTGGTACGACGGCGTCGATCAGAACTGCGACAGCAAGAACGACTACGACCGCGACAGCGACGGTTACACCCCCACGGCCTATGGCGGCAACGACTGTGATGACACCAAGTCTACGGTGAACGTCGGCGCCGCCGAGGTCTGGTATGACGGCGTCGATCAGAACTGCGACGGCGGCAGCGACTACGACCAAGACGGCGACGGCGAGGAGTCCGACAGCCACGGCGGCGACGACTGTGACGACACCCGCTCGGACGTGAACACCTCGGCGACGGAGGTGTGGTACGACGGCACAGACACCGACTGCGACGGCCTGAGCGACTACGACCGCGACTTCGACGGCGACGACGCCAAGGCCTACGGCGGGACGGACTGTGACGACGACGAGGCCACGGTGTACTCAGGCGCCACCGAGGTGCGTGACGGCCTCGACAACGACTGTGACCTCACCTGTGACGAGGGCCTGATCAGCGCCGGGGACCTCATCGTGAGCGAGGTGATGGTGAACCCCAGCATCGCCACCGACCCCAACGGCGAGTGGGTTGAGCTGTACAACACCACCACCACCGACATCGCGATCTGCGCCGGCTGGACCTTCGCCGACACCACCTCAACGGACCGGGCCGTGGACACGAGCTTTAACGTCGTCGTCCCGGCGAAGGGTTACGCCACCTTGGCCTATGAGTCCAACACGGCGAGCAACGGCGGCCTGGTGATGGACGGGGAGTACCACTCCACGCTCAACTTCAGCAACAGCGGTGGCGACACCCTCACCCTCAAGTTCAACACGGTCACCATCGACACCATGACCTTCACCGGGACTTGGCCCTTTGGCACCGGCGAGTCGATGCACCTCAAGGCGTCCAAACACAACGCGACGGACAACAACACCTCTACCAACTGGTGCAAGTCCACGACGGCCGCGGGCAACGGCGAGAAGGGCACCCCGGGCGCGGCGGAGTCGGGCTGCCCCTGAGCCCCGGCGCGTCTCACTCCACGACGATCACCGCGTCGTCGCCCTCGGCGAGGGTCACCCCGTCGAGGGTCAACGACTGACCGTGCAGGATCATCGCCAAGCCGCCGTCTTCGCTCCACAAGGCGAAGGCGGCGTCTGTGGTGATGATGCCGCCCTCAGGCAGGGTGAACGACTCGGGCGCGTCGGGATCCCGGGAGAGCGCCCAGTGGGTCTCCGTGGCGAGCTGAACCTGAATCAGCGCCCAGCCCTCCCCTTGCTGGCGGATGGTCACGGTGAGGGGGCCGTCGTCTTCGCCAAGCTCGGCGCCGACCCGATACGGCGCGAGCACGGCCAAGAAGCCAGGCGCCACGGCGTTCACCACCCCGTCGAGCACGCTGTGGTGGGCCACGTCGCGGCTGAGGTTAAACTCGTGGACGTAGGGGGCCTCAAACGACACAAACTCGGGTGACGTGGGCGTGAGGCCCGGGGCGGTGGAGGCCAAGGTGACACGCACCCCGGCGAGGGGCCGCTCCCAGGTGGCGCCGTCGTCGTGCTGGGTGAACGCGCCGCCGACCTCGTCCGACGCCCAGCCGCCCACACGCCAGCGGTGCTCCCGGGGGCTGGTGGTGTCGGGATCTAGGCGGTCTACGACCAGATAATACCGGCCATCTACGGCGATCATCGCCCGGCGCTGGTCGGTGTCCTCAAACCGCATCATCGCCTCGGCCAGCTCGATGCGTTCGCCGTCGTGAAGCTGCTCAAAGCTGGCGTCTGTGTCGCCGAAGTTGGTGAGCAGGCCCTTCTCTGGGGCGCCGCGCCCGTCGATGAGCAGGACGTTGTGGGCGGTGGGCTCGCTGGTGACGGCGTTGTCGAGCTCGTTCGGTTTGTAGTAGCCGGGATCGACGAGCAGGTACTCGCCATACGCGGCCAAGGAGAACGAGGTGCTGTCGACGTGGTCGTGCAGCGTCTTTCGTGCCGAGCCCGACTCGGCGATAAACGACACGAAGCGGGCGTCTGTGTCCCAACCCGAACGAAACACGGCCTCCCCGGCCACGGGCATCAGGCGTGTGAGGAACGGCGGCTCTGATGGCGCCTGCTCTGAGACGTAGATGAGGTGATGGGGGATGAGGTTCTGGCCGTGGCTCATCTCCATCGGGCGCTCGGTGACGTTCTCCCAGTCCCAGCGGGTGTAAGCTGCGCCGCCGAAGCCGGTCAACAAGGCGCCGCCGTTCAGGGGGTTAAAGTAGCCGTCCTCTTTGGGCGCGCGTAGGCCCGAGGGCAGGCGCAGGGTGATCGACCAGTCCACGGCGGCGTGAAACTGCGGGTCAAACAGGGGGTTATTGAAGGTGAAGGGCGCCCCCTCGACGCAGCCGTGGCCGATCCAGGGGTCGATGTCTTGGCGGTTGCGGCAGTCGGCCTCAAACACGGCGTCCGCGTCGAGGCTGTTGTGGGCGGCGATAAAAAACGCCATCGCCGCCGAGAGCCCGAAGCCGTAATAAAACGGCCCCTCAGACACACCACCATCGGACTGCACATATTGCCCCGTGGGGCCCCAGAGGTAGCTCAGCTCAGACACAGACCAGTTGAGCCACTCTTCAGCGTCCGGCGCGTCGGGGAAGGCCAGCGCGATCACGCCCACGGCGGAGGCGGTGCGGATGGGGTGGTTGTTCTGGGAGACGCCGAGGGTGATCTGTCGCATCACGTCCTCCTCGAGGTACTCGTCCCAGAACATCGTGGTGACGTTGATGAGCTTGGTCTCTAAGGCCAGGGCCTCGTCTTCAGGGATTCGCCCGGCGGCGAGGAGCAGGTCGTGGGCGCTGGCGTAGCCGATCAGCGGGCCGGGCATCCGGATGTTCACGTCCCAGTCGGAGTTGTCCTCAAAGTTGTCGTCAAACACCGCCATCGCCGCGCGGCTGAGCTGGGCCGCGGCCTCGGCTTCAGCCTCGTCGTCGCTCAAATAGGCGATGGTGGCGGCGCACTCGGCGACGGTGGCGTTGGCGCCGTGCGCGCCGCTGTCCCAGTCTCCGGGGGTGGGCTCACGCAGGGGCGCGGCGGCGCAGGAGCCTAGTTTGGCCCAGATGGTGGCCCAGGGCTCGTCGTTGAGGCGGGCGATGGTGTCGGCGCGGCGGTCTGCAGTGAGCAGCAGGTGCGGGTGAACCAGGGGCTTGGCGCCGTCAGGCTTGGGCTCGTCCCCTCCCGCGCAGGCCATGATCCCCAGGAGCGGGGCGAGGGGGAGGATCGTGTGGAGTCGGATCATGGGGTCTCCGCGCGGGGTCGGCCATCGGCCTCGGCGAAGGCCAAGGCCACGGCGCCGACGCCGAGGATGATGTCGTCGAGCTGGGCGACGCTGAGGTAATAGTCGTAGTCGCCGGGGTTTGTGCCAAAAGACGTGCCCTCCACCACCCAGGCGCCCTCCGCGTCTTGTTCAACACGCCCCAAGAGGCCGTCGAGCGCCCGGTCGATGGCGGGGTTCGTCTGTGTGGGGTCGAGCAGGCCGAGGTCTACACCACGCATCAGGGCGGTGACGATCAGGGCGGCGGCGGAGGTCTCGGTGTAGTTGCCGTCCTCGGGGGTGGCCGTGAGCACGGTCGGCCAGAGGCCATCCTCAGCTTGGGTGTTGAGCACGGCCTCGGCGTGGGCCACAAACGCCGCGCCAAGCGCCTCCGCGCCGGGGTGACCTTGGGGCAGGCGGGCGTACGTCTCGACGGCCATCAACAGCGCCCAAGAGTTGCCCCGGGCCCAATACACGGCCTCGGCGGGGATGTTCTCGCCTGTGGGCACGTCGTAGGCGTGGCGATAGAGGCCGTCGTCTGGGTCTACGAGCAGCGCGACGAAGGCGTCGTGTTGGGTGAGCGCGCTCTCTAAGAACACGTCGTCGCCGGTCTGATCGTGTCGGTTGAGCGCGGTCACGCCCACCATAAACATCGAGTCTACCCACACCTGATCCAGGTCCTCAAACACGCTGCCGTCGCCCCAATGTTGGATCGCGCCGTTCTCGGCGTAGCGGGCGACGCTGAGGTAACGGTCGGCGGCGTCCAGAATCGGGGTGTAGCGGCCGGTGGGCGCTAAGGTCTCTAACGCGGCGGCGATCATCGCCGGAGACATCGAGTCCGAGGAGTTGAAGTCTTTGGGTGGCTCGGCGGTGAAGCGGGGCAGCTCGTCGTCCAGCCACTCTTGGAGGTAAAGATCGACGCCGAGTGACGGATCAACCTCGTGAACCCCCAGGAGGCCCGTGGCCCACACGGTCTGCATCCAGTCCAGCGGCAGGCTCTCCGCGGGCCAGCGCTCCATGCCTTGGGTGGCGAGGGCCTGGGCGATGGGCAGGGTGTCGTGGGCCGCGGGGGCGCCTCGGGCGGCGCGCAGGCGAGCAGGACGGAGAGCAGGGCGGAGAGGTGCATCGGCAGAGTGTACACCCACACGGCCCCGGGCTTCGGCGCGAAGGCGCAGAGTCCGCCGTTTAGCGCGTCAGCTCGACCACGCCGGCCTCGATGAGACGCCGCATCAGCGCCTCTCGGGCCGGTGGCAGCTCTTTGAGGGTCGGCTCCTCCTGCAGGGACTGAATGAGCGGCCCCTGGCGACCGGCGAGCTCCACGCGCAGATGTTTGACGTCAACCAGCGGGGAGAGGCCGCCGGCCCCGGCGCGCTCGTGGGACTGGCCGCTCACCACACCCCGGCACAAGAGCGTGACCGGCTGCTCTTCAGCGCGGGCGACGGTGATGAGGCGGTCGCGGCTCACCTGCCCCGCCTCAAGCTTGGGGAAGACGTCCTCGGGGCCCACCCCGCCCAAGGCGGCGCGGACAAGCTCGGTGGGCGCGGGCAGCTCAGCGACGAGCAGGTACGGCGGCAGACGAACACGCCCCCGCTTGAGCTGGGCGCTTGACGGCGGCGACGGCGGGCCCGGGGCCTCTCCCCGACCGGCGGCGGCTCGCAAGGCGGCGGCGTTGTCCACCAAGGCGCGCTCGACGCTGAGCACGGCGCGGATGAGACGCCCGGCGACCTCGGGGATGTGGTCCTCCAAGGTGTCGAGCAGCGTGCTGAGGTGATCGCCAAACCGGGCGCTGCGCTCGGCGAGGGGCAAAAAGAGCGCGGGGCCGCTCAAGAACCGCGAGAGCGCCCGGGGGTTGTCGGCGCCGATGGCGGCGGCGCTCAAGGGGTACGGTCGGCACAGCGCGGCCATGAGGTAACGGCGGCGCCCCTCGGCGTCGGCCTGCAGCCCGGCGAGGCTCATCGCGCAGAACCGCGCCCGATCGACCTCGGCGAGCCCGTGCTGATGCAACACAGAGTCGCGGTCGGCGGCGAAAGCCTCACGCAGCTCCTCGTCAAACAGGAGGCGCTCATAGAGCGTCCAGGCCGCAGAGGGGCTCACCGGGACTCCTGGGCCAGCTCGGCCTTGACCTTCTCGCGCAGCTCTGTAGACGCGGCGCCCAAGAGCACACGCTCCCGCGCCCGGCGGAGCAGCGGCAGGGCCGTAGACGCGGCGGCGCCTTCACACTCCACACAGACCGCCTTGAGGTTCTCACAGCGCGACAACAGCAGGCGAAACACCTGCCAGGTCTCGGGCAGGGGCGGGAGATCGTGGGCGTCGAGGTAGATCGGCTGACCGTCGCGGGTCTCGATCACGCCCCCGGCGATGTGCAGCTCGACCACACGGGAGAGGTCCAAGGTGTCGAGGCCGTCGCCCAAGCCCGCGCCCCGGGCGAGCTGGTGGGAGACGACGTGCCCGGCGTCGAGCAAGAGGCCGCTGTCTGTGCGGCGGCTCAGCTCGGCCAAAAAGGTGAAGATGTCGAGCTCGCCCAAGGTGAAGGTGACCGGCGCGGGCTCCAGCAGGAGCGGCGCGTTGACGGCCTCACGCACCTCCATCACGCGCATGACGGCCTCATCCAGAGACTCCGGGGTCAAGATCGGCGGCACGAAGTAGCCGAGCTGAATGGAGTAGCCCGGGGTGTCGCCGACAAAACAGACGGCGACGTCCTGGGCCAGCCAGGCCGAGCCCACGGCGCGCACATGGGCGCCGACGGCGTCGAGCCAGGGCCGGGGGTTGGGATAGGGGCCGCAGAGGTTGAGGCAGCTCGGGTGGTAGAGCACGGGCACGCCCAGGCGGCGCAGCTCGGCGAGGGGGCGCTCCATGAAGCTGTGCTGCACCGCGCCCGCGTACTCGATGAACGCCGGGCCGCCGCGGGCGCGGGCCAAGGCCACGGGGTCGGGCTCGGCGCCGAAGCTCAGGCTGACGCCGACGCCGAGGGTGGGCAGAGACGCTGGGGTGAAGGGGGTCACGGCGGCCAGTCTACACCGCTTGGCGCCGGGCGGGTTAAGGGCGAGGGTCGCCAAGGAGCGCCTGTGCCGCGTGTGATCGTCTTCGACTTCGACGGGACCATGACCGACGCCGAGCAGGAGGGCGCGCCCTTCCGTGGCGGCTACCTGGAGGACCTCGCGGCGCTGACCGGCCTGCCGATGGCCGAGATCGAGGCCAGCGCGGCGCGTTTTGAGGCCGAGGTCGCCGCGAACCCCCAGCGCTTCGGCTGGATCTTCGGCGGCCACATCGTCGCCCCGGCCATCGTCGATCCCTACCTACGCATGATGCCCGTGGCTCGGCGTATTTTAGACGAGGCGGGCGCTTTTATGGTGGAGGCCGAGCGCACCCGCCTGCTCGACGCCATCCTCTACAAGTACAACTACACCAAGACCCACATCGCCTTTCGTGAGGGCGCCCGGGAGCTGCTCTTGGGCCTGCGAGGCCAAGAGGTCCACATCGTCACCAACTCCCACACCGACGCCGTGCAGCACAAGCTCAAGGTGCTGGGCACAGGCAACGACGGTGTTGACTCTTTGGCCTGGCTTCAGCCTCGGGTGGTGGGCCGGGCGCGAAAGTACATCATCGACCCCAGCTTTGAGGCCGTGCCCGAGGCGCTCACGCTGCCGGGGCTCTCTCGGCCTGTGCTGCTGCGGCGGAAGCACTACCACGACGTGTTAGAGGGCATCCTCAACGCCGCCGGGGCGAGCTGGTCGGAGCTGACCGTGGTGGGCGACATCTTTGAGCTCGACCTGTGCCTGCCCGCGGCGATGGGGGCCACGGTGGCGCTGATCACCAACCCGTTCACGCCGGACTACGAGCGGGCGTACCTGGCCTCGATCCCCAACGGGCGCCTGCTCTCTCACCTCGCCGACGCCGCGCCGCTGGTGTCCGAATGATCGCCGCCCTCTTCGTGTTGGGCTCGGCCCTCGCCGCGCCGCCGGAGGTGATCGAGCTTGGCCGGGGCTACACCCACCTCTACGCCTTGGTCGGCGAAGGCGTGGTGATCGTCGACACCGGCTACCCCGGCGATGACGTGGCCGTGCTCAAGGGCCTGGCTGAGGCCGGGATCGCTGAGGACAAGGTGACGGCGATCGTGATCACCCACGCCCACTCCGATCACACCGGCGGCGCGGCGGCCTTGGCGGCGCGGCTGCAGGTGCCCGTGTTGATGGGCGCGGGCGACGTGCCCGAGGCCGCCCAAGGCGTGAACGCCGAGGCCAGCCCCACCTCCTCCCGGGCGGCGTTTATGAGCCGCTTCTTCCCCGAGACCTTCGACACCTTCACCGCCACCCCGGTGAACGCGCCGATGTCCCTCGCCGAGTACGGCGTAGACGCCCAGGTGAGCCCCGTCGGCGGCCACACCGAGGGCTCGCTCATCGTCACCGCCGGGACGACCTTGTTTGTGGGCGACCTCATCCGAGGCGGCGTGATGCGCCGCAAAGCGCCGCGCCTGCACTATTACCAGCTCGACATCGCCGCCGCCCACGCCGCCGTCGGCGCGGCGTTGGGCCCTGAAGTCACGGTGGTGCTCCCCGCGCATGGCGGGCCGCTCACGCCCGAGGCCGTGCGCCGGTTCTTGGCGGACTGAGCCCAAGAGGCGCGTCAGGCCCCGAGGTGGATCGGGTTCCGGCTGATCACCACGAGCACGTCGCCCTCGCGGATCACCTCCGCCGAGGGCGGGTTCACCATCACGTCGCGGTGGTGCCGTTTGCCCGCGCCCTTTCGCTCTAAGCTCACGAGGATCGCCTCGTGGTCACGTTTGAGATCGGCGGAGGCCTCGCCGACGGTGCGCCCAATCCAGGGTTTGGGGCAGCCCACCTTATGAAAGGCGTTGCCGCGCTGGGCGGTGAGGATGTCGGAGAGCACGGCGACGAGGCCCTGGTTTCGCCCCACAGAGGCCAGAATCACCCCGGTGTACCAGTCGCCGATGACGATCTCCTCGACGCCCGACATCCGCAGGAGCCCCTCGTGCATGTCGCTGTTGAGCTGGGCGCAGCAGAAGACCTCGGGCGCGAGGCGCTCGATGGTGAGCGCGGCGAGCACGGTGCGGGCGTCGCGGTCTGAAGGGGGGCGCGGGCTGAGGTTGTCATCCAGAAGAATCGCCGTAGACGCCCGGCGAACCCCGGCTTTCTCCAGGAGGTCCACCCGCGTCCAGTCGCCCTTGAGGTGGTAGACCAGCTCCATCTTCACCCCGGCTGTGGGGAAGTTGGCCGGCAGCTTGTCTTGTTCGGTGAGCAGCACCAAGGCGCGGTGGGGCTCGTGCATCGGCGAGAAGAACTCTTGCACGAGCGCTGGGCCCGCCTGGTTCCAGCCACAGACGACGATGTGCTCGCTGAGGTCATCCAGTTCCATCTCGGCGATCTCCATTCGTTTTCCGAGCACGGCCATCATGCCCGCGGACACCGTGCCGACGAACACACCGAACGTCGTCATGCCGCCCACCATCAACGCGAGGCTCACCGCGCGGCCAAGCTGGGTCTGGGGCACACCGCCGAGGGGCTCACCGCCCACCAAGGTGAACACCGCGAACCACAGCCCACCCTCAAGACCTTGGGCGTCAAGCCGCACGATCTCCGGGAACACATGCACGGTCACCGCCCCGATGAGCGTGATCGTCAGCGTGAGGGTGATGAGCGCCGTGACCTCGTTGGACGTGCCCGCGAAGAGCCCGCCGTAGACGCTCATGCGGCGGCTGAGCAGGGTGCCCGCACGAAACAGCCGCAAGAGCAGCAGCACCCGCAACAGACGCAGGGGCCGAAACAGCGGCAAGAGCGCGATGAGATCGAGCAGGTGGCGGCGAAAAAAACGCCCGCGGTGCGGCGCGAGCCAGGCGCGCAGGGCGAGCTCGACGGCGAACACCAGGGTGAGGGCGTCGGAGAGGTTCTGCAGGGTGCGCCGGGCCCCGCTCCCCACGGGCAACGCCAGCTCCACGAGCAGGCCCAAGACCGAGATGAAGATGAGCGCGACGATGCCCAGCTCCACCTTGGGGTGGTTGAGCACCTGGGCGACACGCTCCCGAAGGGGCCTCTTCGCCGCCAGACTCACCGGGCGTCTCGGCGGCGTCCGCCTTTGGGGCCCTGCATGTTTTTGCCTTCAGCGAGGCGTAAGGTCTCGGCGACGAGGGGGTCTGAAGCGGCGGTGATCGTGGCCTTCACGGCCTCAGGCGGGGCGGTGAGGCCCCAGAGCTTCCAGGCCGTGAGCCGCACGGTGAGGCGGGGATCGCCTTGAGACGGGACGAAGGCCTCGGGTGGGGTGCCCTCGTTAAAGAACAGGGCCTCGATGACGGCGACGGTGAGGTCCTCCTCGATGTTCTCGCCGACGAGGCGGACGCCGCCGCCGAAGGTCGCCGCGTGGCGCTGGGCGCGCACCCCTTCAGCGACGATGGGGCTGGTGTGGCGGCCCACCCGGGGCCCCGGCGGGAGCGCCGCGCCGGAGGGCGCCGGGGACTCTCCTCGCCACACGGCGAGGGCGGCGGGCACCACCTGATCCGGCGGGAGCTTGGCGAGGCGCACAAACTCCAAGGCCCAGGCCGTGCGGGCGTGGGGGCCGTGCTCTCCCTCGGCGCCCCGGGCGGCGGCGGGGTCGGCGCTGCCCGAGCCGACGTAGAGGTTAAACCAGGCCCGGCTGAGCAGGATGTCGACGCCTTCGCCCTGCACCCCCGGCGCCGCGCCGTTGAGCCCGGCGGTGTAGATGTTGAGCTGCTCGTCCAAGGCGGCCAGGGCCCGGGTTGGGTCGGCGGGGCTCAGGCCGGGCTCGGGCGGCAGGCCCCAGGCGGCGTGGGTGACGCAGTTTCGGGCGAAGTCTCCGGCGCGGGCGCAGAACCGTAAGGCGCGGTCGGTGTGCCCCGCTTTGCCAAGCTCCTCCCCGGCGCGAAAGTGGCACTCCTCACGCCACAATCCTTCAGGGACCAAGGCGCAGGCCTCGTCAGCCAAGGCGACGTCCCCGGCTTTGCCGGCCTCGGCGGCCACGCCCACCCGGCAGGGGATCGCCAGCTCCACAAAGGCCACTTCAGCGCAGGCGGCGAGGCTGCCCCCGGCGCGGAGGCCGTCTCCGGCGGGATCAACGGGGGACTCAGCGCCACAGGCCAAGAGCGCCAAGAGGAGGGCCAGGCTCACGGCTTCGTCTTGCGCGGCGCGCCGAGATGGGGCCGCCCGAGCACCTGCTGGCACTTCTGCTGGCCTTCAGGCGTCGTCATCGCTTTACACAGCCGGGCGCCGCGCCGAGGGTCGGTCACCGCGAGCCGCGCGATGAGGGCGTCACGCTCGACCCCCTCGGGCACCAGCGCCAGGGCCGCGTCGAGGGCCTTGGGATCTTCCAACAACGGCGTTGTAAACTTGAGCTGGCAGTCGCCCCGGACCACGGCGTCCTCTACGGCGGCGCAGTCCTCTAGGCGTGTGGGCTCAGGCGTGGTGGCGCAGCCGAAGGTGAGCAGAGTGAAGAGGAGGCCCCGCACGGCTCAGTCCTCGTCCAGCAGCTCACGGCGGAAGCCCCAAGGCGCCTCGCCGCCGTGGGTGATCGCGGCGAAGTTCTCGCGACCGATGGCGGCCTCGCCGCTCTCTAAGCACAGGCGGTACGCCCGGGCCTCCAGCGCTTGACGGTCTTCAGCGGGGCGGCCCACGGCGCCGAGCACGGCGGACTTAAACGCGGCCACGGCGGTGGGCGAGCGCCGGGCGACGAGCTTCGCCAAGGCCACGGCGCGCTCAACACCCTCCTCTGGGGTCTCGGTGATCTCTTCGATGAGGCCGATGCGGCGGGCCTCTTCAGCGCGGATGATCTCGCCGGTCATGCCCAGGCGCAGGGCCTGGTTGACGCCGACCACGCTCCACAGCTCGGCGCTGCCGCCGGCGCCGGGGATGATGCCCAGGCCCGTCTCGGGCAGGCCGAAGGTCGCGGCCCGGGCGCCGATGCGGTAGTCGCAGGTGAGCAGGAACTCGGTGCCCCAGCCCAAGGCCACGCCGTTCACCACGGCGACGTGGAACAGCGGCAGGCGGCGCAGGGCCACCAACATCTCCCGCTGGCGTTTGACGTGGGCGGCGACCTCGGCGTTGGTCCAGCCCGCGCGCTCGGTGACGTTGGCCCCGGCGATGAAGATCGGGGTTCCCCGAGCGCTCACCCGGCGCGAGGTGGTCACCAAGGCCCGCAGCTCTGAGCCGCGGAGATCCTCGATGAGCGCCTCCCAGGCGGCGATCTGGGCCACGCCCATCTCGTTGGCTTTGCCGTGGTCCAGCTCTAAAACAGCGATGTTGTCTTCGTACTGGAGCTGAAAACGAAAGGGCGACTCATCCACAGAGACCTCCTGCGGAGCGCCATAACCCGCGGGGCGCGCGGGCGGCGCGGCGCCTCAGTAGCTCACGATGCTGGCGTCGCCCATGATCGTGCCGCCCAAGGCGTTGGGGCCCTCGTCGGTCGCCGACGACTCAAAGCTCCAGTAGCCCTGAAGATCGGTCTCGGCGCCGGTGAGCGCGCTGCACATCGTCGCCTGCACCTCGGCTTGGGTGCGCGCCGTCGTCCACAGCCGCACCTCGTCCATCATCCCTTGCCAGTCGTTCCAGCTTGAGCCGAGCTGCAGGTAGGCCGGGGTGGTCACATCGGCGGTCTGGAACTCGGCGGAGGTGGTGTAGCTGCCGGCGTCCTCGCCGTTGAAGTAGAACTGCACCGTGCCCGCGCTGCGGTCGCTGACGATGGCGATGTGAATCCACTCGCCGATGACCATGCCCGAGGTTGACGTGCCCGAGCCGCTGATGGGGGCGGTGCGGGCGGCGTTCCAGCCGGCCACCTCCATCTCCACCTTGCCCGTGCTCTCGTAGATGTCGATGACCCACCAGGGGTTTGAGGGGTAGCCGCCGTTGGAGTGGTTCATCAGGCGGGCCTGCCCCGCGACGTTGGGCCCGGAGAGGTGCTCGCCGAGGGTCCACAGCTCGATCGTCCAGTCGCCTGTGCCCCAGGCCAAGGCGCTCGACGCGGCGACGTAGACGTAGTCGTCGCTGCCGGGCAGGTCCAAGGCGCCTACGCCCATGTCCCGCACGCCGTCGAGGTCGAGGTCTACGTCGATGATCTCGCCGTCGCAGTCGTTGTCTACGCTGTCGCATAATTCGATGGCGCCCTCGTACACGGCGGCGTCGAGGTCGTCGCAGTCCGCGCCAGCGCCGCTGTCGCTGTCTTGGCCGTCGCCGTCTTGGTCGTAGTCGCTGCCCCCGGAGCAGTCCTGATCGACGCCGTCGTACCAGGTCTCGGCGGCGGCGGGGCTCACGCTGGTGTCGCCGTCGTCGCAGTCTCCTCCGGTGGTGGCGGTGCCCGAGGGCTGGACGCAGGCGGACGTCAGGCGGTCGTCGTCGCCATAGCCGTCGTTGTCATCATCGGCGGAATACGTCCCGGCGGTGCTGAGATCTAGGCTGGGGTCGGCGTCGTCGATGAGGCTGTCGCAGTCGTTGTCGCGGCTGTCGCACACCTCGCTGGCGTCGGGGTTCACCGCGGCGTCGGCGTCGTCGCAGTCGGTGGCGGCCTCGGCGTATCCCGCGCTGAGCGCGCAGGCGGCGTCAGGATAGTCCACGTCTCCGTGGCCATCGCCGTCGCTGTCGCGGTAATAGGTGGTCGTCACGCCCTCATCCACGGCGCCGTCGCAGTTGTTGTCTAAGGTGTCGCAGGTCTCGACCCCGGCGGGGTTCACCGTGGGCTGGCTGTCGTCGCAGTCCTCACAGGCCGCGAAGCCGTCGGAGTCGGCGTCGTCGTAGCCCACGGAGCCGTCGCAGTTGTAGTCGTTGGGGTCGGCGCAGTCGCTCTCGGCGGCGCCGGGGTTGAACCGGGCGTCGGCGTCGTCGCAGTCCCCGGGCAGCGCGGCGTACCCGACCGGGGCCTCACAGGCGGCGAGGCCGTCGCCGTCTACGCCGTAGCCGTCGCTGTCGCCGTCGCGGTAAAACGTCGTCGTCACGCCCTCATCCACGGCGCCGTCGCAGTTGTTGTCGACGTTGTCGCAGGTCTCCACGGCGCCCGGGTAGGCGGCGGGGTTGTTGTCGTCGCAGTCCTCCTCAGCGCTCACGCCGTCGCCGTCGTTGTCGGTGGGGGCGCTGGAGTCGCCGCCGCCAGAGTCGTCGATGACCGAGTCACCGCCGCCAGAGTCGTCACCGCCGCTGTCAGCGCCGCTGTCTTGGCCGGTGAGCCCGGTCTCTACGGGTGTCTCATCTTTGGTGCGACATGCGACAAGCAGGAGGATCAGCGGCAGGTGGGTGAGGCGCATCTTGGCTCCAATGGGTGTTTTCAGGGGTGTTGAAGGAGGTGAAAGCTCAGCCGCGCCAGGCGGTGAAGGGGGTGACGCCGGGCAGCCAGGGCTCGGGGTCGAGATCGAAGGCGCTGAGCACCCCGGCGAGCAGGGCGGGCGGGCTCAGGCGCTCGCCGCTGGCGCTCTGCTCACCGGAGCTGAGGTCAATCGTGGCGGGGCCCAAGGTCTCCGTCGTCGCGCCCAAGGTGCGACCGCCGGAGACACCGCCGCCGATCATCAACAGCGAGGTCGTGGGCCAGTGGTCTTTGCCGCCGGTCTGGTTCATCAGCGGGGTGCGCCCCATCTCCGACATCGCCAACACCAGAGTGCTGTCCAAGAGCGTGCCGCCTTGGGCGTCGGGGGTGTCCTCAAGGGCCTGGACCAGCTCGTGTAAGGCGCCGAAGCCGCGCTCATAACAGTCGGTCTGGTTGAGGTCGTTGCCTTGGTGGGAGTCCCAGCGGGAGCGCTCGGGCAGAGGCGCCTCGATCATCAAGGCGCCGCAGAGGTCGAGCTGAAGCAAGGTGAGGCCCAACGCGACACGCTCATCATCGGTGGGGTTCTCGGGCAGGCTGAGCCGGTCGGCGTAGAGATCGAGGGTGTCCAGGCGGGTGAGGGCGTCTTGGTGGCGCTGGAGGCGCGGGCGCTGGGCGTCGGGATCGACTCGCTGAATCTCCTGTCGCAAAAATTCGCGGATCAGGGCCTCACGGTCGGCGGAGTACGACGCGCCCTCGGGCTGCGCTCCTTGAAGGGTGCCCAAGGCCAAGGCCCCGACGTGGGTGAGGGTGCCGCCGAGCTCGCCGGGGAAGCGGGGGCCGCTGAGCGCGACATACGGCAGGGGCCGCCCCAGGCTAGAGCCCGCGGCCAACATGGCGCCCAGGTCGGGGGCCTCGGCGCGGCGGCCGGTGAGGGTGAGCCGCGCGCAGGCGTCGTGGCTGATGCTGCCCACGGCGAGGCCGTTGACCACCACGGACCGGTCGGCCCAGGCGTCAAAGAACGCCTTCACCTGCGGGCGATCTCCGGCTTCAGCCACGGTGAGGTCGCCGTAGGTGGCGCGGTCGCTGTCGGGGTCGCGATCGATGACGTTCGTCTCAAAGTGGGGGTCAAAGACGTAGCTCGTGTCCCAGCCGCCGCCGGACCACCAGATCACGAGGCGGCGCGGCCCGGCGGCCCGGGCGCTGCGGTGGCCAAGGGCGGCCCCCAGCAGGCCGAGCGCGCCTGCGCCTTGTAGCAACGATCGGCGTGTGGGGAAGAGCCTCATCGCACCATCACCTTCGCCCGCCACTTGAGGTCCACGGGGAGCTGAAACGCCGCGCTGGTGAACAGCTCGGTGTTGCCGAGGTGGGTCATGTCCAGCTCCTCACCCTCTACGGCGAAGGGGCCGGAATAAACGCGACGGATGAGCTGGCCTTGGCCGCCGAGGTGAAGCTCCAGCAGCTCGCCTGCGCTGGACAGGGCGATGATCGCCTCGGGGTTCGCCTCTAAGCTGCGGGGGTCTACGCTCAGCGCCGGGCCGAGGCTCACGGTCCACTCCTCCTCAGCGCCTGTGAGCCCTGTCACATCCTCTGTGAGTCTCTCCAAGACGATAGACCACTCGGTCTGATCGGCCCGCCACAAGGTCAGGGGCGGCTCAAAGGAGATCCGGCTCACCCACACGCCGGAGGCGTCCCAGACCTCACGGGAGACCAACGATGCTTCAGCGGGGGTGACGGTCCAGACCTCGGTGAACGCGAGGCCGTCGGTCCAGCCCAGGCGCGCGGCCTCGATGACGACCTGGTCGGGCTCGTCCCCGGCGACGACGGCCTCCTCTTGATCCCAGCTCTCCTCGGGCGCCTCGGCGGGGGTGGTCGTCGGCCACACGAGCTCGTCCCCGGGCGCGCCGCAGTTGAGCCACTGGAGCAGCCGCGCCCGCTTGGCCTCGGGCACGCCGCCCGCCGGGGGCATGTCTCCGGCCTCGATCCGCAGGATCACGCGGTCCAGGTGGGCTCGCACCCCAGCGACGCTCTCCAGATCGACGCCGATGGGCGCCCCGGCGCGGTCCTCGGGCTGGATCAGCGAGGAGTGGCACGAGGCGCACCAGGTCAACATCTCGGGCAGGCCGTCGTTTGACCAGGTGAGGCCGTCGCAGTCCTCGGCGGGCGCGCTGTCGTCGCGCACGTCGTCTTTTGGCGGCGCGACGTCGTCACGGCCACAGCCCAAACACAAAGAGCAGGGGGAGGAGCTGTCGCATTAATACAGCCTCCCCATCGGGTGTCGCAACAACGCCTCTAGGCAGGTCGTCCAGGCGGCCTCGGGGTCCGCGGCGCCCCCGGCGGCGGACCACAAGGCCCAGAGCTGGTCAACGCCGGGGTCGCTCTGGGAGAGCTGCTCTGAGAGGAGCCGCTGCCGCCAGCGCACGAGCACCTGCCGGGCGGCGACCTCCTCGGTGGGGTACGGCGCCCCGGCGATCCACAAGATCCTCTCCTCGGGGGCTCGGTCGGCGTCTTGGGTGAGCGCCAGCTCGGCCACGGAGCGCGCGAGCCAGGCGTCGCGCAGGGCGTGGCCGACGCCGGGCTCGTCTACGTCATCGGGGGCGGTGTGATCATCGCCGCCGCCGCCGAGGCGCCGGTGCTCCAGAGACCAGATCAGGCTCAAAAACGTCTCGCCTTCAGCGCTCAGGCCGAGGGCCTGGGCCAAAGACGAGCTCAAGGCGTCGATGGGCAAGGCCCGCTCGTCGTCACGGCGGTAACGCTCGGAGGTGACGATGGCCCGGGCGAGGGCGCGTAGGCTCATCCCGCCGTTCAGGAGCGCGTCGTGGTAGGGGCTCAGCTCGTCGTCGTCGAGGGGCTCGCCGATGAGGCCTTCAGCGAGGGTGCGCGCGGCGCAGCGCCCGAAGCGGGGGTCGGCGGCGAGGGTGGCGCCGAGCTCGCTGAGGTTGCCCACGGGCCGCCCGAAGTACGCCGGGGCCCGCCAGCCCATCGCCCACTCCGCCCGCCACGGGCTGTAGACCGTGAGGCGAGACAGCTCGGCCTGATCGCTGCGCTCGGCGAAGCCCCCAAACAGGGCGGCGAGGGGGTCGAGGCCAGCGTGACAGGTGAGGCAGGCGGGCTGGGTGCGCACGGCCTCCTCCATGGCGGCGAGCTCCTCGACGCTGAGGTCAAAGTCGAAGGCCGCCTCCCGGCTCAAGAAGTCCTCACACAAAAACATCGTCGAGACGGCGTTCGCCCGGCGGCGGTTGTGGTTTGTCGCGTCGCCATCCACCACCAGCCACAGGCTCGTGCTCGCGAGCAGGCCCGCCGGGGGCCGCGCGTCTTGATGGGCGCTCATCACCCACTCCGCGCCTCGCCCGGGGGCCGTGAGGCCGAAGGCGGCGGCGAGGTCATCATTCAACGGGAGCGTTGTGTTTGTGACCAGGGCGGTGACGGGCTGATCTTCAGCGACGATCCACGCCACCAAGGCCAGAGGCGCGAAGCCCGCGGCCTCCTTCTGGGCCTCGCTGAGCTCTTGGTATCCGCGCAGGGTGGTGCTCTTAAAGTTGAGCGCGGTGTGCAGGCGATCGTTCCAGCTCCAGGCCGCGCGGTCGGCGAAGCGGGCGTCGTCAACAAAGCCCAAGATCAGGGCCTCGGCGGCGTCGGGGTCGGCGGCGACGGCGGCGAGCTCTGCGGCTGAAGGCCGCACGCCGCGCAGGTCCAGAGACGCCCGGGTGAGCCAGGCGGTGGCCGAGAGCTGACCCTCCCCCGGGGCCTTGGCCGCAGGCTGGGCGTCGGGCGCAGGGGCGCGCGCCGCGGGGGGCACACCGCAGGCCATGATCATCACGAGGGGGAGGAGCCGTCCTGGCACCCCCTCAGCTTGCCACAGAAACAGGCGGAGCGGCGGCGATGTTCGTCGCCGCTGGCCTCAGAGCGGCGCCTCCCACACGACGGGGGTGAGCTGGGAGAAGTACTCCATGTACAGCAGGTTGATCGGCCCGGTGCCGTAATCAAAGGAGTACTGATAGCCGTAGGCCGCGCCGTAGTGGGGGCTCCAGGTGGTCGTGGCGGCGTCGTAGCGGGTGATCTCATAGCGGTCGGTGAAGAAGCCGAGCTGCGCCACGGGGAGCTCCGACACCGGGCACTTGCCTCGCCACTTCAGGCCGCCGTTCGCGACGGAGGTCTGCATCTCAAAGCGGAAGTCGCAGCCGTCGCAGTCGCCGCCGACGTAGTCCAGCGCGCCATACCCGGCGCTGTAGAAGGTGGGAAGAGCGTAAAACGTGCCGTTGCAGGTGAAGCTCGGGCCGCTGCCGTCAACGGTGGCGCCGTAGAGCGTCACCGCGCCGTAGAGCCTCGCCATCGTGTAGACGCCAGCGTAGTAGGCGGCCAGGCCGTCGCCCCAGATGAGCTGGCCGTACTCAGGGGTGACCTTGGCCTCCAGCGAGAACAGCGTCGGGCAGGCCTCGGAGCCGTTGCACTCGTCGTCGTCGCAGTCGATGGCGCCGTCGGCGTCGTTGTCAACAGTATCGCTGCAATCTTCGACGCAGGCGTCTAAACAGTCGTCGTCGGCGCAGTCGGTGAGGCCGTCTTGATCGTTGTCGAGGGTGTCGCCGCAGTCCTCGACGCAGGCCTTGGCGCAGTCGGAGTCGGCGCAGTCGATGTCGCCATCAGCGTCGTCGTCGGTGAGGTTGCCGCAGTCCTCGACGCAGTAGGCGGTGCAGTCGGGGTCTTGGCAGTCGGCGAGGCCGTCCTTGTCTTCGTCGCCCTCGGTGAGGCACTCTTCTTTTTGGGCGTCGGAGTCGGCGTCGGAGTCGGTGTCGGTGTCGGCGTCGGCGTCGGCGTCCGCGTCGCCCTCGACGCGGCTGTCATCGGTGGGCTCCTCGTCGCTCCCTTTACAAGCGGTGAGGCTGAGGGCGGTGAGCACGAGCAGACCAAAGAGGCGGGCGACGGGGAGAGGGCGCATCGGGTGGCTCCAGGAAGACGCCGCCCACAATAGCCGGGTTGAGCGTGGCTCGGAACCTTCACCGCCCGCAAAAGTTGATCTGAGACAGGCCCCGGCGGGTAGGAGAGTTTTGGGTCTTTCACCACCTTAAAATCCGCCCAAACGGCCCTCCCAGGGCCCATAAACGGTGATAGACTGACGGCCCCCCCAGGCACCTGGAGCCTCTATGACGACCCCCACTCGGCGGCGCGCTCTGCGCGCGGCCGCGCTCCCCGCTACGCCCCTGCTCCTCCTGCTGATGATGCCCTCTGTGGTCAGCGCGGCCGGAGACGGAACCCTCAGCGTCACCACCTCTGGCGTGGTGGTCAACGCCTACGCCCAAGTCGATCGCGACATCACCGCCGGGTCTACCTCGGTGCGTGTGGCCGACATCAACGACCTCGACTCGCCCGCCTCCGGCATCTTCACCACGACGGACCTCGCCGCGGGCGACCTCGTGCTCATCGTGCAGATGCAGGGCGCCAGCTACACCTCCACAAACACCCTGTCGTTTGGTGAGGTGACCGCCCTCAACGGCGCGGGCAACTACGAGCTCGCTGAGGTGGCCAGCATCTCTGGGAACACGGTCACGCTGACCGCAGGGGTGGCGAACGCGTATGACTCCGACGACCGCGTGCAGCTCGTCCGGGTGCCGCGCTATGAGTCGGTGACCGTGAGCGCCGCTGGGTCGATCACCGGCGAGCCTTGGGACGGCGAGGTGGGGGGCCTCATCGTCATGAGCGTGAGCGGTGACGTCACCCTGAACGGCACCATCGACGCCGACGGCCTCGGCTTCGCTGGCGGCGTGAAGGAGAACAACTCCGGCAGCACCAGCACGTCTACCGCCAACACCTACTACTTCGACAACAGCTCCTCCGACGGCGCCGAGAAGGGCGAAGGCATCGGCGGCACCGCGGATGACTACGACACCAACAACTGGCTCTACGGGCGCGGCGCCATCGCCAACGGCGGCGGCGGCGGCAACTCCCACAACGCTGGCGGCGGCGGCGGCGCCAACGGCGACAACGGCAACACCTGGACCGGCCAAGGCGTGATGAACACCGCCTCGGGCTGGAAGCTCGACCCCGGCTACATCGCCGCGGGCGGCCCCACGAACAGCTCCGGCGGCGGGCGCGGCGGCTACACCTACGCCTCGAGCAACGCCGACGCCTTGACCGTGGCGCCGGGCAGCTCCTCTTGGGGCGGTGACGGCCGCGATGAGGTCGGCGGCCTCGGCGGTCGTCCTCTGGACCACGTCCCCCTCACCCGCCTGTTCTTGGGCGGCGGCGGCGGCGCGGGCGACGGCAACAACAGCGGCGCGGGCTCAGGCGGCGCGGGCGGCGGCGCCGTGCTGCTCTTTGTGCAGGGTGACCTCACGGGCACCGGCACGGTGAGCGTAGACGGCGACGCCGGTCAGAACACCTCGTCGGGCGGCAACGACGGCCCCGGCGGCGGCGGCGCGGGCGGCAGCTTCATCCTGGTGGCGGACGGCGCCTCTGGCGTGCTCGTCTCCGCCGACGGCGGCAAAGGTGGCAACCAGTCGATCAGCACCGCGGAGTCTGAAGGCCCCGGCGGCGGCGGCGGCGGCGGCTACGTCGCGCTGCCCACGAGCGCCTCGCTCACGGTCACCGTCTTGGGCGGCTCTGGCGGCACCTCCAACAGCTCGTCGGTGACTGAGTTTGTTGAGAACGGCGCCACGAACGGCGGCACGGGCGAGCAGGGCACCTCGCCGGACTACCTCGACTACGGTCTGTGCATGTTCATCACCTGTGATGGTGACGGCGACGGCCTGGAGGATCTGGACGAGGTGGGCCTGGGCACCGATCCCACCGACGCCGACACAGACGGCGACGGCCTGGGCGACGGCGACGAGGTCAACACCATCGGCTCTGACCCCCTCGACACCGACACCGACGACGACGGCCTAGACGACGGCGTCGAGGTGAACACCGAGGGCACCGACCCCACCGACGCCGACACCGACGACGACGGCCTGGAGGACGGCGAAGAGGTCAACACCTACGGCACCGACCCCCTGGACGAGGACACCGACGGCGAGAACCTCAACGACGGCGACGAGGTCAACACCTACGGCACCGACCCCAACGATCGTGACACGGACAACGACGGCCTCTCCGACTACCGCGAGGCGGTCACCGAGGGCACCGACCCTCTGGACACCGACACCGACGACGACGGCCTGAACGACGCCGACGAGGTCCGCGTCTACAGCACCGACCCGCTGAACCCCGACACCGACGCGGACGGCTGCACCGACGGCGACGAGGTGACCGCCGGGACGGATCCCGCCGTCACCGACACCGACGGCGACGGCCTGGGCGACTGTGATGAGATCGCCGATGGCACCGACCCCACCGTCGGCGACAGCGACGGCGACGGCCTCGATGACGGCGACGAGATCGACCTCGGCACCGATCCGGCCGACCCCGACAGCGACGGCGACGGCCTCGACGACGGCGAAGAGATCGACCTGGGCACCGACCCCACCGACACCGACAGCGACGGCGACGGCTTGGGCGACGGCGACGAGGTCGACAACACCGGCACCGACCCCGCCGACCCCGACACCGACGGCGACGGCCTCGACGACGGCGAAGAGCTGGACTCCACGGGCACGGATCCCCTGGATCCCGACACAGACGGCGACGGCTTGGACGACGGCGATGAGCTCGACATCTGGGGCACCGACCCGCTCAACACCGACAGCGACGGCGACGGGCTCGCGGACGGCGACGAGGTCAACACCACCGGCACCGACCCCACGGACACCGACAGCGACGATGACGGCCTCGGCGACGGCGACGAGGTGAACACCATCGGCACCGACCCGGCGAACCCCGACACCGACGGCGACGGCTTAGACGACGGCGCCGAGGTGAGCACCATCGGCACCGACCCCCTGGACAAGGACACCGACGACGACGGCCTTGAGGACGGCGACGAGGTGAACACCATCGGCACGGATCCCCTCGACGTTGACACCGACGACGACGGCCTCACCGACGGCGACGAGGTCACCACCCACACGACCGACCCGCTCAACCCTGACACCGACGACGACTTCCTGACGGACGGCGAAGAGGTCAACACAACCGGCACCGACCCCCTGGACGAGGACACCGACGACGGCGGGCGCAGCGACGGCGAAGAGATCACCCGGGACGGCACCGACCCGTTTGATCCCACCGACGACGTGTCGGACAGCGACGACGACGGCCTCACCGACGCTGAAGAGATCACCTTCGGGACCGACCCCGACGACGCTGACAGCGACGACGACGGCCTGCTCGACGGCGAAGAGGTGTTTGAGGAGTCCACGGACCCCCTCAACCCCGACACCGACGGCGACGGCCTCGTAGACGGTGAGGAGGTGCTCACCGAGGGCACGGATCCACTGGACACCGACAGCGACGACGACGGCCTCACCGACGGCGAAGAGGTGCTGAGCGTGGGCACCGACCCGCTCAACCCCGACACCGACGGCGACGGCCTCAACGACGGCGACGAGGTGAACACCTACGGCACCGACCCCCTGGACACCGACAGCGACGATGACAGCCTCACCGACGGCGACGAGGTGCTCACCCACACCACCGACCCGCTGGATCCTGACACCGACGACGGCGGCGTGAACGACGGCCAAGAGGTGAGCGACAGCACGGATCCGCTGGACCCCAGCGACGACGAGCCCACGGGCGGCGACACCGGGGACACCGGGGACGACGGCATCGGTCTGCCCAAGGGCGGCGGCGGGCTCTCTTGCTCCACGAACGAGGCGCCCACCGGCGGCTTGTTGGCGGGCTTCTTGGCCTTGGTGGGCTTGGCCCGGCGCCGTCGGTAGAACCTCGCGGCCTCAGCGCCGCCGCCTGCCCTCCTCCACCGGCTCGGCCGCTGGGGGAGGCGCGGGCGTCGGCGTGGGGGGCGGCAATGGCGCCGCCATCTTGGGCGCCACCGCCCGCAGGAGGCTCTGCCGCGCTTGGCCCTCGGGCAAGGCGGCGGCTTGGGTCTCGGCGTAGACCTGCAGCGCCGCGCGTTGGCTCACGTCGAGGCGATCTTGAAGCGGGGCGTACACCGCGGAGAGCTCGGTGATCGCGGCGAGCAGGGTGGCCTCGGGCAGGCTGTGCTGAGCGGCGAGCATGCTGAGGTGCGCGGCCAAGGCGTTCGCCGTGCCGCTGCGGGCCCGGGCCACGGCGGCGGCGCGGCTGGGGGAGTCTGGGGGCGCGCTGTTGAGCAGCACGTCGAGGCTCTCCCACAGCCAGCCCATCTGCCGTAAGGTCAAGGCGCTGAGCGCGAGCTGCTCGGCGCCGACGGGCATCCCGGCTTGGCCGGCCTCGGCGTAGCGTTGGGCGAGCGCCCGGTTGTGCTCCATCAGCATGGTCACCTCGCCCAGCATCACGCCGGGATCGGCGTTGTTTGGACGGTTGTCCAACGAGAGCCAGCGCTGGAGGTGGGGGTGGTCCAGGCGCGGGAGCTGGTCCAGGGGCAGCTCCTCCAGCACAAAACGGGCGCGCTCATAGTCCAGGGACGTCCAGGGCTTGTTCGTCGCCGGGGCGCCGAGCTGAACCAGGGCCATGGGGTCGGGCGCCTGGGCGGCCAAGCCCGGGGCGAGCCAAGACCACAAGATGAGGGCCAGCACAAGACCTCCTGCGACGTGCTTTTGACACCGTAGCACCCAGCAAGCGGCCCTCCTTCCGCCCCCGAAGAAGCGCCGGTTCAACGTGGGATCTTCGTCACTTCGATCAACTCGCCCGGCGTCACAGCCCGGCGCGGCGATAACGCAGCGATGTTGTTGCCTCCTCTGGCGCCCCCAAACCTGTACACTTGGCCCGCACCTCAACCCCCGGCAAGACGCCTTGGCGCGGCAGCCCCTCCTGATCACCCTGATCGTCGTCGTGGCCCTGGCGGTGCTGGTGCAGGGCTGGGCGGCGCTCTGGTTTCTGTGCGACGACGCCTACATCACCTTCCGCTACGCGGCGATGGCGCGGCTGGGGCATGGCTACGTCTGGAACCCGCCGCCGATGCCCCCCGTCGAGGGCTACACCAGCGCCTCGTGGCTGTGGTTGGTGCATGGGGTCTGGGCGCTCACGGGCCGACCGCCGCCCCAGACGGCGAACAACCTCTCCCTCATCTGCGCCGGGATCACCGTGGGGCTCACGGCCTGGGCCACGATGCGCGCCCAGCTCTCCGAGGCCCTCGCACCCTATCGCCTCGCCGTGCTCACGCTGACCTTGGGGGCGCTGGTGACCCACCGGGGCTTCTTGGTGTGGTCGTCGAGCGGCTTAGAGACGGCCTTGTTTGTGACCTTGGTGACCGGCTGGAGCGTCGCCGCGGCGCGGGAGGCCCGGGGGCCGGTGATCGGGGCCTTGGCGGCGGCGATCGCGCTCACCCGACCCGACGGCTACCTCTTCGTGGCCGCCACCGTCGCGCTCTTGAGCCTTCGGGTGATGCGGGGGGAGGGCCTTCGTGCCTTGGTGTTGGGCCTCGCCCCCCTCGCCGTCGTCCTGGCCCATGTGTTGTGGCGGCGGCTGACCTATGGCGCGTGGCTGCCGAACACCTTCGCGGCGAAGGTCGGCGCGGCCTGGCCCGAGGCGGGGCTGCCGTACCTCGCCTGGTTTGTGCTGGAGTACGCCTTGTGGAGCTGGCCCTTGGCCTTGATCGCGGCGCTGCGGCGCTGGCGACCCGGCCCGGGTGTGCTCGCCGTGGGGCTCACGCTTCTGGGGCAGCTCGCCTACTACACCCTCAAGGTGGGCGGGGACCACTTCGAGTTCCGCGTCTTCACCCACCTCGCGCCCCTGGTCGCGCTCACAACACCCTTGTTGCTTGACCGCGCCGGGCTTCGACCCGCCTGGACCTTGGCCTTGAGCGCCTTGGCCTGGGCCTTGGCGCTGCCGCTGCCCTGGGCGGAGCACCGGGTCGCGCAGGCGCAGACGACGATGGTGGCGGTGCGGGCGGGGCCCAAGCTCGGCGAGGCGCTGCCCGGCCCCCTGCGGCCCTTGGGTGTGGCCTGGGATGGCCTGCGGGACCAGCTCGCGCCCCAGCTCATCGGCCTACGACACCGGGAGCACCAGCTCTTCGGCGAGCTGCAGCTCCGGCTCACCCCGGGCTTAGACGCCTCGCGCCCGGCGACGATGGGCGGGGATGTGGTGGTGGTGCGGCGGGTGCAGGGCGGCTTTCGCCTCGACCCCGGCGCAGACGCCCGGCCTCTGCTCGCGGCGGCCCCGGTGATGGACGTGGGCACCGTGGGGGTGATCGGCTGGGCGATGCCCTCGATGATCGTGCTCGACAGCCTCGGGCTCAACGACCCGGTGATCGCCCACTTCGGCCTTCACGTCACCCCCCGGCGCATGGCCCATGAGCGCCGCCCCCCGCCGGGCTACGCCGAGTGTTTTCAGGGCAACGTCACCTTAGGCGTCGCCGTCGAGGACAGCGCCACCGGGGCGATCCTCGACGTGAAGAGTTACGCCCAAGGCTACCGGGAGCGCCTTGACCTCGCCGCGGCGGGGCTGCCGCTGCCGCCGGGCTGGGAGGGCAAGCCGGGGCTTCGGGTGCGGGCGGTGGCCTTGGTGCTGGAGCGGGAGGCGCCCCTCACCGCGGCTGATCTCGCCCGCTGCGCGGCGTGGCGCCCCGACGGCTCAGGCCCAGCGCCGTGAGAAGTGGTGGTTGATCTGGCGTTTCCACCAGGTCCAGTGATGCGCGGAGTCCCGGCCCCACACGTCCCGCTCATGGGGGATGTTCTTCTGGGCGAGCAGGGACGCCATGGTGAGCGTCTCTTCGATGCAGCCGCCCTCGTGGGGCCCCAGGCCCACGACGAGGGTGAGGCTGGTGTTCTGCTGCACCTTGTCCAAGGCCTCGCCGCTCATGTTCGGCACATAGGCAACGGGATGGTTGTAATACACGTCGAGGTCGCTGTAGCCGCCCAAGAAGCGGTCGGTGCGGTAGCGGCCGGAGAGGCACAGGGCCCACTTGAAGATCTCAGAGTGTTTGAGGGCCATGTTCGCGGCGTAGAAGGCGCCGAGGCTGCACCCGACAGCGCTCACCCGGATGTCGGGGCTCTCGCAGTCTTGGCGGATGTAGGGGACGAGCTCGTCGATGACAAACCGCTCGTAGGCCTGGTGGCGGGCGACCCGCAGGCGGGGGTCGTCGCCGCGGCGGCTCCAGCTCTCGGAGCAGTTGGTCTCGGGGCAGTAGAGCTTGATGCGCCCGGCCTCGATCAACGGGCGCAGGGTGTCGATGGCGCTGGCGGCTTGCCACTCGTGGGCCATGCCCGAGGCGCTGGGGAAGATGATGACCGGATCGCCCCACCAGCCATAGGTCCACATGTGGACGCGGCGGTTGAGGGAGCGGCTGGGGAGCTGTTGATAGCGGGCGTTGAGCATCCGCACACTTTACACCGACCCGGGGCGCCGGGGAACAGCGTCCCGGTCAAGGCCCGGTCAGGGCGCGGCGCTGGGTCGGCGCGGGCGCGTCCTCCCGACGCCAGCCCTCGCCGTCGACAAACACGAAGCGCTGGGTGGGCCAGTAGGCAAGATCGAGCTTCAACGTCTTCACCTCGGTCTTGTCCTCGAGGTCCACCAGGGTGAGGCGCACGGCGTCGCGGTCTTGTTTGGTGTTCACGACGGCCAAGAACGAGGCGAGATCGGGGGTGGGCTGGCCGTCGACCTCGATGATCCGCCGCGTGGGGCGCAGGCCGTAGCGGTGCGCCGGGCTGCCGTACCAGAACCAGGTGACGTACACGCCCTCGGGCTCGAAGCCGCGCTGGGAGGCGACCTCCAGGTGCGGGGCGTGCAGCAACATGCCCGCCCAAGACACCACCTCAGTGACCCCTTGGCCGCTGAGGCTGGCCGTCTCGACGACGAAGTTCTGCTCCATGCCGTCGCGGAACACCGTGAGGGTGACCGACGGCGCCTGGCACAGCGCCTCGACCTCATCAAAACGGGTGACGACCTCTTGGTTGACGGCGAGGAGCAGGTCGCCGCCCTTGAGCGCCGCCGCCGCCGGGGTGCCCGCGGTGAGGCGCCCGACGTAGAGCACCTGGCCCCCGGTCTCGTCGTGATCTTGTAGGCGGCTGAGCCAAGCCTCGGGCAGGCCACGATCCCGGGCGTCGGCCAAAGGCAGGCCGTAGAGCTCAACGCCCAAGGCGCGGTAGGCCACGTCTTCACCGGCCTGCAGCGGCTCGACGACGCTCTGGGCGACCTCGATCGGCAGGCCATAAAACGCCGAGCTGCGCCCGCCGCCTTCGCTGGACGCGAACGACGCCCAGGTGGCGACGACACGCCCGCGCCGGTCGGTGATCGCCCCGCCCACAGACGAGAGGCCGTCGCTGAGCGTGAAGATCTCTTGGTTGGCCTCGCGGAAGCTCGGGGGGTCGGGCAGGGGCAGGTACAGCGGCGTCACCCGGCCCACCCGGGCGCGCTGGGCGACGACCTGGTGGCTGCCGGTGAGGCCCACCTGATAGAGCTTGTCGCCGGGCTTGACCTCTTTGTCGCGAAGCTGGGCGCTCTTGACCGGCGTGGCGCCGATGTCGGCCGGGTCGTACTTCACAACAGCGACGTTGTGAAGCGGGTGGATGCTGACGATCTCCCCGGGCACCCGCAAGGAGCCGCCGAAGGTCAGCTCCAGCTCACCCAGGCCCACGGGCACGGTGTCGCGGTCCACAACCACGAGGCCCCGCTCGGCGTCCACGATGAGCCCGGCGCCGGTGAAGCGGGTGCTGCTGACGCCTTCGGTGCGGTAGGGCACGCGGTACTCGACCATGACCAACGACCGGCTGAGCCGACGTTGGGCCCGGCCGCCGCTGCGCACGAAGCTCGCCTCCCCGGCGGCGTCCACCAGGGGTTTCGTCGGCGCGGGGCTCGGGGTGCAGGGCCAGCCGCCGGTGGCGTCGTCGCGCACGCAGCGCTGCATCGGGAACCACAGGCGGTCCACCTGAATCACGGCGACCTGGTCTTGGCGGGGGTCTTGAATCGGGAAGTACCGCACGGGCACCCGGGCGCCGTGGGGGTGGGCGGCCAAGGCGGCCTCGACCTCCTCCAAGGTGCTCACCGGCTGGCCGTCAATCGCCGTGAGGATGGCGCCCTCGGGGATGCCGCCCTCGGTGAGCGCGTAGCCCGTCGCCGCCACATAGACGCCCTTCACCGGGACGCTGTGGTTGCGGGCCTGGTGGTAGCTCAGCTCGTTGAGGATGCCGCCGCCAAACTCCAAGTAGGTGTCGGGGCTGATGTCGTGCAGATCCCCCACGGCGAGGGTCACGGTCAAGGTCTGCCCGCCGCGCTCGATGGTGAGCATGACTGAAGCGCCCACCTGCTCGTCCAGTCGGGCCTCCAGAGGCACGAAGGCGTTGAGCGGCGCGCCATCCACGGCGAGCAGCACGTCACCGGGGCGCAGGCCGCCGTCCGCCGGGCCGCCGGGCACCACCTCGGCCACCACCAACAGCCCCGTGCCGTCCGGGAAGCCCGCGCGCACCGCCGTCTCGCTCTTCTCCGAGAGGCCCAGGCGGCGCAGCTCGTCATAGGGCGTGTGGATAAACACCGTCTGTAAGGTGCCGCGGGTGACGGGCTGCCCGGCTTGAATCAGCTCCAGGGCGCGCACGACGCGGTCCAGCGGCAGGTAATAGCTCGACGCGGCGTTGCGCCGTCCGCCCGCGTTCAGCGCGACGACCTTGCCCGAGAGGTCGAGCACCGGAGAGCCGGACGAGCCCCCGGAGGTGCCCGAGGCGGCCTGGATGTAGAAGGTGTTGAAGTCGTTGTAGGTGTTGTCGCCATAGACCGGCGCCTCGCGGTCGAGGCGGGCCAAGGTGCCGTCGAGGATGCTGATCTTCTCTCCGGCGTCGTTGCCCACCACCCGCACGTTGACGCCGACCTTGGCCCCCGCCGGGTCCAGGGTGAGGGGCTTGACCTCCATAAACCGCACCGCGGAGGGGTCGAAGCGGTAGAACCCGAAGTCGTGCACCGGGTCGCGGTAGACGGCCTGGAGCGGGATCTCCTCGTGGTTGTACAGCACGGCCTCAGCGACGACGGGCCCGGCGTGGACCATGTGCCGGTTGGTGAGGATGAGCCCCCGCTCGGCGTCGACGATGAACCCCGTGCCCACGGACGACGAGGCCGCCTCGGTGTCGAAGCTGCGGGTGCCCACCACGCGGATGGCCACCACCGAGGGCACCGCCGTCTCTAAGGTGGCCTTCCACAGATCCGCCTCAGGCGGCGGCGCCGGGGCCTCGGCGGGCGGCCGACCCTTGGACTGCGCGAAGGCGAGAGAGGGAGAGGCGAGGAGGGCGAAGAGGACGATCAGAGCGCGCATACCACCCCCTTAGCCGCAACGGGGCGAGGTCGCCACGGGGGGTTTTGGCCTCTTGTGCGGGAGCTGTCCGAGGGGGGCGAAGGGGCGGCGGCGCTCAGCGTTGAGGCCCCTGCGGCGGGCTCACCGGCGTGAACTGGAGGTCGAACCAGAAGGGCGGTTGGCGGTGCCCCCAAGCACCCCCCCGCGCCTTTAGCCGCCCAGCCCCCGTGGCGCCTGGGGCGGGCATCCAGCCGTCGTCTTGGCGGAAGGTGTGAAATGAAGAAGGGTCTTCCTCTGAGGTGAATGGGACGGGTAACGCGAGGCAGCTCCGCGGAGGGTAACCAATTTGTCGTCGGGCCCAAGAAGGACGGGAACCCCCGACATCGGAATCCAGCGGCTCATCAATACCGGTCGCCCAAGCCCAGGCCCGAACGCCCACCCGCCCAGGGCCAAACGCCCCAGGCGCTGCCAGTTGGGCTATCCGTGTTCCCGGGCTCTCCCAGGTCTCCAGGCTGGCACAGCGAGGGTCAACCCAACCCGAGCGGAGCGCCCCTCGGCGCTCCCCTACCCCCAATCCGTCCGCGCCCAGGTCATCACGTCGCCCTCCGGCGGGCACTCGATCTTCAGGGTCGGCGTGCCGTTGTCGTCATACGTCGTCGCCGCGCCCTCGTTGGGCTGGAAACACTCGATCAGCCCCTCAGCGGGGTCGCCGTAACACCAGAACACGCCCTTGAGGGTCTGTCCGGGGTAAATCGGCGTGTTCAGGGCGCTGCCCGGCGCGCAGGCCGCCATGTGGGACTCTCGGGCCTGGCCGTCGGGGATGGGGTCGGGCAACGACGTGTCTTCGCAGGCGGGCTCGTCACAGGAGGCGAAGGGCAGGAGGAGGAGCGGCAGGAGGCGAAAGGAGCGGCTCATGGCGTAGATCCGGTGAGGGCGGCGGGGCGCTCTGTCCCCTGGTTTGGCCCGCTCCCAGCGGCGCTTTGGGTTTGTGTCGTCAGCGGGGGCGTTTCGGGCCTCCCACAGAAACCAGGCGATCATCAGGAGGCTGTACATCGCGCACAGTCGGCCCAGCCAGCCCATGTGGATCACCCGGAACTCGCTGGTCTCATCGTTCTGCTGCAGGGCGTTGAGGGCCACCTCGATGCCGAACAGGAAGATGAGGCCCACGGCGTTGCGTAGGCGGCTGAGATCCCCGGCGTGGGTGACGATCATGGTGCTGCGCACGATGTAATAATAGTAGCTCGCCGTGGTCAACAAGAAGAACGGGATGAAGCCCATGGACAGAGCCTCGTGGTCTTTGGCCCGGCGCAGGCCCCAGCCCAAGAGCAGCACCAGGGCGAACGCCAAGGGGTTTCGCCACGTCTTCTGGTTCTTGACGCGCATCCGGCGCACGTCGTCCATTCGTTTGACGTCGGTCTCCCCTTGGTAGGCCACGGCGATGGCGAAGCCTTGGCGCATGGACGAGAGGTTCTTCTCCGTGGTGTGGGTGAGCAGCTTCTCGACGTGCCAGATCGCCCGGCCAGGGCCGTACTTCACCGCCACGGCGCCATAGAGCAGGGCGAGGCAGGCCACGAAGCCGATGGCGATCTTGAGCAGGCCCCGGTTGATTTGGCGCAGAGAGACAAGCTCCCACAGCCCCTTCATGGCCGGGCCGTAGAGCCACACCGCCGGGAACAGGCGGAAGGCCGCGCCCACGCCCACGGCCGCGCCCGCCCAGCCGGGCAGGCCCCGCTTGAGCAGGCCCACGGACATGATCAGCACGGCGACATAGTCGTCGCGGCCAAAGGCCCAGGTGTAGGTGGGCCAGCGGGCGCTGTAGGTGGTGAACAGAAAGATGACCAGAAACAAGGCCGTGGGGCCGCCAAAGGCCCACCAGGTCACGGCGACGGCGAGGCTCAGCCAGATAAGGTCGATGTAGCCCAAGAGCTTCACCGACTCCACGGGCACGGCGTTCGCCAGGGGCTCGGCGAAGACCACCCAGGCCGGGGAGCCGTTGAAGCCGTGGTCCCACAACATCTGAATCCACAGGTCGTTGGTGAACCCGACCATGTCGCGCTGCAGATAGATGAAGTCGTGTTTGAACGCCGCCCAGCGCTCGGGGCCAAACTTGGCGCGGATGCGGTCGTGCCACTCGGTGTCCCGGGCGAAGGCCTGGGTGTCGACCATGTAGTAGTCTTCTTCGTTCTGGGTCTGGAAGGTGGGCGGCTGGCGGCGGTAGTGGCGGCCCTCCTCCAGATCCGCGAGCACGATGGCGGGGTAGAGGTCGAAGTAGCCCAGCTCTTTGTAATACTTGGAGTTTAAGTAGTAGTGGCTGAGGTCGTAGGTGTCGACGCGCTCCACCCAGACATAGGTGCTGTCGAGGCGTGAGTAGTTGAGGAAGCTCAAGGTGGCGAGCAGGCCGAGGCCGAGGGTGATCGCCCCGCGGGCGCGGCTGGCGAGCTGGTTGGCCTTGGGCTCTAGATGGCGGTGCCAGAGGTAGGTCAAGGCGGCGAGGAGCGCGGCGCCCCCGGCGAGCCAGATCTTGTTGAGCTCGGTGCCGTCGCGGTGCAGGGGCTTCGCGCCGCCGCGGGCGAGGTCGACGACGATGAGCAGGGCGGTGAGGCCCGCCAAGGTGGCGAAGGTGCCGAGCACCCGGGCGGCCAGGGGCTGCTGCTTGCGGTCGAGGCCGAGGCCCGCCGCGCCCAGGGTGAGGGCGATGAAGAGCGCGATGAGGGCGTGGTGCCACGCGGCCTCAAGGGCCGGACCAGGAGCGAGGGGGAAGAGCATAACGGAGGAGGATAACCCACCTTCCGGGCTTTGACGCTTGCCCCGGCGCGCTCAGCGGGTGAGGTGCAAGGGTCAACCGCTGGAGACCCCATGCGCTCGCTGCTCGTCCTGCTCGCCCTCGCCCTCGGCTCCTGCGCCCCCGCGGCCAACGCGCCCCAGGCGCGCATCGTCGCCTATGGCCCGACGCCCCAGGCCCGCCACGAGAACGCGCTCAGCCAGGCCGGCGGCGCGGTGATGAGCGAGCGCATGATGCTCGACCTCGAGAAGCAGACCGGCAAGATCGCCACGGACCTGCCCGAGCGCGTGAAGGGCCTGCCCGAGGGCCTCAAGGCCGTGCCGCTGTGGGACAACGCCGAGACCGCCGCCTTGTGGTGGGCCGGGGACGAGGCCGCGGTGGCCCAGCGCCTCTTGGATCAGGGCGTGCAGTTTGTGCTCTTGCGCCGGGATGTTGTGCCCAGCGTCGATCGGGGCGGCGCGACGATCTCCCGCCTGTACCACGACGATGAGCGCGCCCGGTTTATGCTCGTCTCGGCGGACGCGGAGTACCTGCTCTACGCCGTCTCCGACAAGACCGCGAGCCTCGCCCCCCAGGCCGCCACCTTCATCACCTCCAGCCTGCGCACGATCCTCAAGGGCGAGAAGCCCCGGGGGTTCCCCAGCATCAAGGCGCCCCGGGGCAACAAGTGGCACCTCATGGCCACCCTGCGCCTGCCCGGCGGCCGTGAGCTGGCCTATGGCCTGTGTGTGCGTGAAGAGCTCGGCGAGTGTGTCTTGGAGCTGGCGAACGATCTGGAGCGGGAGCACCGCCGCTACGCCGAGTGGTACGGCCTGCCCAAGCTCGCGTCTTCAATCGACAACATGCTCTTGGAGCTGCACCTCGTCACCGACCGCGCGAAGATCTACGCCTTTAGCGAGGACGATCTCAACGAGTTCTGGGAGATGGGCATCGACGGCGGCATCATCCTCAACCGTGAGACGGGGGAGGTGGCGATGATCCCCGGCGCGGTGAGCTACACCCGGGCCTATCGTGACGCCGACAAGCTCCTGCGCACGGCGGCGCGTGAGGGCCACATGGACAGCCTGCGCCCCTGGCGAGATCCCGGCTATGACCTGGAGAAGATCCGCACCCAACACTACCTCGACTGGCCGGGCCGGGGCATCATCCCGCTCTACCGCGGCGTGCCCCCGGTGCCGATGGAGGTGGTCGACATCCAGTCCATCGAGCGCAGCATCTTGCTCTCCGGCGAGTGGTATCTGAGAAACCTGCACCCCAACGACCAGCCCCTGCCGTTCTACAAGCCGGGGCAGGTCACCTACAAGATGTGGCCCGCCGAGAACCGCTACTCCGATGAGTACAACATCGTGCGCCACGCGCTCACGACCTGGAACCTCGTGCAGGCCTACCAGATCGACCCCCGGCCCGAGTTCATCGAGGGCGCGCGCCGGGCCCTGGACTTCACGCTGTCGTTCCGCAAAGACGAGGAGAACCGCTCGTTCATCGCCCACGAGAACAACGTGAAGCTCGGCTCCGTCGTCATCGCGATGATGGGCATGATCGACCTCGCCCGGGCCACGGGCACGAAGGAGTATGACGAGCTGTTGAACCGCTTCGGCGAGTTCACCGTGTTTATGCAGGAGCCCTCGGGCCGGTTTGATCCGTACTACGTCGAGGCCGATCACCCCTACGCTGAAGAGGTCAACGACATCGTCCCCGGCGAGGCGGCCTTGGCCTTGGTGATGCTGTACGAGTACACCGGCGACAAGAAGTGGCTGGCGCCGCTGCCCAAGTTCTTCGAGTATTACAAGCCGTGGTGGCAGGAGCGGGTGTCGAAGATCCGCCCCGAGGCGCCCTCGCCCCATGAGACCTACGACACAAACGATCGTCTGGAGCTGGTGCAGTTCGGCCCGTGGTCGGTGATGGCGGCGAACGCGTACCACCGCGTCACGGGCGATCCCGAGGTGGCCAAGTTTGGCCTGGAGGTCGCCCGGTGGATGGTCGAGACGTATGAGTACACCGGCGAGGACTCCCCCTGGCCGGACTACGTCGGCGGCTATTACAAGCTCCCCGGCGAGCTGCCCGCGATGCAGGCCTTCTGTTACGGCGAAGGCACGGCGGCGGCCTACGCCTTGGCCCTGCGCGCCGACCCGTCTCAGGCCCCGTTCTTTGAGAAGGCCACCCGGGAGACCGTGCGGTTTGGCCTGATGATGCAGTTTGATGACCTGCAGATCTACCCCTTCACCCGGGGCGACGAGGTCCGCGGCGGCACCCGCTACACGATGAACGAGACCAAGGTGCGCATCGACTACGTCTACCACGCGCAGTCCACCCTGGTGCAGTACCGCGACGCCGCGCTCACCGACCCGAACCTGCCCCCGGAGGTCAAACGGTCGCCGCTTCGGGACGAGCTGGAGGCCGCGCAGAAGAAGGCCGCCGAGGCGGCTGCGGCTGCGGCGGCTGGGACGAGCCCGCCGACGAGCCCCAGCGAGACCCCGCCGGTGATCCCCGGCACCGGCCTGCCGCCCAAGGCGCCATAAAACGGCGCCGCGCCGTGGGTTCTGCGGTGGTATCGTAGCGCACGGAGGCGTCAACCCCCCGTGCTCACCCCGCTCCTGCTGCTCACCCTCGGGCTCACCGACGCCGCCGCGGCGACGACGGTGCGCCTCGTGCTCGATCGCCCCCTGGACACGATCCCCGCGGGGTCCACCGCCGAGGCCCTGCCCGATGGCCCCTTGCCCAGCGGCGAGGAGTTTGTGCTCACCGTGGACCTGCCCCCCGGGGTCTCGGCCACCGCCGCGCTCAGCGTGTGGCCCGCCCAAGGCCAGCCTTGCGCCGCCGCCCCGCCCGCCGACGGCCCCCAGCGGCACACCGTCGGCATGGCCCCGGACGGAGACGTGCTCAGCGGCCGGGTGCCCGCGCTGCAGGTGGGCCAGACCTACTGCCTGAGCCTCGCGCCGCGCCTGATGTTGGGGGAAGAGGGCATGGCCCGCCTCGCCGAGCAGGCCGCCGCCGAGCTGACCCTACGCCTGCCCGACGCCCGCTCTTGTGATCTGGACTCGGGCTGGACCCACTTCGCGAAGGCGCTCTCCGGGGGCCTCGCCGCCGCCGGGTTTGGCGCCGCCGACGCCTCGTCGCTGGAGGCCGCCGCCCGGGAGGCCCAGAGCCGCTACCGCCGGGGGCCTGGCCCTGACGCCTGCGCCGCCCTCGTGGGCGCTCAGGGGGAGGCCCAGGCGCTGCAGAGCATCCTCGACGCCGAGGGCGCGCGCCTGCCCAGCGCCGACCGCGCGTCGATGACCCAAGACGTGCTCTCGGCGCTCCAGACCGCGCAGTCCCAGACCGAGACCCTCAGCGCCGCGCTCATCGAGGCCCTGAACGCCACCTCGGTGCGCCAGCGTATCGTCGTCGCCACGGGGCCGGTGACCTTAGGCGCCCAGACCGCGACCGCCGCCACCCGAGACGCGGTGAACTTCGCCGTGCCCGCCGCCGGGGCGTCGTTTGTGTGGTGGCCCGATCAGTCCCCGGCGCTCGTGGGCTGGGGCGGGGTGTCGTTTTATTCAACCGCCGTGGACCGCGACGTGCCGCTGAACGAGCTCGCGGGCGCCCCCGGCGATGTGTTTCGCCAGCGGGTCTCCCTCACCGTCGCCGTGGCGCGCTCGACGCCGAGCCTGCCCGGCTACACCACCTCCCCGGCCTTGGGCAGCCTCAGCCCGCTCGTCGCCGGGGGCCTACGTCTCACCCACTACGCCCAGCTCACCGCCGGGGCGGTGTTTGTGCGTGTGGACGACCCCAACCCCGCCTCAGCGGCGTCAAGCGTTCACGCCGCGCCGGTGGTGGGCCTCTCCGTCGATCTCGCCCTCGTCTCGCTGTTCCAGACGCTCCAGAGCCCCTAAGGGCCTCACGCCCAGGAGTCCGCCGTGGCCTTGCGAATGATGATCCCCGACGCCGCCCTGGTGGGCCGCCCCGTCATCCTCGCGCTGCGTGTGACGGGCGCGACGCCCGACGCCCGCGTGACGCTCATCGTCGAGCTTGACCGCGGCCAAGGCCAGCGCGCGCCGCTCTCACAGTCCGAGGTGCTCGCCCAGCCCGACGGCGGCGCCGACGCCACGGTGAGCGTCACCCCGCCGTTCACCGACGACGCCGAGGGCCTCATCGTCGCCACGGCCCGGGCTGAAGACGGCGCCTTCTTGGGCGTGGCCACGGGCCTGCTGCGGGTGATGGCGTGATCCTCCTCGCCCTGCTGCCGCTCCTCGCCTGCGTCTTGCCGCCCCAGCCTGAAGAGGGCGACGTGCTCACGCTCTCGTTCTGCCCCGACGGCCTGCCCTGCGAGCTGGTCGCCGACGGCCAGAGCCTGATCACGGTGGAGGCCTGCGTGCCCGAGGCCGTGGAGCTTCTGGCCGAAGACCTCACCCTGAGCCTCGTCACCTCCGGCGGCCTGTGGATCGACGGCGCACAGTCGAGCCTCTCCGTGCCCCTTGGCCCCGATCGTTGCGCTCGACCTGCGCTCACCGCGCCCACCCACGGGCCAGAGCTGCTGGTGGAGGGCACCCTGGCCGAGGTCGGCGTCTCCGCGGCCACCTCGCTCACCCCGGCGAGCTTCGGGGGCCTCGCGTTGACGCCCAGCCCCGCGACGCTCAACCCCCAAGCGCCGAACCTGATCCTGCTGACGGTGAGCGCCTGGGGAGACGACGGCGCCCGCGTGAGCGACGGCAGCCTGGCCGCCCTGACCGTGCTGGATTCCGAGGGCGCAGACGTGCTCGTGTCGCCCGCGGAGCGCCTCTTGGACCCAAACGGAGAGGCCACGTTCACCGTCACCAGCGCCGGAGGCCTCACCGAGCTCACGCTGCGTGTGGTGCTGAGCGCGCCGACGTGGGACGGGGTGAGCCGACCGGCGAACCTCAGCGAGGATGTGACCTTGGTGGGCGAGTGATGGGCTGAGGTGGGGGGCTTGGTTCTCTGGGACGGCTGGCCGCGGTTCGTCACGGGAGCAGCCGCGGGGCCATCCACGGGCCGGTGGGGTTCGGGACCCGTGAGCGGAGGGTGACCGGGCGTGTGGGCAGCGGCCGCCCCTTGAGGGTCAAGAACGGCCCGGTGGAGAAAAACGGGCAAAAGTGGGGCCGTAAGAGGGGGGCGTTCCCTGCAAATCGGAAACATGAGCCTCAAGTAGGTGGCTTTGTGGAGAGAAACCTCGATCTTGAGCCTCAAGAAGACGATTTTCCGCGAAAAATCGCGTCCATGAGCCTCAAGAAGACGATTTTCCGCGAAAAATCGCGTCCATGAGGCTCAGGAAGCCGATTTGCGTCGGCGAGGCGGGCTCTGGAGCCTCCTGAGAGGGGCTCGGCGCGGGCTCGCCGGGTGACTCGGCGGCGCCGGAGCCCCAACGAGCCCCGGCGCCCCCTTCGCCTAGCGCCCGTCAATCTCCGCCAGCGCCGCCCCGATGCGCTCCCGGGCCCCGCTCAAGGCCTGGGGCAGCCCGTCCAGCCGGGCGAACACCGAGCGCAGCGGCAAGAGGTCGTCTTCATTCAAGGGCCGCTGGCTCGCGGCCAGGGCGAGCTGCCCCAGGGCCTCGGTGAGATCCCGGGCCAAGGTGGTGAGCCGCGCCCGGGGGATGGCACGCCGCACAGTCGCCGCGGCGTCGGAGAGCGTGGGCAGGGCGGCCAGCACCCGCTCCGAGGCCACGAGCTTGGGCAGGGTGACCAGCAGCCCGGCCTCTTTGGACAGGGCCCGGGCGCCGCGGCGGAGCTTCTCGCCGAGGCGGTGGGACGTGTCGAGCTCGGCCATGACGGCGTCGGCCAGGGCGTTGAGCAGGCCGAGATCAACGGGTTCCCCCCGCATCTGCTGGGTGAAGGCCTGCTCGACGCCGAGGAGCAGGGCCTCGGCGCGCTCGGTGCTGGAGTCGGCGCGGTCGCGTAAGGAGACCGCCAAGCCGTGCAGGATGAAGAGGGTGAGCGTGGGGTCTTGAGGTTGAGACATAGGAGTTCCGTTCTCCCGCCAGGGAGGTGTGATGGTGTGTGAGTTGGGCGTGGCTCGGCCAGAGGTCCGTGGGGACCAACGGCGAGGGGCGCGGGCGTAGGGCCACGGGCCTCCCCAGCCGCGAGGGCGGGGGGAGGATCGTGGGCGCGGCGGGGCTCAACGTCGTTGGGTGACGACGCGAAGCGGGCTAAGTGGCCGAGAGGAGCGGGTTACGCGGCAGGCCCGGGGCGTGGGGGCTGGCGCGGGGGCTCGGCGAGGGCGGGAGGGCGGTTATGAGGGAGAGGCCCGGCACATAATCCGGGCGTTGGGTGGCGATGTTGTCGCATCGTTCATTCCTTCGAGCTCTCCGATGTTTGCACCATCGGGGAGCTCTCGTGTTTTTGGTGAAGAGAGCGACCGGGGCTTGAGGGCTCCGGGTGCGGAGAACCGCACAACAGGAATATGGCTTAGGCGGTGAGCGGGTGCAAGAGGGGGTGGAGAAAAAAGTTGGGGTGAGAGGACGCGGGGGCGCGGATCCCGGTCACGGCCCTCAGCGGCGCCTTTGCACACCACAGACGAGTCGCGGCGACCGCCTGGGGGTGGCAGAGGCGAAGGCTCACGCAGCGCCGCTCATGCGGGCCCATGGGGGGAGCCGGACGTTGACGCGGAGGAGAATGCCACGGCCCCTCTTCGTGGGACCGTAGGTTTGTTCCGTCTGCTGAGTCCGCCGCCCCGGCCATCGTGCCCCGAGCCCGCAGCACCACAACCAGCGAGGGGGTCGCGGACCACGAACGATCAGGGGCCGTCGCCCACGCGTCCGTGTCGCCACAACGCCCAACGTCCGCGACCCCACCGAGAGCCCCAACGCGCCACTCCCCTGACAAGCCGGGGCGAGCGGCCCCAGTGATGGCCCTCGCAGACCACAAACGCGGGGGGCCGTCGCCCACGCGTCCGTGTCGCCACAACGCTCAACGCCCGCGGCCCTGGCCCCCAACGCCCGCACCGAATAAGCCGCCTCGCCCCCCTCGGAGCCTCCCCCATGCGCCTCACCCCGGCCCTCGTCGTGTTCACCCTCGCCCTGTCCCTCGCCTGCGGCCGCCCCGGCAAAGAGGGCGATGGGGGCGGCCTCTTCGGCGACGACACCGGGGACGACGGCACAGACCTCCCCACCTTGGCGGACGTGCCAAACGCCGTGGCCTACCTCAACAACGACACCCAAGGCCGGCACTACACCGACCTCGCCCACCCCGGCGACGTCTGCCCCCAGGGCTGGACACACCTCGGCGGCGGCTACAACACGGTCGCCTGCACCAGCGGGAAGCCCGGCGTGGTGGCGCTTCTGGATGAGACTGTGGACGGCGATCACTACTCCACGTTTGATCAAGAGGGTGAGGTGTGTCCCGAGGGCTGGGAGTACATCGGCGGCGGCTACGACGCCGTGGCCTGCCACAAAGCCGGCAACGAGGGCCCGCCGGTCTACATCGATCAAGACACAGACGGCAACCACTACGGTGATCTGCCCCACGCGGGTGAGGTCTGCCCCCAGGGCTGGACCCACCTCGGCGGCGGCAGCTACACCCAGGCCTGCCAGGCCCGGCGCGCTGGGCCGCGGCCTACCTCAACAACAACAAAGCCGGGGTGCATTACGACGACATGGAGAACCCCGGCGAGGTGTGCCCCGAGGGCTGGCAGCACGTCGGCGGCGGATATTACACCCAGGTCTGCGCCAAAGACGGCGGCGGGGCCATCGGCACGCTGAACAAGAACAAAGACCTCGTGCACATGGATGAGCTCGACAACGAGGGGGACGTCTGCCCCGAGGGCTGGACCTACCTCGGCGGCGGCTACGAGAACGTGGCCTGCGAAGGGGCCAAGCCGGGCAACGTGCTCCTGCTCAACGACGACGTCAACGGCGTACACATCGACGACATGGACAACCCCGGCGACGTCTGCCCCGACGGCTTCAACTTCATCGGCGGCGGGTACTACACGATCGCCTGCGCCGACATCTGAGCCGCCACGGCGTAGAAGCTGCGCTATCCTGACGGTACACCTCCGCCAGGACGGCCCACGATGAACAAAAACCTCCTCCTCATCCTGCTCGGCCTCGCGGCCTGCGATCCCAGCGACGACAAGCTCCCGCCCGAGAGCCTGCCCCCCGGCGACAGCGGCGGAGAGGCCGTCGATGAGGACGGCGACGGATCCCCCGCCGGAGAGGACTGCGACGACACAGACCCCGCGGTGAGCCCCAGCGCGGAGGAGCGCTGCGACGGCGTAGACAACGACTGCGACGGCGCCGTAGATGACGACGCCACCGACGCGACGGCCTGGACGACCGACGCCGACGGCGACGGGTACGGCGCCGGGACGCCCACCTTGGCCTGCGAGCCCCCCGAGGGCACGGTGAGCCAAGACGGCGACTGCGACGACGCTGATGCCCGCTACAACCCCGGCGCTGAAGAGACCGACTGCGCCGATCCCAATGACTACAACTGTGATGGGTCAACGGGCTTCGCCGACACAGACGGCGACGGCTTCGCGGCCTGCCAAGAGTGCGACGACGCCGACGGCGCGGTGAACCCCGACGCCACGGAGGTCTGCGACGGCCTCGACAACAACTGTGACGGGATCACCGATGGCGCCGACGCCGCCGACGCCCAGACCGTTTACGCCGACACCGACGGCGATAGTACGGCGACGCCGACTTCCCCCCTCGTCACCTGCGAGCGCCCCGGAAGGGTACGCCGAGCGCGCGCTTGACTGCGACGACGGCGACGGCGCGGTGAACCCTGACGCCACGGAGGTCTGCGACGGCCCCTCGACAACAACTGCGACGGCGCCACCGACGAGGACACCGCCGCCGACGCCAACACCTACTACGCCGACCGCGACGGCGACGGCCACGGCGACGCCGACTACGCCCTCGCCGCCTGCGAGGCCCCCACGGGCTACGTCGCCACCCACGAGGACTGCGACGACGGCGACGGCGCGGTGAGCCCCGACGGGGTGGAGGTCTGTGACGAGGTGGACAACGACTGTGATGGCACGGTGGACGAGCCCGACGCCGCCGACGCGGCGAGCTTCTACGACGACACAGACGGCGACGGCTACGGCGATCCCGACGCCCTGAGCCTGGCCTGTGAGGCCCCCAGCGGCGCCGTCGCCGACAACACCGACTGTGACGACGCCGTGATCAACATCAACCCCGGCGCGGCGGAGGCCTGCGACGGCCTGGACAACAACTGTGACGGAGACGTCGATGACGGCGTGCTGGGCAGCGGCCTCGCCTGCCCGGCGTCGAGCTGCGCGGACATCCTCGCCGACCAGCCCGGCGCGCCGAGCGGCGACTACAACCTGGAGCACGACGGCGTGGTGAGCGTCGTCGAGTGCGACATGGACGAGGGCTGCGCCGTCGTCGTCAACGAAGACTTCGAGTCCGGGGCCTCAAGCGCCTGGAGCCTCACCACCACAACCAATTGTGGCGCGTTCTCGACCATCTTGGGCGGCTACGGCATCATCGCCGGGGGCACCCTCACCGCCACCTGGGACGTCTCGGCGACCCCCCACACCGAGGCCCTGGTCTCCTTGGCGTACATCAAGCTCGACTCTTGGGACGGCGAGACGGCCAGCGCCGCCGTAGACGGCGTGACCTTCTGGAGCGAGGGGCTCTACTACTACGACGGCGCCGAGGTCTGCGGCTGGAACCGAGGTTACGAGGGCAGCTATGATGAGCGCCACGAGCTCAGCGCCACGGTGGCCCACAGCGCTGACACGATCACCGTGAGCGCCACCTCCGCGCTGAACCAAGACGCCGGAGACGAGTCCTTCGGCATCGACGACGTGCGGGTGTGCCTGCGCTGACGCCTCACTTGGCCAAGGCGTCCCTCACCCCTTTGGGCAGGCGCTTGAGGCGCTCGTCGCCGTCCCAGCGCGCGGCGAGGGCCTCCCGCAGGCCGTCTCGCAGGGCGGCGTTCTCTTCCATGGCGTACAGTCGGCTGAGGTACTGGGAGAGGCGCGGGGTAGGGGCCTCCTCCTGCGATCCTTGATGTTCTCTTGACATCTTAGGCCACCGGGGGTGGGATCCATAGCGGCTATCATACTCCTACACCCTGGGAGCGCCGGAGGGGTTGACGTCTAAACGCCGAGCATGAAGGAGCTTACTACCATGAAGTCTATCCCCCTCCCTTGGACCACCGTGTTCGCCAAAGACGACAACGGCCCCTACTCGATCCAGGACGGCGGCCAGAGCAAGGGCTGCTATTTCATCGCCACCACGCCTTGGATGAAGTGCGCCGACGTTGAGCAGGTGCGGGCGCACTGGGAGATCAACACCACCACCGACGCCACCAACATGAAGATCCTCCCCGGCTTCCAGCTCGCCACCAACGAAGACGCCCCCGGCGCGGCGAACGTCATCGACGACGCCTCGCCGGTCTTTCAGTCGACCCCGGACGTGTACTACCCCGTGGGCTGGCTCGACATCAGCAGCACCACGGCGGTGAACTCCCTGATCCGCTTCGGGTTTGTCACCTACTACGCCAGCGCTGACGCGCTTCATGTCGCCCGAGTGACGGGTCGCGTTGACATCAAGACCTGCACTTGAGCCATTCCCGCCCCGTCCGCCGCCGCTGGGTCACCAGTCAGTACCCCGGAGCCCCGCCATGACCCACACCCCCCGTCGTTCCCTCGGACGTTCTCGGCCTGGGGAGACGTTGCGTGGAGTCTCCTGCAGCTTGCGGCGGCGGTTGGTTGCGGCGGCGGCTGTGGTGAAGGCTGTGGCGGCGGCTGCGCGGGCGCCCACGCCGACGTGGACCGGCAGCCCCACACAGACACCCAGGCCGACCCCGTCCTGCGCCTGCACATCGACGACAGCCTCTTCGCCGCCTGGACCAGCAACCAGTTCTCCGCCTCCTCCGATTGGCTCCCCGCCGCCCCGGTCAAGCGGGTGCGCGCCCGCTGGGAGCTTCGCGACCTCGTCGGGCCCTTCAGCGCCGCGCCGGGCTTTCAGGTCGCCAACCGAGAGACCGCCCCCGGCGCCTTCAACAACATCGGCACACAGCAGACCACGGAGGGCGTGCGACAGACCGAGTGGGAAGACCTCGCGAGCTACGTCGATGACAAGGTGCTCATCCGCTTTGGCTGGGTCACACGGAACAGCACAGGCACCGCGCTCAGCTTCGGCCATGCGCGAGGCGTGTTTGAGGTCGAGCTTCACTGTGGCTCCGTCCTCCAGTTTGAGCTGCCGTTTGGTGAGCGTTTCCCGCCGGGGGAGATCGTCGTGCCGCAGGGGGTGGAGTGGCCCAGCGTCGCGGAGGTGGCGGGGGAGGCGGAGTGGGCGGCCATGGAACACTACGAGCCCATTGGCTACACGTCCGAGCGTGACCGCTGCGATGGGGGATGCTCGCTCAATGAGCATGACGACTCCTCCATCTACTCTCCCCATGCCAGCCCCCGCTTGTCCCCATGGGGCGACAACGTCGCGCTCTCCGGTTTGTCGGCGCGGCGCGGGGGCGCATTGGCTCCTCCCAGAAGGCCGCCGCGAGCGAAGGCGGCACTAGACGGGATGAGGACGACTTCGGTGACTATCCGTTTGAGATTCCCCTGAGTCCGAATGGGGAACACCCGATGATGGGCCATGCAGACTGCGAGACTGGCGGGATCAATGTGAGGCGCCGAACGTTGGCCCGCAAAAGCAGCTCTCAACTCTCCTCACCGAGGGCTGGGAGGCGCGCGTGCTGGAGCAGCTTCAGTTCGATGGTGGTGAAGCAGAGGAGCGTGACCTCGTGATCCGCGCGTGGGCGCTCTTGATTGACAACATCGACGTGGTTGACTGGCTCAGTTGCCTGATGATGATCGTTCGGCGCCAGTCATGCCTGCACCGTGTGCTTGATACCCGGTGGACACGAGACGTTCGCGTACACTTTCGGACCAAGGAGGACTCAAGCCGATGTAAGAGCGCCCCGTTCTCCGGGAACGGGACGAGAGACAGGATCGTGATCTGCTACAGCTCAGGGCCATGGAAGAGTTACCGCAGAATGTGGAGTAGCGAAGACGACGAGGTGCGCACCTGTGGCCTAGTGGACTTCTCTGCGACGCTCTTACATGAGCTCACCCACGTATGCGGTTACAACGAGCCTGGTTCCGGTGATTGTGCAGAGTCGTACCGAGTGGAGAATAGTTTTCGTTGGGCAATGGTGCATCGATATTTTTACACCACCCGTAGTCCATGCTGTGGAGGAGCACAAGGACGTTGGAGGAGGAGGGCCAACGGAGGACGAGACGACGGACCCATAAACTCTCTCTGGAACTTCGATGAGACCATCTACCCTGACACTGATTTGTGTATCTCCTGACAACCTGTACCGGAGTCTGGACACCAATGATCTACCAACCCCTGATCCGCGCCACGCTCACCCTAGTGGGCTTCGCAGGCACGCTCTCATTCGCGCAAGTGGTTTGGGCGTCAAAATGCTTGAACGACCCAGGGTACAACGGCGCGGAGCTGTTGCGTCTGACCGTCAAGGTGGACGGAGAGCATGTCCCTGAAGAAGATCCCATCTCATTGGGCTGGTCAACGGTCGGCCATTTCGAGTATTACGAATCGCTGGGCGATGACGGTTCTTTAGCCCGCGCGACCTTCTGGATAGGAGACATCCCCACCGACGGAGACTCCTTTAATGTACCTGTGGACGTGACCCGATGACCCGGTATGCCCTGGACCTGACACGCGGCTTGCTCTTCGGGGCGCTCGTCTTAGGCGTCGGGAGCTGCGGGCCTGAGTGCCCTCCTTCACCTTACCCAAGGCCCGGTGAGTTCACCGTCACGCTGCCCAACGGCGATGTGGCCCTGATGGCCTTCGGTCGCGGAGAGGACGGCAAGTTCCTCACCTTCACCCTCGTGGACGACCTCGGCCGGGTCGTCGAGGTCAACTACAACGTCACACCCTGGGACTACTGATCCCGACGCCCTGAGCCTGGCCTGTGAGGCCCCCAGCGGCGCCGTCGCCGACAACACCGACTGCGACGACGCCGCGATCAACATCAACCCCGGCGCGGCGGAGGCCTGCGACGGCCTGGACAACAACTGTGACGGAGACATCGACGACGGCGTGCTGGGCAGCGGCCTCGCCTGCCCGGCGTCGAGCTGCGCGGACATCCTCGCCGACCAGCCCGGCGCGCCGAGCGGCGACTACAACCTGGAGCACGACGGCGTGGTGAGCGTCGTCGAGTGCGACATGGACGAGGGCTGCGCCGTCGTCGTCAATGAAGACTTTGAGTCCGGGGCCTCAAGCGCCTGGAGCCTCACCACCACCTACAATTGTGGCGCGTTCTCGACCATCTTGGGCGGCTACGGCATCATCGCCGGGGGCACCATCACCGCCACCTGGGACGTGTCGGACTACCCCCACACCGAGGCCCTGGTCTCCTTGGCGTACATCAAGCTCGACTCTTGGGACGGCGAGACGGCCAGCGCCGCCGTAGACGGCGTGACCTTCTGGAGCGAGGCGCTCTACTACTACGACGGCGCAGGTCTGCGGCTGGAACCGAGGTTACGAGGGCAGCTATGATGAGCGCCACGAGCTCAGCGCCACGGTGGCCCACAGCGCTGAGACGATCACCGTGAGCGCCACCTCGGCCCTGAACCAAGACGCCGGAGACGAGTCCTTCGGCATCGACGACGTGCGGGTCTGCCTGCGCTGACGCCTCACTTGGCCAAAGGCGTCCCTCACCCCTTTGGGCAGGCGCTTGAGGCGCTCGTCGCCGTCCCAGCGCGCGGCGAGGGCCTCGCGTAGACCGTCTCGCAGGGCGGCGTTCTCTTCCATGGCGTACAGTCGGCTGAGGTACTGGGAGAGGCGCGGGGCGTCGGCAAAAAACTCCCGCAGGCGCTTGAGGCTGGGCAAGCTCGCCCAGGTCTGGGTGGCGGCGATCACATGATCCTTGAGAGATCCGCCCTCAAAGCTCACGAGCAGGTGGTTTAGCGCGGCGCGCTCGCCCACTTCACACACAAACACCCGCATCACCGGGGGCTCAGGCGCGGCGGTGGGCGCGGCGGTGGGCTCGGGGGAGGGGAGGGCGGGCGGCGCGTCGCTGCGGGTGAGCGCCCCGGCGGCGGAGACGGCCTCGGACCGGGCGAGGGCCTCCGCGCCGCGCTCGACCAGGGCGAGGGGGCCCAAGAACACAAAGAGCTGCACGAGGAGCTCACCGTTTGGGTCCACCAAACGAAGCTCACCCCCGGCGCCTAAGAGCGCGGGCGCGTCGGGGGTGACACGACGCAGCGGGGCGTTCGCCAGGAGCGGCGCGGCGAAGAGCGCGGCGGCGACCTCGGGCAAGGCGCTCACGATCAGTCCTTGGGCGTCTCGGGTGAGCAGGGCCTGGGCCCGGCTCAGGCGGCGCTGCCAGCCGATCTCGACGCAGGCGGGCTCGCGCTGGGGGCTGAGGCGGCGCGCCGTCTCCATCCAGAGGGACGCTCGGCGGTCTCCACGCTGGGCGGCGCTCTGTAGCTCCCCAAACGACCGCGCCCGGCCAAAGAGCACAGACGCCGCGGAGAGATCCCGGCGCAGCCCGCCCACACGACCGTCGGGCTCCAAGGCCGGGGAGACCAAGAGCACGATCGGCGCCTTCGCCTCGTCGGCCACGCCGGGCAGGTGGCGGCGCACGGTCTCGAGGGTCACACAGTCGGCCTCGACGGCGCGAAGGGCGGCCATCGCCGCGTGCAGCTCGGGCCAGCCGCCCCACCACGGGCGCCGCTCGAGATCCGCGAGGGCCTCAGCGGTGACGCCCCGACCGTACAAGAGCCAGAGGATCGCCGCGCGCAGGGCGCTTGGGCCACGCTCGCGCAACGGCGGCACCCGCAGGCGGCTCGCCCCGTGGATGAGGGTGTCGAGGGCGGGGTCGGTCTCGGCGGGGCCGGTGGTGAACAGGGGCGTGGGGCGCCGGGCGCTGGGTGAGAGGGGGCCCAGGTGCTCCGGGGCGACGGGGTCGCCCGGCGGGCAGACCGCGGCGGCGTAACGCATGAGGCTCTGCAGCTCACGCACGTTGCCCGGCCAGCGCCAGGCCATGAGCAATCGGGCGGCCCCCGGGGTGATCCACGGCTCGGCGACGGGGCCTCCGCGGGCGGCGACGTACAGCACGCGGCCCAGGCGCAGCACATCTTCGCCGCGCTCACGCAGGGGCGGGAGGGTGAGCAGGGTCTCTTCTAGCCTCCCCAAGAGGTCGGCGCGGAACAGGCCCCGGGCCACCATCCGCGGGAGATCGGCGTTCGTCGCCGAGAGCACCCGCACGTTCACCTTCACCGGGCGGTCTTCACCCACAGGGGAGACCTCTCGCTCTTGCAGCGCCCGCAGGAGCTTGGCTTGCAGCGCGAGGGGCAGGTTGCCCAGCTCATCGAGAAACAGGGTGCCCCCCTCGGCGGCGCGGAAGGCCCCGGGGCGGCTGCGGTCGGCGCCGGTGAACGCGCCTTTGCGGTGGCCAAAGAGCTCACTCTCGGCGAGGCCCTCGGGGATCGCGCCCAGATCCACGGCGACGAAGGGGCCCTCCCGACCGCTCAGGGCGTGAATCGCCCGGGCGAGCACCTCCTTGCCGACGCCGGGCTCGCCGACGAGGAGGAGGCTCAGGCGTGTGGGGGCGAGCTCCAGGGCCTCGGCGAGCAAGCTCGCGATCGCGGGGCTCTCGCCGAGCACGGCGTCGAAGGCGGGGTGATCCGGGCGGGGGCGGCCCGGGCGCGGCGGCGGCGGGGGAGGGCGCGGGGCCCGGGCGCGCTGAAGCTCGACCAAGGCGGCGACAGCTTCGGGGCCGAGGCGATCCAGCTCCCGAAAGAGGCACCACTGGCCCGGCCTCGGCGCGCCGTCTACCCCCTCGATCCAGGCCAAGGGGCGATCGTCCAACACGGAGTGAGCCCAGGCGACGAGGCTCGCCCGGCCCACGCCCGGCTCACCGCTGAGGTGCACGGCGCAGGCGCCGCGGGCGTTGGCGAGCATGGCCCGGCGAAGGTCGGCCAAGCTCGGGTCTACGGCGGTGAACGCCACGCGCTCGATGGCCTCGACCCCGGCGAGCCAGGCCAGGTCCGCGGCGTGCTCCGCCCCTGGCGCCCACAAGGTCACGCCGAGCTGACGGGCCTCCTCCACCGTGGCTGGGGTCGGCGCCTCGGGCAGATAGAGCCAGCCCCCGGCGAAGGCGTGCAGGAGGCCCGGCGCGTGGCCGCCCTTGAGCCAGCCGCAGGGGAACCACCGGCCCTCGTCCTGCACAGCGACGACGTGCAGCGCCCGCAGGAGCCGCTCCGGGGGAAGCTCCAGCACCCGCGGCAGGCGCGGCGCCCCGCCGCTTCGGGCGTCGTGGAGGGCGTCGAGGAGCGCGGCCTGGAGCGGCGCCGGGGCAGACTGGATCAGGGGGGCCATCCCCGCATCATAGCCCATGGCCCTGCACAACATCGCACAGCCCTGCACAGCGCTGCACAGCACAGGGCTGCACACGGACCGCTCCGGCGTCGGTCGTGATCTTCGAGGGGACTTGTGGGGCCCAGAGCCCTCTTTTTCGCCCTGAAGATCCTTGGCACACCTGTTGCACTTACGAGTGCCGCGAGCTTGAACGGCCCGCCCGGGGCCACGCCCCGCGACACAACACAAAGGAGTACAACCCATGTCCATCACGTTCCAGACCGAAAACCTCAGCTCCAACCGCTCCAGCGCCCTGCCCAACGGCACCCTGCAGCTCGTCGCCTTCTACGACGGCAGCGGCGTCGCCAGCCTGTCGTTTGAGACCCAAGACACCAACGGCGCCGTGAGCTGGACGACCGTGAAGGACATCCCCAAGTTCTCCACACAGATCGTCACCAAGCAGTACTACATCAAGGGTGAGGTGCCCACGGGCAACTTCGTCATCGAGGGCGCGCGCGCCGACGGCGTCGTGGACGGCGTGGCCTTCGGCCTCTTCTGGCGTGATCTCAGCGGTGGTTACCACATCCTGCGCAGCAACGGCGTCGCCAAAGGCACCATCGCCGACTTCGTGAGCGCCTGGCCCTTGGGCATGAACAGCGCGGTCTTCGCTCCCCGCGTTCCCCAGGTCACCGACGGCTACGCCCAGGAGACCGCCCTGGCCGTGATCAGCGGCGCCAAGCTGCTCCCCACCGGCAAACACAGCCTCCAGGTCTTCTGATCCAGCCCGGTGACCGGGCCCTGGGGCGCGGGAACGAGACCTCGTCCTGGCCCCGGCCCCCCCCCCGCCAACCCTTCTGGCCGCCGGAGGCCCCCCGCCGACTTGAGTGCTCCGCCAAGCTCGAACGACGAGCCCTGACGGCCATCGGGACCAAACCCGCGCCCCATCGGCGCACCTTCTCTCAAGACGAGGAAAACTCCGCTATGACCACCCGCCTCTTCCTGCTCACCGTGGGCCTCTCCGGCCTCATCGCCTGCACCGGCGCCCCCGCCGAGCCCGAGCCCACTGAAGACAACTGCGAGCTGTGTGACGGCTTAGACAACGACGCTGACGGCGCCATCGACGAGGGCCTGCCCGACAGCGACGAGGACGGCGTCTGCGACGGCCTCGACGACGAGGAGTGCGACGGCATCGACAACGACGGCGACGCCGAGATCGACGAGGGCCAGAGCGACGTAGACGAGGACGGCCTCTGCGACGGCCTCGACACCGAGGAGTGCGACGGCATCGACAACAACGGCGACGGCCTCATCGACGAGGGCCTGGGCGACAGCGACGGCGACGGCGTCTGCGACGAGATCGACAGCGAGGAGTGCGACTGCGTCGACAACGACGGCGACGGCACCATCGACGAGGACTGCAAGTGGAACCTCACGATGATGATGACCGCGGACGACTACTACCAGGTCTACGTCGACGGCGTGCTGCTTGGCGACAACACCGGCTGGTCCACCACCGAGACCTGGTCACAGTCCCTCACCACCACGGGCGTTCACCACATCGCCGTGAAGGCTGAAGACGTCGGCGGCGCCGTCGCCGGCTTCTTGGCCTCGGTGAGCCTGAACAGCGTGGTCATCTCCCAGACCGGCGACGGCTCTTGGATGGGCAGCGCGACGGACCCGGGCACGGGCTGGGAGACGTCCACGGCGGGCCTCACCGCTGAGGTCTCGGCCATGGGCTGCGACCCGGGCCGCTGGAACGGCCGCCCCGTGGACCTCATCGCCACCGGCGCGGAGTGGGTGTGGCAAGACAACTGCGGCGACGTGGCCAAGTACGGCGAGAACTGGTGGGTGCTTGAGTTTGAGGTCTGCGAGTCGGTCCCGGCGGAGGAGATCTGTGACGGCGAAGACAACGACGGCGACGGCCGCGTAGACGAGGACTTCACCGACACCGACGGCGACGGCACCGCCGACTGCATGGACACCGAGGAGTGCGGTGACTGCGTCGACAACGACGGCGACGGCACCGTAGACGAGGACTGCAAGTACGAGCTCGGCGTGCTCGCCGCCGCCGATGACTCCGTGACCGCCTACCTCGACGGCACCAAGCTCGGCGACACCAGCGGCTGGTCCGACGTGGGCAACTGGGTGCAGAGCATCACCGGCGGCACCCACCACCTCGCCTTCGCGGCGAAGGACAACAGCGGCGTGGTGACCGGCTTCATCTCCGCGGTGTACATCGACGGTGACGTGGCGTTTGTGACCGGCGAAGGCAGCTTCTTGGCCACGGCGACCACCCCGGCCACGGGCTGGGAGACGTCTACGGCGGGCATGGTCCCCGACACCGAGGCGACGAAGTGCCTCTCTCGCTGGAGCTCCGGCGTGACCGCCATCACCGGCGCCGGCGCCACCTGGGTTTGGGAGGGCGACTGCGCCAACCCCAAGGCCAACCCCAACAACTGGTACGTCCTGGAGTTCCAGGCCTGCCCCGGCGTAGACGGCGACAAGAAGGAGTAGCCCCTCCGCCGAGCGTCTCAACCCCGCCCCTCGCCCCGGCTCGTCCGTGGCGGGGGGTTGGTGTTTGACGAGGCGGCCCAGCGCTACTGCGCGGCGGGGAGCGGGAGGTCGGTGGTCCAGGCGCGCAGCACCCCGACCTTCTCCGCGGGGATGTCCAGCTCGATGATGATCCGCTCCTTGGCGCGGGGCGGCACGGTGAGCTCACCGCTGACGGAGCTGCGCGGGCGCTGCACAAAACCGTCGGTGTCTAGGGCCGAGAGCTCCAGGTTCATCACCCGCATCGGCTGCTCCCCCTTGTTCTCCACAGCGAGGGTGACCCTGCTGCCGCCGCCTTCGACGGCCTCGACGCTGACCACGGCGAGGCCGCCGTTGGCGTTGACCTCGTCCATCGTGCTCACCAGGAGCGCCCCGTCGATGGACGCGCCCGACTTGCGCCCCTCGGCGATGCCCTCGGCGACGCCCGTGGTGACCTCTTTGGTGGTCTCGACCGTGGTGCCGACGACCGTCGCCGTGCAGGCCTTAAAGAAGTCGCCCGAGCAGGCGAGCAGGGGGACCGCGGAGAGAGCGAGGACGAGCTTGAGGGCGCGCATAGAGGATCCTTCGGTTGGAGTCCTGGGATCTTCAACGATCTCTGCGCGATTGTCCAGGGGTGTCAGCCTCCCCGGTGCTCGCTGGCCCTCAACGCCCGACGAGCAGCCGCGCGGTGAGCACCTCACTCACCCCGTCAAACAGGCGCTCGACCCCGGCGAGGAGCACGTCGGCCTGGGCCACACCGACGCGGCTGTGGCGCTCCAGGTTGAGGCGCAGCAGCTCACCCAGGGCGCCGGGCACCAAGAACGCGCCCAGGCCCCGGACGACGGCGACGGGATCCGCCGGGGGCGGCAGGCGCTCACCGCGGATCACGAGCTCGCCATCAAGCAGGGCCGGCCAGGCGCCGATGCGGGCGAGGAGCAGGTCGGTGTCGGCGTGGTCTTGGCGCTGCACCCGCAGAGGCACCACGACGGGGCTGGCCCAGGTGTCCAGCGCCCAGGTGGGGGCGCCGTGAAGCTCCGGAGGGTCGAGGTGCAGGGTGAGGCCCCGGCCCCGGGCGGGCAGACCCAGCGCCAAGGCGCGCTGGGTGTCCTCTTGCTCCAAGAGCGCCTCAAAGGCGCGTGACCAAGGCTGGCTCTCCTCCATACGTCTCGCTCCGATGGGCGGTCAGACCGACCGGGCGAATCATAGCCGAACCGGCGCGCGCGGGCTCCAGGGGATATGTTGGGGAGCCCACCCGCCTCCACCCCACGCGCCGCGAAGAGCTGGTCTTGAGCACGCCCCGCCACGACGCTGATGATGACGCGCTGGACCTGCTCCGCGTAGAGGTGGCCGTGGTGCCCGCGTCGAGCAAGTACGCGGCGCTCGTGCGTGAGGTGGCCGCCCGGGCGGGCGCGGCCTTTGTGCCCGTCGATCTCGCCGTGCCGTACGACGTCGTGGGCCGCCTGCTCGTCGTCGATCTCACCCAGGTCATGGTCACCCGGCGCCTGGGGCGGCAGGTCATCGCGATCTCCACCCGAGACGACCTCGACTGCTACGACGTCATCCACCCCGACCAGGTGCAAGAGCGCCTGCGCCGCGCGCTCACCAACCTGATCGAGGTGCAGCAGCACCGCGCCCGCCTCCAGAAAGAGCGCGAGACGATCCGCGTGCTCAACGAGCTCGGCTTCTCGCTCTCGGCGATCACCGACACCAGCCAGCTCCTCGACCGCCTGCTCTCCCACGCGCGCCGGGCGCTGCGGGCCGATGGCGGCAGCATCTACCTCGTCGCCGATGGCGTGATGCGCTTCGCGGCCTCCCAGAACGACACCATCCGTTTTGAGCCCACCCGGTCCACCCTGCCCGTGGATGTCACGTCCATGGCGGGCTTCGCCGCGCTCAACGGCGAGCTCCTGCGCCACGACGACCTCCGGGCCCTCGGCGTCGAGGTGCCCTACCGCCCCAACTTCGTGAACGACCAGCGCCTCCGCTACGAGACCCGCTCGGCCCTGCTCGTCCCGATGTTTGACCGCGACAACGCCGTCTTCGGGGTGCTCGCGTTCTACAACCGCAAGTCCGAGCCCGGCGCGCCCTTGGCCAGCTTCGACCGCGTGCTGCCGTTCACCGAGCACGACGCCGACCTCGCCCGGTCCATCGCGTCCCAGGCCAGCGTGGCCTTAGAGAACCACCGGCTCTACCAAGAGATCCGCGACCTCTTCGACGGCTTCGTCACCGCCGCGGTCACCGTGATCGAGGCCCGAGACCCGTCCACGGCGGGCCACTCCCACCGCGTCGCCAAGCTCACCTCCCGCATCGCCCAGGAGGTCCACGACAGCGACGAGCGTGAGTTCGCCGGGGTGCGGTTCACGCCGGTCGAGCTGGAGGAGCTGTACTACGCCTCGATCCTGCACGACTTCGGCAAGGTCGGCGTGCCCGAGCATGTGCTGCTCAAGGCCGACAAGCTCCACCCCTGGGAGCTAGAGCGCGTCGAGGGCCGCTTCCGCGTCGCCGCGCTCCAGACACGCTTGGAGTCCATGCGCGCTGAAGGGGGCGAGCCCCTGGAGGGCCTGCTCACCGAGCTAGATCGGGATCTGTCCCTCGTCCGCCGCATGAACCGCACGGGCTACCGCTACACGCCTGAGGACGTCGCCGCGCTCAACCACATCTCCGGGCGCTGGTGGCTCACCGACCAGCCCGGCCCCGTGGTCACGGCGCTGGAGTGCGCCCGGCTGTGTATCCCCCAGGGCTCTCTGGACCCTGAAGAGCGCCGGTCCATCGAGGCCCACGTCTCGTTCACCTACAACTTCCTCAAGGTCATCCCCTGGACCCGCAACCTCAAGCGGGTGCCAGAGCTGGCCCACGCCCACCACGAGAAGCTCGACGGCACGGGTTACCCGCTGCGGCTCTCCGGTGACCAGATCCCCTACGGCGCCCGGCTCATGACGATCGCCGACATCTTCGACGCCTTGACCGCCGGTGACCGCCCCTACAAAGGCAGCATGGCCATCGAGCAGGCCACCCGAATCCTGCGCGCCGAGGTAGACGCGGGGCACATCGAGGGCCCCGCCGTGGAGCTGTTCATCGGCAAGCGGCTGTGGGAAGGCATCGTCGGAGCGCGCGCCCCCGAGGGCCTCCTGGGCCCCGGGCGTCACGATCACGGAGCACACCGCCATGAAGACCCTCCTCCCTCTGCGCGTGAACGGCGAGACCCATGAGCTCGCGGTCCATCAGCACTGGTCGCTCTTAGAGGCCCTGCGCTACGAGCTCGGCCTCACCGGCAGCAAACAAGGCTGCGACAAGGGCGACTGCGGCGCGTGTACGGTCTTGCGCGACGGGGAGCCCGTGCTCGCCTGCTGCACCTTGGCGGCGACCTGCGAAGGCAGCGAGATCACCACCATCGAGGGCGTGGCCGACAAAGACGGCCCGCACCCCATCCAGCGCGCCTTTGACGTGTGCGGCGCCTTGCAGTGCGGGTTCTGCCAGCCGGGGATGATCCTCTCGGCCAAGGCGCTCTTGGACCGCTGCCCCCAGCCCACAGACGAGCAGCTCCGCGAGGCGCTGGGCGGAAACCTCTGCCGCTGCACGGGCTACACCAAGATCTTCGAGGCCGTGCGCCTGGCGGCCAAGGGCCTAGACCGCCAGTCTCCGGTGCGCTACGGCGAGCCCGCCGAGGGCTTCTTGGTGCTCGGCGCCCGGGGTCGTAAGGCCGACTCCATCAGCAAAGCCACGGGCGAGGCGATCTACACCGACGACATCACCCTGCCGCGGATGGCGCATGGCAAGATCCTGCGCTCGCCCCACGCCCACGCCCGCATCCGGGCCATCCGCACCGAGCGCGCCGAGGCCCTGCCCGGGGTCTACGCCGTGCTCGTGGGCAGCGAGCTTCCGACGCCCTACTGCGTCATCCCCTGGACGCCGGACGAGACGGCGCTCGCCATCGACAAGGTGCGCTACGTCGGCGACGCCGTGGCGGCGGTGGCGGCGGTAGACGAAGACACGGCGATCAAGGCCCTGGCGCTCATCGAGGTCGATTACGAGGTGCTGCCCGCGGCGGTCGAGCCTGAAGACGCGCTCAAAGAGGGCGCCCCGCTCATCCACGAGACCGACTGGAAGGGCCGCCCCCGCCAAGACAACGTGTGTAAAGAGGTCGCGCTGGACTTCGGCGACGTCGACGCCAACCTCGCCGCGAGCGCCGCCGTGGTGAGCGGCGAGTGGTTCTACGAGGGCTCAAACCACGCGGCGATCGAGCCCCACTGCGCCTTGGCGACGTTTAACCCCGACGGCCAGCTCACCATCTGGTCGGCCACCCAGGTGCCGCACTACCTGCACCGCGAGCTCTCCCGGGTGCTCGGCCTGCCCACCTCCAAGATCCGCGTCATTCAGCCGGTGTTGGGCGGCGCCTTCGGGGGCAAGTCCGAGCCCTTTGACCTGGAGTTCTGCAGCGCCGCGCTCTCGCGCAAGGCCAACCGCCCGGTGAAGATCCTCTACACCCGCGAGGAGGTCTTCTACAGCCACCGCGGCCGCCACCCGATGCTGATGAAGATGACCTTAGGCGCTGACGCCGACGGCACCCTCAAGGCCGTGGACAGCGACGTGCTCATCGACGGCGGCGCCTACCACAGCTTCGGCATGGTCACGACCTATTACGCCGGCCAGCTCCTCACCGGGCCCGTAGACATGGCCTCGTACCGCTTCAAGTCCAAGCGGGTCTACACCAACAAGCCCTGCTGCGGCCCCAAGCGCGGCCACGGCTCGGTGCAGCCGCGCTTCGCCTTTGAGTGTGGCCTCGATGAGCTCGCCGAGAAGCTCCACCTCGACCCCATCCAGATCCGCCGCAAGAACGCGCTGCAGTCTGGCCAGCGCACGGTGAACGGCCAGCTCGTGCCGTCCACGGGCCTCAACGCCTGCTTAGACGCCGTCGAACAAAGCTCCGGCTGGAAGGAGCGCCACGGCAAGCTGCCCTATGGCCGGGGCCTCGGCGTGGCCTGCTCGATGTACATCTCGGGCACGGCCTACCCGATCTACCCCAACGAGATGCCCCAGTCGGCGGTGCAGGTGAAGGCCGACCGCAGCGGGCGGCTCACGATCTTGTGCGGCGCGTCGGACATCGGCCAAGGCAGCGACGGCATGTTGGCCTACATCCTCGCTGAAGAGACGGGCATCCTCCCCGATGACATCGTCGTCGTCTCCTCCGACACCGACCTCACCCCCGTCGACCTCGGCGCGTACTCCTCCCGTGTGACGTTTATGTGCGGCACGGCGGCGCAAGAGGCCGGTCGCAAGCTGCGCCAGAAGCTCATCGGCGGCGTCGCCGGGGCCTGGAAGCTCCCTGAAGAGCGGATCGGCGTGGCCTTGGGCTTTCTGTACGACAAGGACGAGCCCGGCCGGCAGATCACCTCCAAAGAGGCCATCTGGCTGGCGGAGGCCGCCTACGGGCCCCTCGGCGAGGTGGGCGCCTACCGCACCCGTAAGCTCGGCGGCGACTACCGCGGCGGCAGCATCGGGGCGTCCCCGGCCTACTCCACAACCGCGCACGTCGCCGAGGTCAGCGTCGATCCCGAGACCGGCCAGGTCAAGGTGGAGAAGGTCTGGGCGGCGCACGACTGCGGCCGGGCGCTCAACCCCCAGCTCGTCGAGGGCCAGATCGAGGGCTCGGTCTACATGGGCCTCGCCGAGGCGATCATGGAGGCCCACACCTTCCGCGAGGGCGGCCTACACCTGGGCCCGAACCTCCTCGACTACCGCATCCCCACCTCGGTGGAGACCCCCGACATCCTCACCCACATCATCGAGACGATCGATCCCGGCGGCCCGTATGGCGCCAAAGAGGCGGGGGAGGGGCCCTTACACCCGATCATCCCCGCCATCGCCAACGCGATCTTTGACGCCGTGGGTGTGCGCTTGCGCCGCATCCCGTTCACGCCCGCGCGGGTGCTCGCCGCGATCGGCCAGGCCGAGGCCGCGCGCCTCGCCAGCAAGTAGGAGGCCGCCATGCTGAGGATGCCCGAGTTCCGTGTTCATCGCGCCCGCAGCGCACAAGAGGCCGTCGAGCTGTGGCATGGCCTCGGCGGCGCTGAAGGTCGCGGCAAAGACGCGGTGTGGTCGGCGATGTACCTCGCGGGCGGCACCGACCTGCTGCCCAACATCAAACACCGCCTGTTCACGCCCAAACACCTGATCTCGCTGGAGCTGCCCCAGCCCCAGATCGTCGATGAGGGCGACTTCCTCCGCATCGACGCCGGGGTGAAGCTCCAGGCCCTCGCCGATCACCCGCTCATCCAGGCCACGCTGCCGCCCTTGGCCAGCGCCGCGGGCAAGGTGGCCGGGCCGCAGATCCGCCGCATGGGCACGATCGGCGGCAACGTGCTCCTCGACACCCGCTGCCTGTTCTACAACCAGACCGAGTCCTGGCGTCAGGCGCTGGGGTACTGCTTGAAGAAGGAGGGGACCTGGTGCCACGTCGTCGGCGGTCCCAAGACCTGCGTGGCGGCCCAGTCGAGCGACTGCGTGCCCGTGCTCCTCGCCCTCAACGCGCGCCTGCGCCTCACGGGCCCCAGCGGTGAGCGTGAGCTGTCGCTGCGGGAGCTCTACCGCTACAACGGCTTTGACCACCTCACCCTCACCCCCGGCGAGCTGCTCACCGCCGTGCGGGTGCCCAAGCCCGCGCCGGGCTTCCGCGGCCTGTACCACAAGCTGCGCACCCGCGGGTCCATCGACTTCCCCGAGCTCTCCGTCGCCGTGACCGGGGCCTGGGAGGGCGACGCGCCCAGCTCCTTGGAGATCGTCATCGGGGCGATCAACCCCCAGCCCAAGCCCGTGAAAGGCTTAGACGAGTGGCTGGGCCGCCCGCTGACCGACGAGGGGATCGAGGCGATCACCACGCTGGTTCACAAGGCGACCCGGCCCCAGGGCTCGATCATCGGCGACCCCGACTGGCGCCGTGCCATGGCCGGGGTGTTCACGCGGCGCGCGCTCTTGGAGCTGCGCGCCGCGAGCGCCTGATCGCTGACGACGATCAGCGACGGCGCGAGCCGCCTTGCTGCGCGTCGGCGTTGCCGCCGCCGCCAGACTTCTTGCCCGTCTGGGGCGCGACGGCCGGGGCGCGCTTGGCCGGGGCGACCGGGGCGGCGCGTTTGGCCGGGGCGGCGGCGGCGGGCGCGGCCTCCTTCTCGGGGGCGCCTTCAGGAGCGTCCACCGCGGCCTCCTCCTCCACCGGGGCGACGGGCTCCACCGGAGGCGGCGGCTCCACGACCTCGGGGACGGCGGGGGCCTCCTCGGCCACGGGGGTCAGCTCGACCTCGGCCTCCTCCCCACCCAACATGCCGCAGGCCAGACTGAACAGTGCCACAGAGCCCAACACGAGGCTCGACGCGAGGCGCTTCATCACACTCTCCTTGGTTGTTCGCGTCCCTCGATGGGACGCCCTGTCTTTATGACCGCACACAGCCGCTCGCAAGCGCGCTTAGACGCAAGGTTCTGCGAGTGACAGCCTGGAAACGGACCCTCGGCGAGATGACTTACACCTTGCGTCGGGGCCGAGCCATGATAGCAGGGCCGCTCAATCGAACCGACTCTGGAGCGAGCGGTGATCACCCAGCTCAGCAAAATTCGCAATATCGGCATCAGCGCCCACATCGACTCTGGCAAGACCACGCTGACCGAACGCATCCTCTTCTACACCAACCGGATCCGCGCGATCCATGAGGTGAAGGGCAAGGACGGCGTCGGCGCAACGATGGACTCTATGGATCTCGAGCGTGAGCGCGGCATCACCATCCAGTCTGCAGCCACGTACTGCAACTGGAAGGACAGCTTCATCAACATCATCGACACCCCCGGGCACGTCGACTTCACGATCGAGGTCGAGCGCGCCTTGCGTGTTCTCGACGGCGCGATCTTGGTGTTGTGCTCGGTGGCGGGCGTTCAGTCCCAGTCGCTGACCGTCGACCGCCAGATGAAACGGTACGGGGTCCCCCGCATCGCCTTCGTCAACAAGTGCGATCGCCAGGGCGCCAACCCCATCCGCGTCGCCGGTCAGATCGACGAGAAGCTCGGCCACAAGTCCGTGCTGCTTCAGCTCCCGATCGGCCTCGAGGACAAGTTCTCCGGCATCATCGACCTCATCACCATGAAGGCCTACTACTTCGACGGTGACAAGGGCGAGCAGATCCGTGAGGAGGAGATCCCCGCGGAGTACGTCAGCCAGGCCAACGAGTACCGCGAGAAGATGCTCGACTCGGTCTCGATGTTCTCCGACGAGCTCACCGAGGCCATCTTGATGGAGGAGGTGACGGAAGACATCCTCCGCGCCGCCATCCGCAAGGCCACCATCGGCCTCAAGATCGTCCCCGTGATGTTGGGCTCGGCCTACAAGAACAAGGGCGTTCAGAAGCTCCTCGACGGCGTCTTGGAGTACCTGCCTTCGCCGCCGGACGTCGAGAACCACGCGATCAACCTCGACGACAACTCGGACATGCTCATCCCGTCCGACCCGTCGAAGTACCTCGCGGTGCTGGCGTTCAAGCTCGAAGATGGTCGTTACGGCCAGATCACCTACGTCCGCATCTACCAGGGCACCCTGCGTAAGGGCGACACCATCATCAACGCCCGCTCGGGCCAGAAGGTGAAGGTCGGCCGCCTCGTCCGTATGCACTCCAACGACATGGAGGACATCGAGGACGCCTGCGCAGGCGACATCGTGGCGCTGTTCGGCGTTGACTGCTTCTCCGGTGACACCTTCACCGACGGCTCGGTCAACATGGCGATGACGTCTATCCACGTCCCCGCCGCCGTCATCTCGCTCACGGTGAACCCGAAGGACAGCAAGTCCCAGAACAACATGGCGAAGGCGCTCAAGCGCTTCACCAAAGAAGACCCGACGTTCCGCCTGTCCTCGGACCCCGAGACCGGCGAGACGATCATCTGGGGCATGGGCGAGCTGCACCTCGACATCTACATCGAGCGCATGAAGCGTGAGTACTCCGTAGACGTGGAGGTCTCTCCTCCCCGCGTGGCGTACCGCGAGGCCATCAGCCAGCGCGCCGACTACAACTACATCCACAAGAAGCAGACCGGCGGTTCGGGCCAGTACGGCAAGGTCGCGGGCTACTTTGAGCCCAACGAGACGAACACGTATGAGTTCGTGGATGAGATCGTCGGCGGCTCGATCCCCCGCGAGTTCATCAGCGCCATCGACAAGGGCTTCAAGTCCATGTTCGAGAAGGGCCGCCTCATCGGCGCCCAGGTCATGGGCTTCCGGATCGTGCTGAACGACGGCGGTTACCACGCCGTTGACTCCAGCGATCAGGCCTTCCAAGAGGCCGCTCGTGGCGCCTTCCGCGACATCTACTTCAAGGCCAAGCCCATCGTGCTTGAGCCGATCATGAAGGTCGCGCTTGAGGGCCCGGCGGAGTTCTACAAGAACTTGGTCGGCACGCTCATGCAGCGCCGCGGCACCATCATGGGCTCCACCGAGGTGGATGGCTACTCCGCGATCGAGGCTGAAGTTCCCCTCGCCGAGATGTTCGGGTACGCTACGGCTATCCGCTCCGCCACCCAAGGAAAGGCTGAGTTCACGATGGAGTTCGCTCGGTACGCGCCTGCGCCCCAGAGCATCACCGAAGAGCTCATCAAGAAGTTCGAAGCCAGCAAGAAGGCGAGCTGAGGAGTCCAGCCATGTCGTACGCAGAGCTCTTCGAGCGCAGCCCCATGCGCATCTTCGAGCGGTCCACCAACGGTGGGCTCGCCAACGGTCAGCTCGGCGCGATCATCGGCCGCGCCGGGGTGGGCAAGAGCGCCCTCCTCGTGCACGTCGCCCTCGATCGCCTCTTCCGCGACCAGAAGGTGCTGCACGTCTCGCTGCGTGAGGGCGCGGAGCACGTCCGCACCTTCTACAGCGAGATCTTCGAGGGCATCGCCCGCGTGTCCCGGCTCAAGGGCCCCGACCGCGACCGCGCGCTGGTCAAGATCGAGAAGGGTCGCCTCGTCCAGTGTTACCTCGACCGCGGCTTCGGCGCGGCGGATCTGGACAAGGCCATCAGCTTCACCGCCGACGTCATGCACTTTGTGCCCGACCTCGTCGTGGTGGACGGCTTCGACACCTCCAACGAGGCTGAAGTCAACGGCCTCGCGGCCCTGGCCAAGGCTCGGAACGTCTCGATCTGGACGTCCGCCCGCGTAGACGGCGGCGCCGCCATCGGCAACGAGAGCGCCTGGGACACCCTGATCCGCCTCGACCCCGTCGACACGGTGATTGAGCTCAAGGTAGAGCGCGCGGGCGGCGCGGCGGCGGCGGAGGCCATGGGCCTTCAGCTCGACCCCAGCACCATGCTCCTCTCCGGCGAAGACACCTGGGACGCGGCCTCGGCCCCGCCCTCGCCCAAGCCCACGGACTGCACGGTGTACTCCGGCGGCGCCCCCGGCGCTGAGGCCGTCTTCGGCGAGGCCGCTGAGCGTTTCGGCGTCACCGAGATGAACTTCACCTTCGACGGGCACAAGCAGGTCCGCGAGCGCGGTCGTCACATGTTGGCCGAGCGTGAGCTCGCCGCCGGTGACGTCTCCCTGGTGTACGTCTCCAAGCGCCTGAACCGCACCTACTCTGAGGGCACGATGATCCGTCGTGTGCTCCAGAGCTTGTGGCACCAGGTCAGCCGGGCCCAGCAGGTCTTCGTCGTGGGCACGATCCTCGACGACGGCACGGTGACCGGCGGCACGGGCTGGTCCGTCGAGCTCGCGCGTATGTGGCACAAGGATCTCTGGGTCTACGATCAAGAGAAAGAGTCCTGGTTCCACTGGACGGGTGAGCGTTGGGTGGCCGGCGTGGCCGTCATCGAGAGCCCCCACTTCTGCGGCACGGGCACCCGGTACCTCACCGAGGCCGGCGCCCGCGCGGTGAACGCGCTCTACGAGCGCAGCTTCGGGCCGCACATCGCTGGCTGATTCACCCAAGGGTGACCAAGACCGGGCTCGGATACGAAAGTGTCCGGGCCCGAGTCGCTTCAGCGGGCCACGACACACGCCCCCCCTCAAGTCAACCCCGGGCCCCCCCCCCCCCCCCCGCCCCGCCCCCCCCCCCCCCGCACAGACGGGGCCGCTCAGGCCGATGAGGAGCGGGGCCGCAGGGTTTAGTCGGCGCTGATCGTGCAGCCGGGCTCGGTCCACCACGCCTTGCCTTTGGCGCCATCGGGGGCGGTGGGCGAGTAGTTCGGGGTGTAGGCCACCTGCCAGCCGTACACACCTTGGCGTAGGCCCATCGCGCCGCCGTAGAGCTCATCCGAGGTGTCCCAGAGCAGCTCGGTGATCTTGGCGTCTACGACGGGGTGGGCCACGGGCTTCGCGGGGTTGAGCTTCTCGGCGGCGGTGGGGCGCATGAGCCCGGCGGCGCCGAGGCGCTTGAGCTGGTACGCCGCCTCGGCGTCGATGGTGGCGAGGCCCGCGAGGGGGCCCAGCCCAAAGAGCCGGCCCAAGAGCCAGTCCGTGTCATGGGCGACGGCGATGGTCGAGAGGCGCTCGCCGGGGCCGCCGAAGGGCAGAAGCTCGGGGCCGTTCCCGGCGGTGCCGCCGAAGGGCTCCAGCTCCATGAGGGAGGCCGGGGTCAACAGACCGCTCACCCGGGCCGAGGCCGCCCAGGCCCAGATGAGGTGCTGCTCGCTGCCGTAGTAGCCTCGGGCTTGGGCGAGCGCGACGAGGTCCGCCGTGCCCCGCACCCCACCCTGGCCGTCTACCCGCGGGATGTCGGCGTAGGCCATGGCGTCGTCGGCGTCTTTGCGGGCGCGGGCGGCGTCGAGGTCCAGGGCGCTCGGCGGGCTCAAGGGGCTGACCTGCACCCGGACGTGCCGGGAGCAGATCACCGTGGCCCCGGCGGCGGTCTCGGACTTGAGCCCAGCCTCAGCGGCGCCGGGCAGCTCCGCCGCCAGCGCCGTCGAGAGGATGAGCCCAAGCCCCAGCATCAACCGAGGTTCTTGACGTGCAGCTCGGCGAGCTGCGCCGGGTCTACGGGGCTGGGGCTCCCGGCCATCATGTCTTGGGCCTTCGTCGTCTTGGGGAAGGCGATGACGTCGCGGATGTTCTCCGTGCCCGCCAACAGCATCACGCTGCGGTCGAAGCCGAAGGCGATGCCGCCATGGGGCGGGGCGCCGCAGCGCAGCGCGGAGAGCAAGAAGCCGAAGCGCTCCTCGGCCTCTTCAGCCTCGATGCCCAAGGCGCTGAACACCTTGGACTGCACCGCCGAGTCGTGGATACGGATCGAGCCGCCCGCGATCTCGTAGCCGTTGCACACCAAGTCGTAGGCGCTGGCCCGGATCTCCCCGGCGCGGTCGGTGCCCAGCAGCGCGATGTCTTCAGGCTTGGGCGAGGTGAAGGGGTGGTGCATCGCCACCCAACGCTGGCTGTCTTTGTCCCAGTCAAACGCCGGGAAGTCCTTGACCCAGCAGAAGCTGAACTCGTGCTGGTGCAGGCTGAGGTCGCGGCCAAGCTGGGCGCGCAGGCGGCCCAGGCCAGGGTTCACGGCGCTGGGGGCGCCCACACCGACGAGCAGCAGGTCGCCGGCCTCGCCGCCAAGCGCGCTGACCACAGCGGCGGCCTCGTCCGCCGAGAGCAGCTTCGCCAACGAGCCCGTGAGGCCCTCGGCGCCGACCTTGCCCCACAAGAGCCCGCCCATGCCGTAGCGCTTCACGAACTCGGTGTAGCCGTTGAGCACCTTGTTGGAGGCGGCCTCGGCGTGGCCCTTCACGTTCATGCCCCGGCACACACCGCCGTTGGCCAGGCCGCCGGAGATCACCGTCGAGGCGCTGCCCACGACCAGGTCGGTCAGCGTCTTGAGGTGCATGCCGAAGCGGGTGTCGGGGGAGTCGATGCCGTAGCGGTCGATGGCCTCGGCGTAGGTGATGCGGGGGATCTCGTCGATGGTGAGGCCGCGGATCTCGGTGAACATCGCGCGCAGCACACCCTCGGCGACCTCCATCACCGTGTCTTCAGTGGGGAACGAGATCTCGATGTCGATCTGGGTGAACTCGGGCTGGCGGTCGGCGCGCAGGTCCTCGTCGCGGAAACACTTCACGATCTGGAAGTAGCGGTCCATGCCCGCCACCATGAGGATCTGCTTGAAGATCTGCGGCGACTGCGGCAGGGCGTACCACTGGCCGGGGTGAACCCGGGACGGCACGAGGTAGTCGCGGGCGCCTTCAGGGGTGGACTTGTTGAGGATCGGCGTCTCGACCTCGATGAAGTCCTCACCGTCGAGATAGCGGCGCACGGCCTGGCTGGCCTTGTGGCGAATGACGAGGTGCCGCTGCAGCGTGGGGCGGCGCAGGTCCAAAAACCGCCACTTGAGCCGCGTCTCCTCTTGGGCTTGGAGCGCCGTCTCGGCGGTGAACGGCAAGGGCTCGGTCTTGTTGAGCACCTTGATGCCCGAGGCCAAGATCTCGATGGCGCCGGTGGGCAGGTTCGGGTTGGGGTTGGCGCGGGCGACGACCTCGCCGGTGACCTCGACCACATACTCCGAGCGAACGAGCCCCAGCTCATCCTTCACCGACGGCGCGCAGCGCTCATCCACCGTGACCTGGGCGAGCCCATAACGATCCCGCAGCACCACAAAGGCCACGCCGCCAAAGTCTCGGACCGACTGGGCCCATCCTTGCAGGACCACTTGTTGGCCGATGTGCTCCGCGCGGAGCTCTCCGCAGCGGTGGGTGCGACGAACGTTCTTGAGCATAGGATCTCCTGGGCCTCCGAGGGGAGGACAGGCGCCCACCTAATCCGGCACGGGCGGGGTTGCACGGGGGAGACGTTGGGGCTGAAGGACGAGAGAATTATCGTACGACAACCCTATCGCACGATGATTCTCTCGTACGTCCCCTCCCTCACCCCTCCGGCTGCACCAACAGCGCGATCCACAGGCTCGGCGTCGCCTGGCCCAACAGCACCGCGGCGGGGTCGAAGCGCAGGGCGTGCAGCTCGCGGAGCTGGGCGCTCAGGGCGGTGAGCAGGGCGCGGCGGCCGGCGGCCAAGGAGAGGTTCACCGGGCCCTGGGAGGACTTGGTGAGGCGGCGGAGCAGCTCGGAGGCCTCCTCGCGCGGCGGGGGCTCTTGGGGCGGGATGAGGCCGAAGGCGACGCAGAGGTCGGCGATGGTCGGCGCGGGCTGGTTGGGCTCGGGCGCGTCGTCGTCGTGCTCGTCGGCATCGTCGTGGTCGTCGTCTTCGCCGGGCTCCTCTTGGGCGTCGGCTTGGTCGCTGGGCACGATGAGGGGCTCGGAGATCTCGACGATCTCGCCGTCGTCGCTGAACATCACCCGGCGCTCTAAGGTCTCGTCGCTGGGGGGGCCGAAGACGTGCACCCGCACCTCGAAGCCCTCCAGGGTGGCCCGGGTGGTCTCGATGAGGTCGCTGAGGTGCTCACGCAGCTCGTCGTCGTCGAGCTGGGCGAGGGGCTCGTCGTCGCCGAAGACGGCTTGGTCGTCGGGGTCGTCCTCGTCAGAGACGACGTGGGGCTCTTCAGCCCGGCCCTCTGCGCGGTCGATCAGCGTCACCACCGTCTCGTCGCCGTAGATCAGGCCCAAGATCGCCGGGAGGTAACGATCCATCGCGACCTTGTTGGCCATCAGGATGTTGGTGATGGCCATCTCGGCGGCGGGGGCGCCGAGGGGCTGGTTGAGGGGCACGCCCTCGACGTCTACGGAGGTCTTGAAGCGGATCTCACCATCGGAGAGATCCATCTCGAAGTTGCCCAGGGGCAAACCCCAGTTCGCGCGGGTGAGCAGCTCCAGCATCTCGGGGAACTTGGACTCGGGGGCGCGCACGGGGAGGATCGTGTAGATGAGCGCAAGGAACTGCGTCTCGCGCACACGCGCGAAGAGGGGCACCGTCGCGCGGCGCAGGGTGAGCGCGCCGCGAATGATGCCCTCGTCTTCATCTGCCCGAAGGGGCTCCTCTTCGCGCTCCAGCACTCGCAGAAGGAGCTGGAAGAGGGTCGGTTCGGTCTCGCTCATGGGGTCTCCGTCGGGTGTCGAAGGCCCCCTTTATCTGCTCCTCGCTTAGAGGTCGCGCTCAAGGAGATACTTCACGGCCTTCAGCGCCCCGCCTGAGGTGTTCAGGTTGGAGGCGTTGCGCCAGGTGCCATACACCACGCGCCCGTCGCCGTCCTGGAACGACACGAGCAAGGGCGAGTTGCTCAAGGTCTGGGACTGCGCGCCGGAGCGCCACTGGATGTCCCCAGAGGCCCACACCCGGGTGCCTTCACCTTTGGCGGTGATCGGCGGCCACACGTCGAGGTCGTAGTTGACCTTAAACGTCTCTTGGCCCATGGACTCTTTGAGGTCGTCTTCAGCCACGTTGGCGGTCACCGTGCCCGTCTCGCCCATCTGGGCGTCGTTGGGGATTCCGTCGTCGCCGACAAACTCGATCTTGCCCGGCCAGCCCTGCTCGATGACGTCATAGGCCCAGTCCGTCGCGTAGAGCACGCCGCCGGCCTGCACATAGGCCTGCACCGAGGCGAGCACCTGGGGCACGACGCCGGAGGTGTCGGTGCCGTCGGTGTCGTAGAAGAGGTCTTCTTCTAAGTGCCCACCGTTAAAGAAGATCACGTCGTAGATCGCCAGGCCTTCGCTGTTGAGCAAAAACTGCTGGAGCTCTTCGCCGGTCTGGCCGTTGATGATGTCGTAGGTGCCGTAGCCCAAGGCGTCGAGCACGGCCTCGAAGTCGTCATAGGAGCCCGTGACGACGGCCACGTTGAGCGCGCCGCCGCCGCAGTCGGGGTCGGGCAAGACGACGCTCTGGGCGGCGACGCTGACCTCGATGATCTCCAGAAGCTCGTTGCCCTCTTCGACATAGACCCGGTAGTCGGTGTTGTCGTAGACGTTCTCCAGCTTAAACTTGCCTTCAGCGTCGGTCACCGACGTCACCGTGTCGGCCAGCCAGCCGTCTTCAGTGATCATGTGGGTGTAGACGCGGGCGCCCTCGAGCCAGGTGTTGCGGTCGTAGTCGCACACCCGGCCCTCGATGTTGAGGCCGTCGCCGCCGGGCACATCGGAGAGGGCGCGGATGGTGTTGTCAGACTTGCAGCCGACCACAAAAAGGGCGGCGCTGAGCGTGAGGAGAGCGCGCATCAGAAGGACCTCCCGGGGACGCGGACGTAGATGTCGTAGGTGTCGAGGAGCACGGTGCCGTCGCCGAGCACGTTGAGGGTGAGCTTAAAGAGCTGATCCTCGGTGGTGGCGGGCATGGTGCCGCGGAAGCTCAAGGAGAAGGTGACCTCTTGGCCCGAGGCGCTCGACGAGAGCGCGTAGCTCGACGGCGAGACGTCGGTGACGAAGCCCCACTCGTCGCCCTCGATCTGCAAGGAGACCGAGCTGAACTGCACGGAGCTGACGAGGTCGCCGATGGCGTCTACGATCGTGGCGCGCAGGGCCGAGGCGCTGCCCGTGGACCAGTTGAAGACGAGGCGGTCGTCGGCCATGCCGTCGCCGTCGGTGTCGGCGTAGGAGCCGGTCTTCGTGGCGAGATCGTTCATCTGGGCTTGGGCGGAGGTGCCGTTCACCGTGATGCCGATGAGGTAGGCGCCGGTGTCGAGCGCCGCGGCGACCACATCGGAGGAGCCTGCGGAGTTAGCGCAGGCCGGAGGCACGCCGTAGCCGGTGTCGGGGTCGCGCAGCGCGGCGTCGGTGGCGTACACGAGGATCGGCAAGGCGTAGTCGCGGAAGCCGAAGCCGCCGATGCTGCCGCCGCCCGCGCTCGCCGAGCTGTACGACGAGCCGCCCGCGCCGCCGAAGGCGTCGGAGGCCGAGGCGATGAAGGGGCGCACATCGGTGGAGCTGTCGTAGACGTTGTCGCAGTCTTGGTCAAAGCCAACACCGGACAAGCCCTGGTAGAGCGCCTCCATGCCCGACTCCGGGGTGTCGCCGCCGTAATGCAGGGGCAGGGTCTTGAGCCTGAGCTCACCGTCGCGACGTCGGAGGTGACCTGCTGGATGAGGGTGAAGGGCTTGTCGCCCGAGGAGCCGTAGCCCGCATAGACGTAGTCGTCGTAGGTGGCCGCGCCGTACTGGGCGTCGGGCAAGGTGGCGCTGAGCTGGGAGACGATGGTGGAGAACTCGCTGCCCATGGTGTTCACGAGGCCAGACATGGAGCCCGTCGTGTCCAACAAGAAGGCCACGTCGCCGAGCTGCACCGAGAGCTTGAACGTGAAGTCGTTCTCGACCCGGGTGCGCTCCTCGACGGTGACGTAGACGCCGGTGATGATCGAGCCCGGGTCTTTGGGGTTGGTGCCCGCGGCGATCTCGGCGCCGTCGGAGAAGCCGTCGGAGTCGGTGTCGTTGGAGTAGGCGCTCGTGCCGTAGACGTCGCGCTCCTCTTGGTCGCTGAGGCCGTCGCCGTCGCTGTCGGTGTCGGCGAGGTCATAGACGCCGTCGCCATCGCTGTCGCGGGGGGGCTCGGAGCCGCCGGACTCCTCAGCGTCGGACACGCCGTCGCCGTCGCTGTCGCCGTCGAGGTAGTCGTAGAGGCCGTCGCCGTCGGTGTCCCGGGGCTCGTCTTCCCAGGCGGACGTGCCCGCCTCGTAGATGTCGGCCACGCCGTCGCCGTCGGCGTCTTTGTCGCGGTAGTCGGGGCGGGTGTCGCCGTCGGAGTCGATGAGCGCGCAGTCGGCGCCGATCTCCCAGGAGTCAAGGATCCCGTCCCCGTCATCGTCGAGGTCGTGGAAGTCTTCGATGCCGTCGCCGTCGAAGTCCTCTAGGCCCTCGTTGGCGTCGAGGATGCAGTTGCCGTCGGAGTCGTCGTCGCGGAAGTCTTCGACGCCGTCGCCGTCGGTGTCCCAGGGCAAGGTGAGCGCGTCGTCGTCGCCCGCCTCACGATCATCGGGGACGCCGTCGCCGTCGGTGTCGGTGTCGAGGTGGTCCGCGAGGCCGTCGCCGTCGGTGTCGACGGTGATCTCGACCTCAACACCGTCCTCGCCCCGCTCCAGGTCAAAGCCTTCGTGCAGGTCGAGGATGTTGTCACCGTCGCTGTCCGCCCAGGAGATGTTGTCGGGCTGGGTGTCGGCGGTGCCGTCGTCGTCGCCGCCTTTGGTGCAGGCGATCAGCAGCGACAACGCGGTGGCTGCAGAGAGGAGGCGCATGGGGGCTGGCTCCGTGGGGGGGAAGGATCAGTATACACAACCTGCGCTTGGGCGCAGATCGGATTCTGATCTTCTTGGAGTCAACCCGCCGGGCGGCTTGGCGCCTCAGCGATCGCAGCTTGGGTTGGTCGCGCCGGGGCTGCCGAGGTCGGTCTCGTCGCCCCAGGCGGCCGTCGCGATACACCAGGAAGAACCGATGTCATTCAGGGCGGACGTCAGCGCGCTGGGCGAGAGGCTCAGGCTGGCGCCCTCCGGGTTGGGGAAGGTCGCGCCGCCGTCCCATGCGACCTCGTCAATGACCAGATCGCCGACCTTCACGGCGAAGGAGTCGCCGCCGGAGTTCTTGAGGCTCAGGCCGGCCCAGGCCGCGTCGACGTCAACGCCGCCGTTGTCCGTGGAGACCAGCTCGCCGCCGATCACGATCAGGGCCCCTGGGGCGAGGGTGATCGGCGCGCCGGACTGCACGCGGTGGTCTTCGTCGCCGGTGGAGCTCAGGGTGAGGCCGTTGAGGGTCAGCTCGCGGGTGGTGGTGTTGAGCAGCTCCACCCACTCGCCCTCGGGATCGGCGACGCGGCTGGGGTTGACCATGATCTCGGTGATCACGAGGTCCCCTTCAGCCCAGCTCGTCTCATCGGTGAGCCCGTCGCAGTCCTCGTCTACGCCCGTGGCGTCGATCTCCGAGGCGTCGGGGTTGATGGCGCTGTCGTCGTCGTCGCAGTCTTGGGGGTCGTCGTCGCAGGCGGTGAAGCCGTCGCCGTCGTTGTCAAAGCCCTCGTCGATGGCGCCGTCGCCGTTGTTGTCGATGCCGTCGCACACCTCGGTGGACACGCAGTCGGCGAGGCCGTCGCCGTCGCTGTCGACGAAGTCTTCGTCCGCCGCGCCGTCGCCGTCGTTGTCGACGCCGTCGCAGTCCTCCACGTCGAGGCAGTCGGGCGTGGTGTCGGAGTCGGCGTCGGAGAAGCCCTCGTCCGCGCGGCCGTCGCAGTTGTTGTCTACGCCGTCGCAGTCTTCAGAGCGCCCGGGGTACACCGTGGCGTCGGCGTCGTCGCAGTCGCCGTCCTCGACGGTGGCGCCGTCGCCGTCCGCGTCGGCGTTCACGGGATCGCCTGGGTCGGGGACTTCAGTGTTGGTGTCGTCCGCGGGGGGCGTCGTGCCATCTTTGTCGCCGCAGCCAGCGGCGAAGGGGAGGAGCAGGGCGAAGACGAGGCACGAGCGGGACATGGAGACTCCTTTGGCGTCGGGGGAGCACCATAGCCGACCCAAGGCGGGGGTGGGTGGCTTGTGCGGACCCACACGCATCAGCGAGACCAGAAGCCCTCAAGCCGCGTCGTGAGCGGGCCTGGGTGGGAGGCGTAGGGCCGATGTCCGCCGGGGACGTGGGTGACCTCGACCTCGGGCCGGTGGCGCAGCACCTCCTCGACGCTCCACGGGGTCTCGGGGTCGGTCGCGCCGAGGATCCACAGCGTCGGCGCCGCCGGGGGCGTGTTTACCTCCCAATGAATCACGCCGCGAAGGCGCCCCAACAGCGTCTCTTTGCTGAGCCTGGGGCCCGCGGTGAGCTCAGTGATCAGGGCCTCGGGCAGCCCGTCTCGGGCCAGCACCGCGCGGTGGTGGCGGCGGTAGAGCCACTCCACGACCGGCGCGGGCGCGGCGCCGAGGAGCGCCGTCTTGCGCCGGGCGGCGTCGGAGATGAGCGCCGGGCTGGGCAAGGTGGCGATCACGGCCAAGGTGCGGAGCAGCTCAGGCGGCAGACACGCGGCGACGAGGCCGCCAAACGAGCCGGTCACGGCGTCGAAGGGGCCGTCGCTGAGCAGATCGGCGGCGCGGAGGCGGGTGAGGAGGGCGGCGGCGGCGGCGCGGGGGCCGCCTGGGGGCAGATCGCAGGCCAGCACAGGGCGGCGCGCGGCCAAGGCCTCCACCAAGGGCGACATCTCCCGGGCGTCGCCAAAGAGCCCGGGCAACAGCAGCGCCCGGCGGCGCCCACGCTCAGGACCAGCGGCCCACAGGCCCTCACCTACACGGCGCATCGGTCGGCTCCTACAAGGGGTGGCAGCTTACGCGCCGCTGGCCAGGGGCTCGCCCGTTGGGCCTCGCTTCGCGCTATGCTGGGGCACGCCAGGAGGATTCTATGCGTGCATCTCTCGCGCTCGTCGCCAGCGCCACATTGATCGTGGGCTGCAAAAAAGAGGAGGGCTTTGAGCCCGCGGTCACGGCGATGGACGCCCCTAGCGCGTCCGCCGTCATCGTCGATCCATCCGTGGGCGCGGGCAGCGTGCTCATCCCGGTGCGGGTCACGAACAGCTACGGCGTGGCCGTGGCCAACCTCACCGGCGAGGTCACCTTGTCCTTCGCCGGAGAGGCCCTGGACGACAGCACGGCCACCTTGGCGCTGGATCCTTGGGGTTATGGTGAGGTCGAGCTCTCCAGCACCACGCCGCAGGAGGTGATCGTCACGGTCACCAACGCCTCGACGGGCGGCAGCGGCGGCACGGGCTCGGCGTACATCACCGGCGGCGCGGATCTCTCCACGGGCTTCTTCCCCGGCTGGCTCGCCCAGTCGGCGGCGGACGAGGTGATCGCGCTCAACGGCGGCCTGCTCATGCGGGAGGGCGGCACCTTGACCTGGCAGTCGTTTGAGGCTGGCAGCCCGACGCGGCAGGTCGCGGCCTTCCCCGATCTCACCGGGCTCACCGTCGGCGACATCGACGAGGACGGCGCTGAAGACGTCGTCGTGTGGCGCGGCGCCGAGGTCCACCTTCTGCGTGGGCGCCCCGGCGGCGGCCTCGGCTACAAGGTGGGCTACGAGGCCGAGGCCACGGTGCGCGGCGTGGCGATCGGCCGCTTCGACAGCGTCTTGTCCGCCGACGTGGCGATCCTCTACTCCGATGACAGCGTCGGCGGCGTGCAGCTCCTCAGCGGGGATGGTGTCTGGGGGTTTGAGCCCACAGAGCCCCGGGAGCTGTTCTTCGACTTCTGGGGCGCGAGCGCCGGAGACTGGGACAACGACGGCCGCGACGAGCTGGCGATGCTCGCGTCGGACGAGGACGGCATGGGCGTCGTCTACCGCTATGAGCTCGGCGACGCGGGCTGGGCCACGGCGGGCATCACCTTGGCCGACGACCTCGACCGGCCCATGCGCCCCGGAAGCCGGGTGTTGCCCGGCGTTGACATCACCGGGGATGGCCTGCAAGAGCTGCTCGTCGTCGGTGTGCCCCCCGACACCACCGGGCAGCAGCCCTTGGCGATGTACACCTTCGCCAGCGGCACGAAGGTCTATGAGCTGTCCTGGGGCAGCTTCGCGGTGACGCCGAGCGACGTGAGCGGCGACGGCACCGCGGACCTGGTCGTCACCGAGCACGACCCCGACGTGCTGCGCATCATCAGCGTCGACACCGACGACGGCCAGCTCATCAACCGCACCGCCGGGGACATCCCGCCCACCCAGAGCGTCGCCGTGGCCGACACCGACGGCGAAGATCTCCCCGAGATCCTCCTGCATGACGGCGCGGTGATCTACGGCCTGCCCGGCGAGCGTGACGAGGAGGTCGAGGCCCGCTGGAAGACCCGCAGCGAGGGCAGCGTGCTCTTCGGCGGGCTCGCCGCCGCGGGCCCGGTGCTCACCGTGGAGATCGACGGCAGCGCGGGCACGGAGCTGCTCTTGGCGCGCACGATCAGCGGCGTCGTGGCGCTCCAGGTGCTCGACGTGGTGAGCGACGAGGAGGGCGGCTTCAAGTTCACCGGCAGCACGGCGGGGCGCATCGACGTCGATGGCGGCGCGAGCGGCGCGGCGACGGCCCTTGACCTCGCCTACTGCGACGGCGTGCTCTACGCGCTGATCTCCGATGGCGGCACGACGCTCTACGCGGCCACCCCCGACGGCGTCGAGGGCCTCGATCTTGTCGCCCAGCTCGACGTGAGCGCCTCGGCCATCGCCTGCGGAGACGGCGCCACCTTCGGCGCGGTCGTGGTGCTCGGCGGCGGAGAGGTCGCCGCGTATGACGCCTCCCTGGCGCTCATCGGCCAGACCTCGGTCTCGACGAGCGCTGAAGACGTCGCCGTGGCCACGCTCAGCGGATCGGGCCCGGAGATCGTCACCTGCGAGACGCCGGGCTGCTCGCTTCTGGCCGCGGACCTCGACCTCGACGGCTTCGACGAGCTGATCGAGGGCGGTGACGCGCCGACGATCACCGGCTGGGCGAGCTCGTGGAGCCTGCCGCTGGGCGGCGTGCCCACCCTGGGCGACTTCGACGGTGATGGCCTCGACGACGTGCTGTTCACCGACATCTCCACCGGCCGCATCGCGATTCACCTGAGCCTCGTCGGCGCCGTGGCCCCGGCGCGGGTGCAGCACACCCGGCGGTCCATCGCGGGCCCGGCGCTCCTCGCCGATGGCGACGGCGACGAGATCCGCGAGGTGTTTATGCTCGAGGTCTCCGGCGGCCTTTACATGAGCCGCCCGTCCACGAGCGTCACGGAGTGAGCCCCTCCGAATGATCCGCGGGCTCCCCCTCGCCGCGCTGGCGCTGCTGGCTTTGGTCCCCGCCAAGGCTGAGGAGCCGCGGCCCGCGTGGGAGTCGCCGCGGGTGCCCGCCGGGGCCGCGCCGCCCGCGGGGCTCAGCTCGATGACCGCGGAGTCCTGCGGCGCCTGCCACGTCGAGATCGCCGCCGAGTGGCGGGCGTCGGTTCACGCCCACGCCTGGACCGACGCCCAGTTTCAAGGCGAGATCAAGAAAGATCCCGCGGTCACTTGGCTCTGCCTGAACTGCCACACCCCCGCCGGGGACCAGCAGGCCGAGCTCGCTGTGTCCACCGGGGATCCCAAGAACCCCAAACGCGCCGCGAACCCCAGCTTCAACGCCGCTTGGCGTGAGGAGGGCGTGAGCTGCGCGAGCTGCCACGTTCAAGACGGCAAGATCCTCGGCGTGTACGGCGACGGCCGCGCCCCGCACCCCGTCGAGGTCAGCGACCGCCTACGCAGCGCGGACGTGTGCCTGGGCTGCCACCAGGCGGTCGCGATGGTGAGCCCCACCTTGGCCTGCGCGTTCAACACCGGCGAGGAGTGGCGGGAGTGGGGCGGAGAGGCCACCTGCCAGAGCTGCCACATGCCCGAGGTCACCCGGCCCGTCGCCGTGGGTGGGCCCGTTCGGGAGGGCCGCCGCCACCTGTTCTTGGGCAGCCTCATCCCCAAAGACGCCCTGAGCGCTGAGGAGGAGGCGTACTACGCGCTCTTCGCCGCCGGGCTCGACGCCGAGCTGGTCTTGCCCCAAGACGCCCCGGCGGGCACGATCGTCGAGGGCCAGCTCATCCTGCACAACGCCCGCGCCGGGCACTACCTGCCGAGCGGCGATCCCGAGCGCCACCTGCTCGCCACGGTCACGATCGTCGATGGCGCCGGGCAGGTGGTCTACGTCGCCCGATACCGCGTCGGCCAGCGCTGGCGCTGGTGGCCCGAGGCCGAGCGCCTCGACGACAACCGCCTCGTGGCGAACGAGCGCCGGGTGGTGCCGTTCAGCTTCCCCATGCCCGCGGGCGGCGCCACGGCCAAGCTCGTCGTCGAGCACCGCCGGATCTCGGAGGAGGCCGCCGCGTATCACGCCTTGGAGGGCTATCCGACGGGTCGGGTGGTCACCGAGGCCCAGCGCACGTTAACCGAGACCGGGCAGAGCCCCACGAACCCCCCGACCGGAGCACAAGATGGGTGAGCGCGTCTTCGTCACTGGCGCCACGGGCCGCATCGGTCTGCCGCTGGTGCGCGCGTTGCGGGCCGCGGGCCATGAGGTCGCCGGGCTCACCCGCACCGACGCGGGCTCTGAGGCGCTCACGGCCTTGGGCGCCCAGGTCGTGCGGGGCAACATGGACGACGCCGAGGCCCTGCGCCGGGGCGCTGAAGGCGCTGAAGTCGTCTACCACCTCGCGGGCGGCGTGCGTGGCCCAGGCCGCATCACCCCCGACCTGCTCAACCGCCGGGGCACGGAGCTCGTGATCGCCGCTTGCGCCGGGGTGCCGACGCTTCGCGCCTTCGTCTACGCGTCGAGCTGCGCGGTGTACGGCGACCGCAGCAACCTCTGGGTCGAAGAGGACTTTGAGCCCTCGCCCAACACCCGCTACGGGCGCTCCAAAGCCGACGCCGAGGCCCTGGTGCGCGCCTCGACGGCTCGGGGCGACCTCCCCGGCGTCATCGCCCGCATCGCCGCGGTCTATGGCAAAGGCTTCCCGTTTATGATGGAGGAGCCGATTCGTCTGGGGCGAGGCCTCTTGCCCGGCGAAGGCCGCAACCACGTCCCGACGATCCACATCGACGACTGCGTGGCCGCGCTCCAGGTGATCGCCGCCAAGGGCCGCCGCGGCGAGGTCTACCACGTCGCCGACCGCGCCCAGCCCCAGCTCAAGGAGCTCTACGCCTTGGTGGCCGCCGCCACCGGGGGCCGCGCGCCGACGTTCTGGTCCACCTACATCCCGTCTTATGTGCAGCTCAGCGCCGCTCGTCAGAATGAGCGCCTCTGGAGTCGCCTCGGGGTGAAGCCGCGCTTTACGCCCGACAACATCCGGCACTACACCAACTCCGTTCGCCTGCGCACGGAGAGATTGGCCAAAGAGCTGGGTTTTGGCTGGAAGTACCCCGATCCAAAAGACGGCGTGCCCGCAGTGTTCGTGTCCAACGCTTGACCCCCCCGATGTTCCTCGCATATAAGGGGAAGTCGCGCTGGCTCCCCGCGTGAAGAGGTGTGCTGATGTCTCTGCTCGTTGTCCTGATGCTCGCCGGATGCACCCCGAACGACGCGGTCGTCGGCGGCACCTTTCACGCTTGGCTCGCCAAGGGCTCCTCCGCGGCCGTCGCGACGGGATCGATGGATCTCAACAAGACGAGCTTCACGCTGGACTGCGTCTCCGAGACTCCTGAAGACGGCAGCGTCTGCAACTTCGGCACGCCGAACCCCGTCGATGACCGCTTCGACGAGCCCTACTTCAACGACGGCACGGGCGCCGGGAGCGCCAATCGCCCGATCTTCTCCCAGTTCGCGCGCCTCGGCGACGACATCTTCTATGGCTACCAGGGCGAGGTGACCGCCTGGCGCTCTGAGGCGATCATCACCTCGGAGGACGACTTCCAGCTCACGGTGCACCACGACCTCGACGCCGTGGCGCCTGGCCAAGACTTCCGCTTCGCCTTCGTGATCGACCCCGACTACCAGCCCACGATCTGCATCGAGTCGGGCCAGACCTGCTACGTCGATGGCGACAACGACGGCGACGGCTGGGAGAACTACAACGACCCCGACTGCCTCTCCGACGCTTGGGAGGTCGGCTACACCCACCTCTCGTGCAACAACGGCATGGATGACGACGAGGACGGCCTCGTAGACGGCGCCGACTCCGACTGCACCTCGGCCTTCGCCACCGAGACCCCCCAGACCTCCTGCAACGACAACCAAGACAACGACGGCGACGGCCTGCGCGACGCCGCCGACCCCGACTGCTCGATCGGCTGGGAGCTCGACGAGGAGACGGGTGAGTCCAACGACCTCTACGCCTGCGGTGACCTCCTCGACAACGACGGCGACGGCGACGTAGACCTCGACGACGACGGCTGCGAGAGCGTCTGGGACAACGCAGAAGACGGCGCGCTCAGCGGCGACGCCTGCGCCGATGAGCTCGACAACGACGGTGACGGCTGGGTGGACAGCCTCGACAGCGACTGCCTCTCCGGCGACGGCGAGTCTGGGCTCAGCGGCACGCCTTGTGGTGACGGCCTGGACAACGACGGCGACGGGTTCACCGACGCCAACGATCCGGGCTGCGTCGACTCCCTCGACGGCGCCGAGACCGACCTCGGCCTCACCTGCACTGATGAGACCGACAACGACAGCGACGGCTACGTAGACATCGAAGATCCCGACTGCGTGCTCGGCGAAGAAGAAGACGACACGTTCTTCGGCCTCTACGCCTGCAACGACGGCCTGGACAACGAAGACACCGCTGACGGCGAGATCGACATCGACGACAGCCACTGCACCAGCGCCTTCGACAACAACGAGAACAGCACCTCGGGCTCGTCCTGCCGCGACGGCGACAACAACGACGACGACCTCGACGGCTGGGACAACAACGCCGACCCCGACTGCCTCGTCGGCAGCGCGGAGCTCGGCTACACCGGCTACATCTGCAACAACGGCGTCGACGACGACTCCGACGGCCTCGTAGACTCCGAGGACGCCGGCTGCGTCGCGCCCCAGCGTTCTACCGAGGACGACACGGCGAGCGCTGACTGCTCCGACGGCCTCGACAACGACGGCGACGGCTTCATCGACGGCACCGGCCTCGTGACCACGGAGGTCGTCGACGGAGAGGACGTCGAGGTCACCTACCTCGCTGACTACGGCTGCTGGATGGGCGGCGCTGAGGCCGACGACGCGTCGATGCAGTGTGGGGATGGCATCGACAACGACGGCGACGGCTTCACCGACGCCACGGACATCGACTGCGTCTCCGCGTCCACCCTCGTCGAGGGCCCCATCGGCGCCTGCGACAACAAGCTCGATGATGACGGCGACGGCTGGGCCGACAACTCCGATCCCGACTGCGCGACGAGCTTGTACGAGGTCGGCTTCACCGCCAGCGCCTGCAACGATGGCGTCGATAACGACAGCGACGGCGACGTAGACGCCGATGACGCCGACTGCGCCCTCGCCTCCACCCGCTTTGAGACCGTCGATGAGTGCGGCGACGGCGTAGACAACGACGGCGACGGCTGGATTGACCGCGGCAACAACGACGACGATCTCGGCGACCCGAGCTGCCTCAACGGCGGCCCCAGCGAAGGCGGCGGCGCCTCGGGCCTCACCGAGTGCAGCGACGGCCTCGACAACGACAGCGACGGCGACACCGATCGTCTGGACACCGACTGCAACAACAGCTTCGACACCATCGAGGCCACTGAAGACGCCGGTGAGCCCCAGCCGTTCAACCTCAACTACGGCAACACCCTTGAGGAGTGGTCCAAGGACGAGGACGGCAAGACGATCTACTACCTCAACGCTGGCGCGGCGCAGACCAACCCCTCCGACGCTGAGGTCTTCTGGAGCTTGCCCCAGGAGTGGCTCGCTGGCTTCGCCCACGCCAAGTTCGCCGACGATGAGCTGATCGTGGTCCCCAACGACTTCCACTACATGGAGGCCGACGCCAAGAACCCCGACCCCGCGGCCTACACCTCGAAGGTTGAGGAGCTCACCAGCTACGCGCGCATCTGGGAGGCCGAGCTCGGCACCTACGGCGGCATGAACCCGACCGACTTCACGATCAAGGTCGAGGACAACGCCTGGCGCCCCATCGACGACTCCGAGGCGGGCCTAGACAACTTCGTCGAGACCCACTACTCCTACGTTCGTTTTGAGGGCTCCCCGACCTTCGAGATCGGCAGCTCCGTCAAGGGTGACTACCAGATCTTCGTTCAGGGACGTGACTCCTTGTCCTTCGCGGTGCTCAAGGGCACCTTCGAGGTCGAGTCCATCCGGAAGGATCGCTGGAGCTACGGCATCCTTGAAGAGGACAAGATCAACGAGCACGTCGAGGAGGCCGAGGAAGAGGGCACGGTCTACATCCCGTCCCCCTGCACGACCTACTGATCGATTTTTGGGTGAGCGCCTTGACAGGTGGCGCTCATCCAGAATAAGATCCTTGTTCAGTGAAGCGTGAGGCTTCGCGCCAGCTTTGGCCGGGACCTCCTCCAAGTCATACCGAGTGCGTCCCCCCCCCCCACACTCGGTATCGAGGAGGCCCGGCCTCTTCTTTTCCTTGCGTCGCTCGCCCAACAAGACTCGGCGTCTTTGTCGGGCTTGAGCGCGCAGGAGAAGAGATTCTCCCCCTCCGTGCCGTCAGGCGCAGAGGATCACGGACGGACGGTCAGCTCCAGGACGACCTTGCCGTGCCCGGCGCGCAGGGCGTTGCCCATGAAGTCCCCGTCCATCCGGCGGATCGTCCACCCGGCGATGCGCACGAGGCCCTGGATCTCCTGCGGGTAAAACATACGCATCGGCACGCGGATCTCTTGGAGCCGGCCGCTCGCCCGCTTGTAGTGGTAGCGCACCCAGTTGATCTGGGTGATCGGGTCGTAGAAGCCGTTCTCCCAGCTCTTCATCTTGCCGCCCTCGGGGTCGGGGTACCAGCGGATCTCGTGCTGGCCTTCAGGGTCGCGGGTCCAGAAGGTGGGGTCGGGCACCACAAGATCGAGGGCGAACACGCCGCCGGGCTTGAGGATCGTCTGCACGCAGCGCGACATCGAGAGGAAGTCTTCAGCGATCCGCAGGTGGTGCAGGGCGTTGAACGGGAGGATGATCAGGTCGAACAGGCCCGGCGCGCTGAAGTCGCGAAAATCTCCCTCGATGAGGCTCACGCGCAGGCGCGGCTCGGCGCGCACACGCGCGCGCAGGCGATCGAGCATGGCCGGGGCGCGGTCTAGACCGACCACCTCCGCGCCGCTGCGCGCGATGGGCAGGGTGAGCCGCCCGGTGCCGCAGCCTAGCTCCATCACACGCTCCAAACCCTTCGCGAGCCTGAGATAATGGCCCATGTCTTCGACGAGGCCCTCATACTCCAGGTCGTACAGCTCGGGGTGGCGGTAGAAGTCTTGTTCGGGGGACAGCTCGGGGTCACGTCGTTCCATGCCGAGAGACTACAACGGACAGCAGGGCGCGCGCACGCGCGTTAGGGTGCGACGATGAGAGAGAGCCCTGTCGTGCTGCGAGGCGCGAGCCTCCACCTAGAAGAGCTGGTTGAGGTCGCCCGTGGTCGGCGCCCCGTCGGATTGGGGGAGGCCGCGCGGGCCGAGATGTCGCGCAGCCGAGCCTGGGTTGAGTCCGTGGTGCGGGGTGAGCTCGTGGACGCCAGCGGGCAGAGCCGCGCGATCTACGGGGTGAACACCGGCTATGGCTCCTTGGCCCGGGTGCGGATCCCCGCGGAGTCCCTCAACACCCTGTCCCGAAACCTGCTGCGCTCCCACGCCGCCGGGGTCGGCGAGCCCGCCGCGTTGGACGTGGCGCGGGCGACGGTGCTCCTGCGGGCGAACGCCTTGGCGCGTGGGGTCTCGGGCTGTCGGCCAGAGCTCGTGGAGCTGCTCATTGAGCTGCTCAACCGGGGCGTGACGCCGGTTTTGCCCACCCAAGGAAGCTGCGGAAGCTCTGGGGATCTCGCGCCTTTGTCGCACCTCGGCCTGCTCATCGCCCACGACCCGGCCGACCCCGAGGCCGAGACCGGCGAGGCGTATTTTGAGGGCGAACGCCTGAGCGGCCGTGAGGCCCTGCGTCGGGCGGGGCTCGCGCCCTTGGCCTTGGGCCCCAAGGAGGGCCTCGCGCTCACCAACGGCGCCCAGCTCACCACGGCGATCACGGCCTTGGCGATCTACGACGCCGAGCGCCTGCTCGCCGCCGCCGAGCTCGCCGCGGCGATGTCGATCGAGGCCCTGCGTGGGGTGCGGCGGGCGTTTTTGCCCCTCGTTCACGCCCAGCGGCCTTACCCCGGCGCCCAGACGACGGCGGCGAACCTGCTCGCGCTCCTGCACGGCTCGGCGCTCATGGACGCCGTGCCGGGCAAGGTTCAAGACGCCTACTCCCTGCGCTGCACCCCGGCGGTGCTCGGCGCGGCCCGGGACGCGGCGCGTTTTGTGCGGGGCCAGGTCGAGGTGGAGCTCAACGCGGCCACAGACAACCCGCTGATCCTCCTCGACGCTGAAGGGGACGACAAGGCCTTCTCCGCCGGGCTCTTTCATGGGGAGCCCGTGGGCATGGCCGCGGACTTCCTCAAGATCGCCTTGGCTGAAGTCGCGAGCTTGAGCGAGCGGCGCCTGTACCGCCTGCTCACCGCGGCGCTCTCGGACCACCTGCCGTCGAGCTTACGCGAGGCGCGCTCGGGCCTGGGGCTGTTGGCGCTGCAGACCACAGCGGCGGCTTTGGTCTCCGAGAACAAGGCCCTGGCGTGGCCGGCCTCGGTGGACTCGATCCCCACCTGCGAGGATCAAGAGGACCACGTCGCGATGTCTACCACCGCGGCGCGGCGGGCCTCGGACGTGCTCAACAACACCCAGTGGGTGATCAGCGTCGAGCTGCTGTGCAGCGCCCGGGCGTTGAGCCTGCGCCTGCGGGGTGAGCCCGACCTTCAGCTCGGCGCGGGCACGGGCCCGGCGCGGGCCTTGGTGGAGCGCGCCTTGGCCCATCTCACCGAGGACGCCACCCCCGCGGAGCAGGTCGCCGCGGTGCATGAGGCGCTCTGGCGCGAAGGCCCCGACCCTGTGCGCGCCGCCGCCGCCGCGGCCGCCGTCTCGGGCTGGCCCCAAGGGAGGATTGAATGAGCGCCGAGATCGTCCTGGGAGAGGGCCCGCTCACCGTCGACGCGCTCATCGCCGTCGTGGACGGCGCCCCGGTGCGCCTCGGCGACGAGGCCCGGGCGCGCATCGCCCAGAACCACACGGTCTGGCTGGGCCTCGGCCCGCCGGACATCCTCGCCCGCAAAGAGACCTGGCTTCTGGGCATCGAGGGCACCGGCGCCCCCCAAGCCCAGCGGGTGAGCACCTTCGTGCGCTGCCACTGCGCCGGGGTCGGGCCGCCCTTGGCCACGGCGCTCGTGCGCGCCTTGATGTTGACCCGGGCCTCGCAGCTCAGCCAAGGACTCTCCGGCGTGCGCCCGGAGCTCATCGAGCTGCTGCTGGCGATGCTCAACGCCGGGGTTCACCCGGTGATCCCCAGCCTGGGCAGCGTCGGCGCCGCCGGGGATCTCGCGCCTCTGGCCCACCTCGCTGAAGTGGCGTTTCGCCTGGGCGGAAAGGCCGAGCGCGGCGGCGTGGTGCGGGGCTTCGCCGAGGCGATGGAGGGGGTCCCCAGCTTCACCCCCGAGCCCAAAGAGGCCCTGAGCCTGATCAACGGCGCCACGCTCACCGCGGCCATGGGCGCCTTGGCCGTGCATCGGGTGCGACGCCTGCTTCGCACCGCCGAGCGCACGCTGTCGATGAGCATGGAGGTCGTGCTCGCCGACGCCGGGTGTTTGGACCCTCGCGCCTTGGCCTCTCGTGGGCACCCCGCGGCGGTGGAGAGCGCGGCGCGGGTGGCGGCGTCGCTTGAGGGCTCGACCTTGGTGCAGGTGGGTCGCTCACCAGACGCCTTCTCCGTGCGCTGCGCCCCGGCGGTTCACGGCGCGGCCTGGGACGCCTTGGAGTACACCGAGCGGGTGGTCGTCCGGGAGCTCAACGGCGCCTGCGACAACCCGCTCGTCTTTGAGGACGGCGCGGTGGAGGCCGGGAACTTCCACGGCGCCCCGGTGGCGATCACCCTGGACCACCTCAAGGTCGCGCTCACCCAGGTGATCTCCATCGCCGAGCGCCGGGTGTACCGCCTCACCTATGGCCGCCTCACGGGCAACCTGCCGAGCTTCTTGCTCGAAGGGAGCGGCGTGAACAACGGCTTCATGTTGGCCCAGTACACCGCGGCCTCGTTGGTGAGCGAGTGTAAAGGCCGCTGTTTCCCGGCCTCGGCGGACTCCATCCCCACGGGGCAACACGCCGAGGATCACGTCCCCATGGGCCCCAACGCCGCGCGGGGGCTGTTGCACATCACTGAAGACGCCGCCTCGGTGCTGGCGATCGAGGCTCTGGTGGCCGCCCAAGGCCTTGAGTTTCGCCGGGCGGGGCGGTCGTTTCTGGCCGATGGCACCCGGGTGCAGGGCCCGGAGGTGGCCTTGGCCCCCGCCGTCGCCGCGGCGCTGGCCACCGTTCGTGCGGTCGCCCCCTTGTGGGTAGACGACCGTGTGCTGCATGGCGACCTCGCCGCCGTCGCGACGCAGGTTCGTGACGGCGCCTTCGCCCAAGGAGACGGAGGTCGCGGTTGGTGAGCCCCGAGGGAGGTCTACCGATGGCACCACCCTTGCATAAAGGGTTGGTCGCGGAGCTGCGTCCGCGCCTCACAAGCGCCTTCGGGGCCCCTGGAGATGGCTTCTCCGGGGGTCGTGTCGCGTAGTCTGCTTCGCACCCCGCCACATTCGTTACACCCTGGACGGCTGACCTCATGTCGTTACCGCCCCTGCTGATCCTGTTGCCCGCCGCGCGGGCCTCCCTCGCCGACGTGGTCCTCGCCACAGGCGCCGTCCCGGTCATCGACCTGACCTTGGACGAGGAGGCGACGATCCCGCCGGGCGCTGGGGTGCGGGTGCGGCCCGACCAGGCCGCGCCGGGAGACGGCTGGGTGATCGTCGCAGGGGAGGGCGCGGCCCCGGTCGGTCGGCAGGCGCTCATCGAGCGGGCTCAGCCGGGCCCCGCGCCTGAAGGTTTTGTGGGGGTGATCCTGCGGGGTCGTGAGGCCGCGGGCGTCGGCGCCGATGTGGACGGCTTCGCGCTGCTTCTGGCCCATGGGCCGGGCGCTCTCCTCGACGCGGGCCTCGGCCCGGACACCGCCGCCGCCGCCGTCGCCATTGGGGCCGCTGGCGTCGTCGTCTCTGAGGCGCTCTGGGCCTTGCCTGAGCTGGGGCTTGGCCCCAACGCGCTCAAGCGGGTGCGCGCCGCCCGGGACGTCGACACCGTCGTTGTCCACGGGCAGCGGGTGGTCGCCCCGGCGCTCTCTCCGGCCTTGCAGCGCCTCGCGGCGGGGGAGTCGTTGGCCGCGGTCTGCGGGGGCTGGCTCTTGGCCGACACCCCGGCGCACACGGGCCTCCCCGCGGGCCAGGGCCTCGCCTTGGCGGCCACCCTCGCCGATCGGGTGGGTGGGCTCAAAGAGGCCATCGCCGCGTATCAGCAGGCCATGGGCCGCGCTGTTGTGGCGCCGCGGGGGAGCCGCGCCCGTGAGCTGGCGACGAACCTCAGCGCGCTCCTCGCCGCCCGCGGCGCCGCCGCCGCGTCCCCCACGGGCCTCGTCGGCGCGGGGGTTCTGTGGCAAGAGGCCGTGTGGGCCGGGATGCCGGTGGTGGGTGAGCCCGCCGCCGCCCGGGACGCCGTCGGCGCCGCCGTGCCGCGGGTGGAGGTCGCCGCGGCCGCCGCGCCTGTGGTCGCCGCCGCGCCCGTCGCCGCGCCCGAGCCAGAAGAGACGCTCACCGAGGCGCCGCCCGAGGCCATCGCGATCATCGGCCTGGGCTGCGTGTTCCCCGACGCCCCCGACGTGGCGACCTTCTGGGACAACATCCGCGCCGGTCGCTCGAGCATCCGCGAGGTGCCCACAAACCGCTGGGATCCCGCGCTGTACTTCGATCCCGACAAGACCGCGCTCGACAAGACCTACACCAAGATCGGCGCCTGGGTCGAGACTCTGCGGTTTGACCCGCGGGCCTTCCGGATCCCGCCCAAGGTCGCCGAGGTGCTCGACGACGTGCAGAAGATGGCCTTGGTGGCCGTGGCCCAGGCCTTCGCTGATGCGGGCATCTCCCCGGAGAGCAAGATCGACCGCTCGCGGATCGCGGTGATCTTGGGCAACTCCATGGGCGGCTCCACCCGGGACGAGTACGCCATGCGCGTCTACTTCCCGCGGATCCTCCAGGCGCTCTTCGCCTCGCCAGAGCTCGCCAACCTCGACGCCGCCCAGCGCGACGGCCTCAGCCGCAGCTTCTCCGACCGCCTCAAGTCGGGCCTCAAGCCGATCACTGAAGACTCCATGCCCGGGGAGCTCTCGAACGTCATCGCCGGGCGCGTGGCCAACGCCTTTGACCTCGGCGGCCCCAACTTCGTCACCGACGCCGCCTGCGCGTCGAGCGTCGCCGCGATTCAGGCCGCGGTGAAGGGCCTGCGCGACGGCGACTTTGACCTCGCCGTCACCGGCGGCGCCGACCGCACCAACGACGCGCCGACCTTCGTGAAGTTCTCCAAGATCGGCGCGCTCTCCCCCGATCACAGCTCGCCCTTTGACGCCACGGCGAACGGCTTCGTGATGGGCGAAGGCGCCGGGGCCATCGTGCTCAAGCGCCTGAGCGACGCCGAGCGTGACGGTGACCGCATCTACGCCGTGATCTTGGGCGTTGGCGCGTCCTCAGACGGCAAAGGCAAAGGCATCACCGCGCCGAACATCGAGGGCCAGCGCCGGGCGCTGCGCCGGGGCTGGGCTGAGGCGGGGGTGGATCCCGTCGAGGCCGACCTCATCGAGTGCCACGGCACGTCCACCACCGTGGGGGACAAGGTCGAGGTCGAGGCGCTCACGGAGATCATCGGCGGCGGGCGCCGCGGGGCCCGGGGGCCGGTGCGCATCGGCTCGGTGAAGTCCCAGATCGGCCACCTCAAGTCCGCCGCCGGGGCGGCCTCGATCATCAAGACGACGTTGGCGTTGCACCACAAGACGCTGCCGCCGAGCATCGGCTACCGCACCGCCCGGGCTGACCTGCCGCTGGGTGTGGTGCCGCTCCAGGTGCAGACCGTCGCCGAGCCCTGGACGATCGCCGCCGATCGCCGCCGCCGCGCGGGCATCAGCGCCTTCGGCTTTGGCGGCACCAACTTCCACGCGGTCTTGGAGGAGTACGTCCCCGGCCAGGCCCCCGCCGCGCGCGCCGGGCGTCAGGTCGTGGCGCGGGTCGCCGCCGCTCGGGTGGAGGCGCCTATCGTGGTGGAGGCCCCCAAGGCCGAGGCCCCCAAGGCCGAGGCCCCTGTGGAGCGCAGCCTCCCGGACGGTGTCTGGGCCACCTCGGCCACCAACCAAGATGAGCTGATCCGCCGCGTCGATGCCTTGATCGAGGGCAAGCCCGTGCCGTGGTCGGCGTCGCGCCCCCTGCGCCTCGCCGCCGCCGCCGACACCCACGAGGAGCGGGTGGAGCAGCTCCACCGCGTCAAACAGTCGATCCTCAAGGGCCAGTCGCCCGAGCTCCTGCGGATGCGCGGCGTGGCCTTGGAGGACGAGCCCTGCAACGGCAAGCTCGCGTTCTTGTTCACCGGCCAAGGCAGCCAGTACCTCGGCATGGGCCTGGACCTCGCCGCGATGTACCCCATCGTCGAGCAGACCTTCGCTGAGGCCGACGAGGTGATGCGCGGTGAGCTGGGCCGCCCCCTGCGCGACTTCTTGGCGGGCAAGGTCCACGGCAGCGAGGAGGCCTCTGAGGAGGCCCTGCGCAACACCGAGATCTCCCAGCCCGCCACCTTGACCATCGACGTGGCGATCATGCGCCTGTTGATGGCCTATGGCGTGATGCCCGACATGGTCGCCGGGCACTCCTTGGGTGAGTACGGCGCCTTGGTGGCCGCGGGCGTGATGGAGTTTGACGCCGCGCTGCGCTCGGTCTCCGCCCGTGGCCGCGAGATGGCCGGGGTGAAGCTGGCCGACCCGGGCAAGATGGCGTCCATCGCCGCCCCCGGAGATCGTGTCCAAGAGGTGCTCTCGGAGATCCCGGGCTACGTCGTCGCCGCGAACAAGAACGCGCCGAACCAGACGGTCATCGCCGGGGCCACCGACGCCGTCGAGGCCGCCTGCGAGGCCTTCCGCAGCCGCGGGGTCACCGTCTTCCCCCTGCCGGTGAGCCACGCCTTTCATTCGGCCATCGTCGCCCCAGCGAGCGAGCCCCTGCGCCGCGTCTTGGAGCGTGAGGGCGTCCACAGCCCCCGCCGCCCGATCACCTCCAACGTCACCTCAAACTGGTACCCCAACGATCCCAAAGACATCACCGAGCTCCTCGCCCGGCAGGTGGCCTCCCCGGTGGAGTGGGTGTCCCAGCTTGAGCGGATGTATGACGAGGGTGTGCGCATCTTCGTGGAGTGTGGCCCCAAACGTGCGCTCACCGGGTTCTGCGCCGCGGTGTTCAAACGTCGGCCCCACCGCGCCTTGTACACGAACCACCCCAAGCTCGGCGGCGTGCGCGCCTTCCGCGACGCCTTGGCGGGGCTCGTGGCCTTGGGTTTCCCCGTGCGCCGCCGCCCCCTGGACACCGTGCCCGACATCTTCGCCGAGCCCGGCCCGCGCCTCTCCACCACCGCCAAGCTCGCTGAGGGCGGCCAGCCGTTCACGGCGAACCCCTGGGTGGTCGAGGAGGTCCAGCGCGCCATCGGCGAGGCCATGGGCATGCCGCCGAGCGCCATCGACCCCGACCTAGAGCTTGAGGCCGATCTGGGCTTAGACACCGTGCGCCAGGCCGAGCTCATCGCGCGGATCCGTGAGCGCTTCTCGCTGCCGCGTGAGGCCGACTTCCGCCTCGCCGACACCAAGAGCGTGCGCCAGGTGATTGAGTACTTCGCGAACCGGATGGGCAAGATGCAGCCCCGGCCCTCGCCGAGCGAGACGCCCCTCCCCGGGCCGGTGTTGACCGCCTCCGGCGGGCCGTCACTCAGCGAAGAGTCACTGCGCGCCTTCGCCGAGGGCTTGGCCCGGGCGGGCATGTCGGGCACCGACGCGGCGAGCTTCGGCCAGGCCGTGCTCCCCGCGGTGACGGCGCTCCTGCACGCGAGCTGGTCGGCCTTCGGCGCCCGGGCGGTGGTCGCCGCGCCGGTGGTCCCCGTTGTCCCCGTTGCCGCCGCGCCCCCGGCCTCGCCGATGCCGACGGCCCCGGTGATCGCCGCCGCCCTGGCGCAACCCGCCGCCCGCGCCCGGGTGGTGTGCACCGGCGCGTCCGTCGGTCTGCCCGGCGGGGACGAGGTCTTCGCCGCCGACAACGTGCAGGCGCTCCTCCGCGGTGAGCAGCGCATCTCCACCATCCCCGTCGAGCTGCGCCGCCGCTTCATGGACAAGGGCCTCGTGCGGCTGGTGAAGGGCGAAGACGGCCAGGGCTCGTTCTTGCCGGTCACTGAAGACAGCCAGGTGATCCAGCTCGCCGGGCGCGGCGGCAAGGTGGATCTGGTCAACGACTACGGCATCTCAAAAGACTGGGTGAAGGCGCTGGATCGGGCCACGGAGCTGGCCTTCGCCGCGGGCATCGAGGCCCTGCGCGACGCCGGGGTGCCCTTGGTGCGCACCTGGCAAGAGACGTCTACGGGCAAACGCCGCCCCACCGGCTGGGCCTTGCCCGAGTCTTGGCGCGACGACACCGCGGTGATCTTCGCCTCGGCGTTCCCCGGCTACAACGAGCTCATCCGCATCTTGGGCGGCGGCCGCGACGAGAACGGCCACTTCGACCGCCGCTTCTTGTTCCAGATCCTGTCCATGGGCCACTCGCAGTTCGCCCAGCTCATCGGCGCCCGGGGGCCAAACACCCAGGTCAACGCGGCCTGCTCCTCGACCACCTTGGCCATCGCCTTGGCCGATGACTGGATTCAGCTCGGGCGCGCGCGGCGGGTGATCGTGCTCGGCGCTGATGACGTCACCTCGGAGCACATGCTGGAGTGGGTGGGCGCGGGCTTCATGGCGGCCGGCGCGGCGACGACCCAGGCCCGCTTAGAGGACGCGGCCTTGCCCTTTGACCGGCGCCGCCACGGGATGATCCTCGGCATGGGCGCCGTCGGCCTCATCTTGGAGCGCGCTGAAGACGCCGAGGCGCGTGGCCTCACGCCCATCGCGGAGCTGCTCTCTACCCAGATCGCGAACTCCGCCTTCCACGGCAGCCGCTTAGACGCCGAGCACATCGCCGCGCTCTTTGACCGCCTCGTGGCCGAGGCCTGCGCCCGCGCCGGGGTGAGCCCGACGGAGATGGCCAAACGCGCCGTGTTTATGTCGCACGAGACCTTCACCCCCGCCCGGGGTGGGTCTGCCGCCGCCGAGATCGCCGCCTTACGCCGGGCCTTTGGCGCCGCCGCTGATGAGGTGGTGATCGCCAACACGAAGGGCTTCACCGGGCACCCCATGGGCGCGGGCATCGAGGACGTCGCCGCGGTGAAGGTGCTGCAATACCAGCAGGTTCCCCCGGTGCCCAACCTGCGTGAGCCCGACCCCGACCTGGGCAAGCTCCGCATCTCCACCGGCGGGACGTTTGAGCTCGGCTTCGCCCTGCGGCTCTCGGCGGGCTTCGGCTCCCAGATCGCCCTGGCCGCGTGGCGTGGGCTCGGCCGCGGCGACGACCGCGTGACCGACCCGGCTCGGCAGCGTGGGTGGTTGGCGCGGGTGACCGGCGCGGCGAACCCGCGGGTGTTTGTGGAGCAGCGCACCCTGCGTGTTGAGGAGGGCGTCGCTGCCTCCGTCGTGGAGGCCGTGGCCGCGCCTGTCGTCGCGCCCGTCGCCGTGAAGGCGGGGCCGTCCGAGGCCGAGATCCTCCAGCATCTCCGCCAGGTCATCGCGAGCCGCACCGGCTACGGAATCGACGACATCGAGCCCGACTACGAGCTTGAGGCCGATCTGGGCATCGACACGGTGAAGCAGGCCGAGATCTTCTCTGAAGTGCGCACCACCTTTGGTGTGGAGCGTGACGACAAGTTCAGCCTCGCCGACTACGGCACCGTGCGGAAGCTCGCCGGGTGGATGGCCTCTCGGGTTGGGGCGACCCCCGCTCCGGCCCAGGCCGCCGCGCCCGCTCCCGCGCCCGTCGCCGCGCCCGTCGTGGTGAAGGCCGGGCCGAGCGAGGCCGAGATCCTCCAGCACCTGCGCCAGGTGATCGCCACCCGCACCGGCTACGGCCTCGACGACATCGAGCCCGACTACGAGCTTGAGGCCGATCTGGGCATCGACACGGTGAAGCAGGCGGAGATCTTCTCTGAGGTGCGCACCACCTTTGGTGTGGAGCGTGACGACAAGTTCAGCCTCGCGGACTACGGCACCGTGCGGAAGCTCGCCGGGTGGATGGCGTCCCGTGTAGGCGCCGCGCCGGCCGCCGCCGTCGTGGCCGCGCCCGTCGACATCCCGCCGCCCCCGGCCCCCGTCGCCCTGCTCAGCCCGGCCGTCGCCAAACCGAAGGTGAGCGAGGGGGAGATCCTTGAGCATCTGCGGAAGGTCATCGCCGAGCGCACGGGCTACGGCGTCGACGACATCGAGCCCGACTACGAGCTTGAGGCCGACCTGGGCATCGACACGGTGAAGCAGGCGGAGATCTTCTCTGAGGTGCGCACCACCTTTGGTGTGGAGCGTGACGACAAGTTCAGCCTCGCCGACTACGGCACCGTGCGGAAGCTCGCCGGGTGGATGGCGTCCCGGCTCAGCGCGCCCGCCGCGCCGTCGCCCGCCGCGGCCCCAACGCCGCCCGCGGTGGCCGCCCCGCCCATCGAGATCCCCCCGCCGCCAACGCCCGTCGCCGCCTTGGCCGCCGCCGCGTCCTCGGCCCGCCCGCCGTCCTCGTCCCTCGCCGGGGTGCCCGCCAAAGGGGCCGTCCTTCAGCACCTCATCGGCGTGATCTGCGAGAAGACCGGCTACAGCCCCAACGACGTCGAGCCCGACTTTGAGCTTGAGGCCGACCTGGGCATCGACACGGTGAAGCAGGCGGAGATCTTCTCTGAGGTGCGCACGACCTTTGGGGTGGAGCGTGACGACAAGTTCAGCCTCGCCGACCACTCCACGGTGCGGAAGCTCGCGGCGTGGTTAGAGGATCGCGCCCACCTCGCCGCCGCCCGCTCGTTCATCGAGCACGACGGCGACGACGTCTCCGAGCCTCTGTCAGACCCGGCCTCGGACCTGCCGCGCTCGTTCTGGGTGCGTCGCCCGGCGCTCGTGCCCCGGCCCTGTACGGTCATCGCCAGCCTCCGCGGCCGTAAGGTGCGCCTGCTCGGCGAGGGCCAGGTCACCGAGGCCTTGGAGCGCGCCCTTCAAGGTCGTGGCGCCTCGGTGGTTCACATCGTCGATCCCGACGCGCCCCAGCCCGACGTAGACGCCGTGATCGACGTCGCCGCCGACGCCCTGGAGGCCTTCGTCGCCGCCAAGGCGCTCGTGGGCCGCCCCCGCGGGACTGGCTGTGCCTCACCATGCTCGGCGAGATGCACGGCATGACGCCGGATCAGGCCTTCTTCGACGGCTCTCGCGCCGGGTTCACCAAGGCCCTGGGCCGCGAGTGGGAGTCGTGCCAAGCCCGGGTGGTGGACGTCTCCCCCGACCGCGGCGTGGACTCCATCGCCGAGCTGCTCTGCGACGAGCTCGCCGCGCCCGATGGCTCCCCCGAGGTGTTCCACGGCCCCGACGGCGTACGAAAGGTGGTCGCGTTGGCCGTCGCGTTGCACCCGCCCGCCCTGGCCAAGCCCAAGGTCGGTCAGGTGGTCATCGCGACGGGCGGTGGCCGCGGGGTCACGGCGTCGGTGGTCTTGGAGCTCGCCCGCCGCGCCCCCGGCACCTTCGTGCTCGTGGGCCGCACGCCGCCTCTGGCCAAGCCGCTCAACGAGGAGGCCGCCAAAAAACAAGCCCGTGAGGAGCTGCTCGCCGCCGGTGAGAAGCCCAGCCCAGGCCGCATCGACGCCAAGCTCGCCGGTCCACGGGCCGCCGAGGAGGTGCGCCGCACGATGGAGGATCTCCTCGCCACGGGCTCACGGGTCGAGTTCCGCAGCGTGGACATGGGCGACGTCGGCGCCGTGGTGAAGCTCGTCTCCGACGTGAAGAGCTCCTATGGCCGCATCGACGGCTGCGTCCACGGCGCGGGGGTCGAAGAGAGCCGCCTGCTCCAAGACAAAGACCTCAAGGCCTTCCAGCGCGTGTTTGACGGCAAAGCCCTGGGCGGGCTCACCTTGGCCGAGCGCCTGCCTGAGAGCGCCTGGCTGTTGTCCATGGGCAGCGTCGCCGGTCGTTTTGGCAACGCCGGTCAGGTGGACTACGCCGCCGCCAACGAGGCCCTCGCCCAGATCTGCAAGGCGCGCCCGCGCTCGCTGCATGTGTGCTGGACGGCCTGGGCCGGCGTCGGCATGGCGGTGCGGGGTGGCATGCAGCAGCTCCTGGAGTCCAAAGGGGTGGAGCTGATGCCAGTTCAGGCCGGGGCGTCCTTGGCCGTGGACCTCATCGCCGCCGAGGTCACCGGGGAGCTCGTGGTGGCCGGTCGTCTGGGCAACCTCGTGCCCAAGCCCAACCACAGCTTCTTGGACTCCATGGAGCTTGAGGGCGACACCGTGGTGGCCCGCTACACCCTCGACGCCGACCGCGACACCTGGATCCTCGATCACAGCATCGACGAGGTGCCTGTTTTGCCCGGCGTCATCGGCGTGGAGATGATGGCGGCGGTGGCGACGATGGCCCGGCCCGGCCAGCCCTACGTCGGCGTGGAGCGGGTGCGGTTTGACAAGCCCGTGAAGCTCTACCGCCAGCAGCCCACAGAGATTGAGCTTCGGGCGATCCCCTTGGGCGAGGGCAAGGTGCGCTGCACGCTGTTCTCCGAGCGGCGCTCGGCGGCGAACAAACGAATCCGCGCCGAGCACTTCTCGGCGACGATCCTTCTGGGCACGCCGCCGTCGGTCTCCCAGATGCCGCCGGGCTTCTTCCCCGAGGAGCCCATCAACCGCGCGGCGATCTACAAGCGGTTCTTCCACGGCACGTCGTTCCAGGTGCTTCGTGGGGCGGACTCCGTGGCCCGGGACGGCCTCGCCGCGAGCGCCCAGGTGGAGCACGCCTTGATCGCTGAAGATCTGCTCACCAGCCCCCTGGCGCTGGAGGCCGCGTTCCAGGCCGCGGGCTTACACAGCATGGTCATCGACGGCGTGATGGCCTTGCCCGCCGCCGTCGAGGCCCTGTGGCTGGTGCGTCAGGCCCGCGACGGCGAGGCGCTCACCCTGGAGGTGCGTCGTGTGGGCGATCTGTACGACGTAGACGTAGACGGCGAGGATGGCCGCGTGCTGTGCCTGCGCGGCTTCCGGATGGTCGCCCGGGGGCCCTTGCCCGAGCGTGACCGCTTCCAAGAGCCCGAGGAGGGCTGGGCGGAGACGGCCTTCGGCGCCGCGTCCCCGGCGGGCCTGCCCATGGACACCCCGGCCATTCGTTGGGCCGAGGCGCGCAGCTCCGAGCCCGTCGAGGGCATCCTCAGCGACGAGGAGCTCGCCGACCTTCGCCCCCGCGGCGGCGACAAGCGGGTCACCGACAAGCGGGTCTCCGACCGCATCGCCGGGCGCATCGCCGCCAAGCGGGCGCTCTCCTCCTTGACCGGCCGCCCCTTCTCGGCCCTGCGTGTGGTCAACCTCACCACGGGCGAGCCCGTGAGCGAGGTAGACGGCGCGCCGGGCCCCCGGGTGTCGATCAGCCACTCCGGCGGCCGCGCCGTGGCCGTGGTGACCGCCCGGGGTCGGGTGGGCGTCGACATCGAGGCGGTCGAGCCCCGACACGAGAGCTTCGTGCGGGAGTGGTTCCACGACGACGAGGCCGCCGTACACGGCGGAGATCCCTGGAAGATCACCGCCGGCTGGTGCGCCAAAGAGGCCGTGCTCAAGGCCCTGGGCGCCGGGATGGCCCTGCACCCCCGCGACGTGCGCCTGCGCCGTGTGGATCGGGGCGCATTGGAGGTGCAGCTCTGCGAAGAGGTCGCCGCCCGCGCCGTGTCCATGCGCCTGGGCGCCCCCCGGTTTGAGCTGCGTGAGCTGGAGGGCGTCTTGCTCGTCTGGGTGCTGTTCGAGGGGTGAGGGAGCTGCGCTGCTTTGGGGGGCCGCCCCCGGCCCCTGACGCATCCGGCCTGCACCTCTCGGCGCAGCCTCATCAAGGCGATCCTGGGGGTGATGGAGGCCCGCCCCGCCCCCCCCCCCCCCCCCCCCCCCCCCCCCCCCCCCCCCCCCCCCCCCCCCCCCCCCCCCCCCCCCCCCCCCCCCCCCCCCCCCCCCCCCCCCCCCCCCCCCCCCCCCCCCCCCCCAAGCTGGGGGGGGGGGGGGCCGCCGCCCCCCCCCCCGGGGGGGGGCCGGGCCGGGCCCCGCCCCCCCGGGGCGGGGGGGGCCCAGGCCCCCCTCTCCCCCCCGGGCCAACCAAAACCGGCGGACGACAAAACCCCCCCCCCCCCCCGGGGGGGGGGGCCCCCCCCGCCCGCCCCGGCCCAAAACAACGGGACCCCCCCCCCCGGGAAAACAGGACGCCCACGCGGCCAGGCGCGGCCGGCTCCGGCCCGCCGGCCTTCGCGTGCGTCTGCGAGAGCGCCGGCGCGGTGCGGCGTGTGGGCGGCCGGCCCAGGCTCCAAACGGCTGGTTTTGATTTGTTCGGGAGCCTCTGAGCCGCTGAGGTCTACGAAGGGGGCCCAGAGCGGGTTGAGCCTTTACCCAACTTTTTGTCCCTCACGCCCCCTCATTCTCGCCAAGGGTATGCTAAGTTTGCTGCAGGAGGGCTTGAGATGCTAGCTCAGAGTAAAACAAAAGCCCAGGCCAGCGACCTCTCGGCGCCAGAAGGGGCGAACGCGCAGCTCATCTCACAGCTCGACCAGGCCGCTTTGGGCGCCCGTTATGGGAACGCATTCGCCCGTGCCGCCCTCGCAGGTCAGCTGAGCGAGGACGATCTCCAGCTCGCGGAGCAGCTTGGCGTCAGCGGTTTAGACCAGCTCCGTCAGGTGGCCGCTGATCCAACAGAGCGGGAGGCCCTGCTCACCCTCGCTGACTTGGCGCCCGACCCCGATCAGCTCACGCTGCTCCGCAGCATGGAAGAAGGAGCGCTCACCTCGGAGGACATCTCCCAGCTCAGCGAAGCCGCGGGCGCCGGGGTTGAGTCCGACGACCTTGACGTCTTAGGCCAGCTAGAGTCCACGGGCGCGCCGGTGGAGGAGTTGGCCAAAGGCGCCACACAACAGACCGCCAGCCGTCAGGCCACGCTCCCCTATCGAGGCGAGCTTGAGCAGGCGTTTGGCGAAGATCTCTCCGGCGTGGATGTGCAGGTGGGGGCCGCCAGCGCGCTCTCGCCGCTCATGGCGGACGCGGCCGCTGGTGACGAGGCCCTTCAGTTCGCCTCGGCCAACCCCAGCAAGGAGGACGTGATCCATGAGGTCACCCACCTCGTGCAGGACCGACGCCAAGGAACCAACTCCCGCGCGGTCAGCACCCCCGACCAGGCGGGTGAGGTTGAGGCCGAGCAGGCGGTCGCCGCCGTCCAGCGCGGCGAGGCGGTCGAGGTGGGCGAGCCCAAACCCGCTGAGATCTCCCGAAAGGCGTGGTACAGCCATGTCGGGGACTTCGCCTCAGGCGCTTGGGGAGGACTCAAGGACACTGTCACTGGCCTGAGCACGATGGGCCAGGGCTTAAACAACCTCGTGAACCCCGCGATGTGGGTGTTTGCCCCTGAGAAGACCGCGCAGTCCTGGAACACCCTCACCACCACAACAAAGGCCGTGTATGCCGAGCCCAGCATCGTCTGGGACGCCTTCAAAGAGCCCTTCGTCAAAGATTGGAACGAGGGGCGTCCCGGCGCCGCCATCGGGCGAGGCGTCTTCGAGGTGGTCAGCCTGCTCGTCGGGGCCAAGGGTCTGGACAAGCTCGCGAAGGGCAGCAAAGTCCTGAACGTCGTGGATGACGCGGCGAAGGTAGGAACAAAATTAGATGACGCCGCCAAGGTCGGGACCAAGCTCGACGACGTCGCCGAGGTGGGCAGCAAGACGGATGACGTGGCGAAGGTAGGAACAAAATTAGATGACGCCGCAGAGGTTGGCAAGGCGGTGGACGGCGCTACAAAACCAACGCCGTTGTCCAACAAGCTAAACCACATCTTCGGTAAGCCCGAGCACGCCCTGGACGACTTCGTAAAGCAGAGCGGCGGCCAAGAGCAGGCCCTACAAAGAATCCAAGACGCAGCGAACGTGGCGCTCAAGAATGGTCTCATCAAGCCGGGCCCGAACGGCGTCCTCCCTCGCGGAGACGCGGGCCTCATCATCGACGTCGGCGGCACGCAGATTCGACTCATCGGCGGTCTAGTCAAAGACGGCGTAGTCTACATCAGCTCAGCTTCCAGAAAGGGGCTCCCATGAAAGAAGACCTCAGCCCTCTTGAGCGGCGCTGCATCGAGCTGATCGCGAACGACAACTGGCCGTCGTTTCGGCTAGACGGCTTGCGAGTCTTACGCCGTGAGAGCACCGGAGTCGGCAAATTTGTCACCCTGCGTGACCTACACCAACAGCACCTTTCCGACAACGTCTATGAGACCCGTGCGTCTAGGATCGAGATGGAGGGAGTGGAGCTGGGGCTCGACCTGTCCATCACGGTGAGCGACGGACGAATCGACTTCCTTGAGCTCGTGACACCCGGCGATGATGGATGGGACGGCGTTGAGCGGCCCTGGCGGATATATGGTGAATGAGCCCCTCACACCCCTGAAACAACGCCCCCTTAAGCTGATCTCGAACAATACACTTCCGCCAGCTCAAGATTGCGCCGCAGGGCAAAGGATGTGGCAAAAATTGAGCTGGGGGAGGGACATCTCGATCACTCGTCTCTCTGGTGAACCGGTCGGGAGTCGTGTTCTGCTGGCCACGGACGCACCAAGGGTATGGTGGAAGGTCGCGTGGTGCGCGGATTGGAGCGTCATCGTCGCCACCAACTCCGACCAGGTCGATCCGGTCGCGCGAGACGGTGGCGCTGGTGTCGTGTTCTTGGGGGCGGAGCAGGCCGTCTTCGCGCTCAGAGTAGACAATGGCGAGCTGCTGAGCTCAGTCACCGACACGAGTGATGTTCGCGCGTTTCAGCCGATAGAACATGGCTTGATCCTCGCGCTCGCAGCGGATCAGATCCTCGCATTTCATGTGAACGGTTCGTTGTGCTGGCGACAATCACTCCCTGATTTGGTGGACGATGTCGTTGAGGAGGACGGGCTGCTGGTCACGGATGTCTCCGGCGAGCGCTATCACCTCGACTACGCACGGGGGGAGCCCCTTGCCGCCTCTCAGCCTCAGATCTGAATCATCCATAGTGCTCGCTGATGGTCGTCCGCCACGATCACAACACGAGGGGGTGACTCGCCGACCCGCTTGATCCTCCCGAGCGCTCTGGGGAGGTGGTCTGCGTCAACGGTAAGGCTCCGAGGAGCGGCCACCGAGTGGGCAAGGGAGCGTGAAGCGTCCGTTGTGGGGTCTTCCAACGGCTGATCAAGCCAGGGTCAAAGGCTCAGGAGCAGGCGCTCAAGCCCTACCTCGTCGCGCCTCCATCGCCCCGCGCGGTGGCCCCTACCCCCCTCAATCCCCAGCCGCGCCAGCTTGCGCCAAAACCCGTCCCCATCGCCAAGGGTGTGGGTCCACGTCCCGTCCTCATGCCGATACGACAGGAGCCCGCCCTCGGAGAGCAGGACGACCACCACAGGATCCCGAGCGCCCGGGACGCGGCGCTCTTGCCCGACCGGGGCGCCGCCCGCGAGGGCCGACGGGTGCAGGGCGCTCCTGCCTCCACAGAGCACGAAGCGCCCCGGGCAGCCGGGGATGGGCCGCCAAGCGTAGGCTGAGGCGAGGTCTCGCCAGCTCGGCGTGTTGTCCACCGGCGGGACGGGCGCTGACGCCCGCTGCTCCACCACCCCCGCCGCCACCTCCGCCAGCCCCGCCGCGCTGGCCTCCTTCGCCACCGCCGCCACGGTGAGCCCCAACCCCTCACACGCCGCCGCCGTCGTCGGCCCGATCACCACCACCCGCGCCGCGCCGAGGTCCAGCCCCAAGGCCACCAAGGCCCGCGCCGCCGACGGGCTCAACAAGGGGATCACGTCCACGGGCAGCGCCGCCGCCACCGCCGCCGCCGCCTCCGGGTTCGCCACCACCCGATACACCGGCGCCGGGACGTACACCCCGCCTTGGGCCTCAACCCCCTCCCGCAGGCTGTCGAGCGCCTCCACCGCACGAGGGTGCAGCACCCGGCGCCCCGGCCCCAGGGCCTCGGCGAGCCCCGCGCCCGTCGCCGTCGCCGGGATCATCGTGGGCTCAACCCCCAAGTCCCGAAGCGCCGCCGCCGTCGCCGGGCCCACGGCCACCACCTCGGCGCCCTCAAGCCAGCCAAGCGCCGCCCGGTCTCCGAGGGCCCGCGCCGCGTTCGCCGAGGTGAGGGCGATGACGTCGCCCGGCCGACGCTCTGGCAGCGCCCCCGCCACGGCCTCCACCCGGGTGAGCGCCACGGTGACCACGTCTAGGCCCACGGCGCGCAGGGCGTCCTCGAAGGCCCCGGCCTGGGCCTCAGCCCGGGTGACCAAGGCGCGGGGCCTCACGCTTGACCCGTCAAGGTGGAGGGCCTATAAGGACGTTCTCTCTGCGTGGTCCGACCGATGGAGCAGACGCCCATGATCCAGCGAATCATCACCCTCTCGGCGCTCCTTGTGGGCGGTTGTTACTCCCAAGAGGAGTACCTCATTGACCAAGCCGACGCGACCTGCGGCTGGTATGAGCGCTGCGACCTGCTCGGCACCTTGGGCTATGACTCCTACCAAGAGTGTGTGGATGAGGCGGCGGCCTGGAACGAGGCCGAGCCCCCGGTGTGTGAAGAGTACGACGGCGGCGCCGCCAAAGACTGCGTGCGCGCCTGGCAAGAGCTCGCCTGCGGCGTGAGCCCCGCGGACTACCCCCCGGAGTGTGGCGACATCTGCGTGATGTGAGCGGATCGGGAGCGACCATGCCCAAGATCGTGCGGGATGAGGTCATCGACCCCAAAGCCCTCGATGAGGCCGCGGTTGAGGCGCTCATTCACCGGCTCTATGCGGTCCACAACGAGATCTTCGACGGCGTGAGCCTGGAGGAGTTCGCGCGGTATGTCGTGCGGTCCAAGGCCGAACGTACGCTCATTCAGGTGAGTTATGGCCCTGGCGAGGAGCTCGCGGGCTACATCGCCATGCACAGCTTCCGCCGCAGCTTTCGCGGTGAGGTCTGTACGGTCCTTCGCGCCGAGGCCGGCCTGCGCCGGGCCTATCGTGGGGACGGCGGCCCCGGCGCCTTCTTCGCCAGCCAGGTCGTCAAGACCCGCCTAGAGCAGACCGGCGCGCTCTATTACCTCGGCTGCCTCGTTCACCCGTCGAGCTACATGGCCCTGGCCCGGGGCGCCCAGGTGATCTGGCCCGCCCCCGGCGCGGCGACGCCTGAAGACATCCAGACGTTTATGCTCAGCCTCGGCGACGAGTTTCATCTCCCGCGGGTAGACGCCGAGCGGCCGCTCGTGCGTGAGGTGGGCTGGATCACCCGAGACAGCGAGGTGGAGCGGGAGTATTGGCTCAACTGCCAGATCACCGCGCCGCGATTTTATGTGTCGCAGAACCCGGGGTTTGTGCGGGGTCACGGCCTGTTGACCCTGATCCCCCTGGACTTCAACAACCTCGGCCGCAGCCTCGTGAGCTGGGGCAGCGGGCGTGTCCAGCGCAGCCTCCGCCGCACCGTAGACGCCTTGGAGCGCACGCTGTTCCGGCCCAACCTCGCGGATGAGCAGGCCGAGAGCATCCTTCAGCACATCGAGCGTGTGACCGGGCTCAGCCTGGAGGCTCTGCGGGCGCTGCGCGGCGTCGGCGTGCGATACCCCGTCGCCGCCCGAACGGTGTTGTTCTCCGCCGGAGAGCGCGGCGACGCCCTCTACTTTATTGTGCAGGGCTCCTTGGTGGTGCTGGAGCGCGGCGACGACGGCCAAGAGCTCATCATCGACCAGCTCGGCCCCGGGTTTATGGTCGGGGAGATGGCTGTGCTCACCGGGCGGCCCCGCACGGCGACGGTGCGCGCGGCCACCGACGCCGTGCTCGTGCGCCTCACCCGCGCCGATCTGGACGCCATCTTTAAGGCCGAGCCCCGGATCGAGGAGGCGCTGTGGCGGTTTATGGGCCGCCGTGTGCTCGACGAGCGCGCCCGCTACGTCCCCGGCCTCGACGCCTTGAGCCACCAAGAGCGCCTCGCCTGGGCAGACGCCGGGGAGTCCTTGGCCTTGGCCCCCGACCAAGAGCTCTCACTCCGCACAGACCGTCTGCTCGTGCTCATCGACGGCCACGTCATCACCGATGGCCCTCTGGGCTGGGCCAGCCTCAACGCCCCCGCGGCCTTGACCCTACACGCCTCGACGACGCTGACGGCGATGGACAAGGCCCGGCTGTTGTTGTTGCCGCCGACCCCCGCCTGATCCCCCACAGACCGCCGTGAGCCCTGTTCCGTCCCCCCCCCCCCCCCCCCCCCCCCCCCCCCCCCCCCCCCCCCTCCCCCCCCCCGCCCCCGTTCGCCGGCGGCGGTCGGGGCGGGGGGCCCCTTGCGCGGCCCTAGCGCCCTCACACAAACGCCTCCCGCCGTAAACCGAGGCGCTGCATGAGGCTCTGGAGCGTGCTGGGCTTCATGCCCAAGAGCGCCGCGGCGCCGTCCTCGCCATACACCTTGCCCCCGGTGCGGCGCAGGGCGGCGGCGACGTGCTGGCGCTCGGCCTCCTCCAGGGTGACGAAGGGCGCGGCGGCGTCGGGGGAGGTGGCCGCGGCGACGGGGCTCAGAATGGGGCCCAGGCCGAGGTCGGCGGGGGTGATCGGGCGGCCCGGGGCGAGCAACAACGCGCGCTCCAAGGCGTTCACGAGCTGGCGGGTGTTGCCCGGCCACGGCGCGGAGGTGATCACCGCGCGGGCTTCAGCGGTGAGGCTGGCGCCGCGTCGGCCGCCGCGCTCGGCCAAGAAGGCCTCAGCGATGTTGAGCGCGTCTTCAGGGCGCTCCCGCAAGGGCGCCACGGTGAGGGGCAAGGCCGCGAGGCGGTAATACAGATCGGCGCGGAAGCGGCCTTCAGCCACGGCCCGGGTGAGATCAACGTGGGTGGCGGCGAGCACCCGCACGTCCACCTGCACGCTCTTGTCGCTGCCCACGGGCTCAAAGCGGCCCTCTTGCAGCACCCGCAAGAGCCGCGCCTGGGCCGAGGGCGGCATGTCGCCCAGCTCATCCAGAAGGAGCGTGCCCCCCGACGCGGTGACGAAGCGGCCGGGGCGGTCGCGGTCGGCGCCGGAGTAGGCCCCGCGCACATGGCCGAAGAGCTCGGACTCGATGAGGCCCTCGGGCAAGGCCGCGCAGTTGAGGCTCACGAAGGGGCCGCTCGCCCGGTCGCTCCAGGCGTGAATGGCCCGGGCGACCACCTCTTTGCCTACGCCCGTCTCCCCCTGGATGAGCACGGGCAGGGGGCTCGGCGCCACCTGACGGCAGAGGGTGACCAAGGCCGACATCGCCGGGCTGGGGCAGGCGGTGAGGCGGCGGATGGCGACCTCGTCCCCGCCCAGCTCGGCGACGAGCAGGCGGTTCTGTTCACGGAGCTGGCGGCGGTAGCGGTCGAGCTGCCGGGCCTGCTCGGCGTAGGCCATCGCCAAGCTGAGCACCTGGCCATACACCCCGGCGATCTCCAGCATCTCCGGCGTGTACGGCCCGCAGCTCGACTGATCCAGGGTGATGAGCCCCAGCGCGCGGTCGCCGGTGAACAGCGGCACGACCATACAGGCGTGGCCCGGCGGCAGGTTCAAGAGCCCGTCGTAAGGGTCGCCCTCGTCGCCGACGTGATCGTGGTGGTTGAGGCGCAGAGGGCGGCGGGTCTCAAGAGCTTGGCGCAGCGTGGGGAAGCGCCCGAGCTTGAGGCTGTGGCGCCGCACCCGGGCGTCGGCCAGGCGGCCTTCAGCGGCGCGCACCACCAGGGTGTCGTCTTGAAGCTCGTACAGCGCGGCGAGATCGTAGGGGATCACCGAGGCCAAGGCCCGCAGCGCCCGCTGGCGCACGTCGCCGAGGGACTCCGGCCGGGCGGCCAAGGCGGTGAGGTCGCCAAGCTCGGTGACGTGGTCGAGGGTCGGCGCCAGCTCAGCCGGGGGGCTCACGCGGTCGGTCGTGCTCATGGACCGCAACGTAAGCGCCCCGGCGTGGGTTGGGGAGAGGTGGGTCAGGCTGGGGTCAGCCCCCCCGGGGCGCTCCCGGGGCCGGGGGGCGCCCCGGGGCCCCCCGCCGCCCCCCCCCCCCCCCGGGGGGTTTTCCGGGCGGAGCCGACGGTGCGGCGGCGGGCGCGGGCGCCGGTTGCCCCGGCGGCGCCACCCCACCCCCCCCCCCCCGCCGCGGGCGGGCCCCCCCCCCCCCCCCCCCCCCCCCCCCCCCCCCCCCCCCCCCCCCCCCCCCCCCCCCCGCCCCGGGGGGCCGATCACTCCTCCGTCATCAACAGCCCCACCGCCGCCGCGTGGATCACCGCCGCCAGGCGGATCGTGTCCATCACGTCATCCTCGGTCTTGCCGTGGCCGAGCACGGTGAGCTCGTGGCTCTTCACGCAGTCCTCGCAGCCGTGGATGGCGCTCACCGCGAGGCAGGCCAGCTCAAAGGTCGCCTTGTCGGTGAGCGGGCGGGCGATTCGGCCCATGCGCAGACGGGCGGGGCGCTCGCGGTAGCCCTCTTTGCCGACGAAGTGGCGGAAGCGGTAGAAGATGTTGTTCATCGACATCAAGGCCGCCGCGGCGCGGGCGTCGTCGATGGTGGCCGCGGCCTCGGGCTCGGGCAGGCTCGCCTGGGCCTCGGCCTCCAGGGCCCGGGCGAGGGGCTTTGAGCCCGACGCCCACGCGCAAGCGATGGCCACGGTGAGGCGGCTGACGGGGCTCAAGGTCGAGCCGCCGAGCACGGACTGCAGGTTCAGCCGGATGTCCCGGGCGGGCTCAGGCAGGCGCGCGCTGACCGCCTCAAGGGGGCTCATCGGGGCACCTGGATGGTCTCCTGACCGGGCTGCCAGTTGCAGGGGCAGAGCTCGTCGGTCTGGAGGGCGTCGAGCACCCGCAGCACCTCATCGACGCTGCGGCCGACGCTGAGATCGTTCACCGAGACCCAGCGGATGACGCCGTCGGGATCGACGATGAAGGTGGCCCGAAGCGCCACGCCGTCTTGTTTGTGCAGGATGCCCAGCGCCGTGGACAGCTCCCGCTTGGTGTCGGCGAGCATCGGGAACGGCAGGTTGTTCAGGTCGGGGTGCTGCTTACGCCAGGCGAGGTGAACGAAGTGGGTGTCGGTGCTGGCGCCCAGAAGCTCGGCCTCACGATCCTGAAAGTCGCCGTTGCGCCGCCCGAAGGCCGCGATCTCCGTGGGGCAGATGAAGGTGAAGTCCATGGGCCAGAAGAACAGCACCTTCCAGCGCCCGGGGGCGTCCTGGTCGGTGACCTTGCCGAAGGACTTGTCCGCGAGCACCGCGTCGAGGTTGAAGGCCGGGAGCTTGTCGCCGATGGTGAGCATGTTTTTTTCTCCGTGTTGGGGGCCGACCGGTCGTCGGGACGCGGTCGGGATGGCTCCCCTTTCGCAAGGAGCGTGCCAACGCCAAAACCCCGGCCCCGCGCCCTGGGCGTGGCCCCGCGGCCTAGGTCACCGACATCTCGTGGCCAAAGTTCACCGACATGTCGGTGAGCACCGACATGTCGTGTCGCTTACATCCGGTTTACATTGGGGGACTTCGTGTCAAGGGGCGTTGACATGTGGTAAAAGAATTATGACCTGTTCACGCATGAGCGGAGACCCTCGTGAAGACCGGCGCCTGGATGCAGTTCAGCCTTGGGGTGGAGCACCCCGAGGATCCCATGTTCGGCCGTGTCGAGCTCACCCTCTGGCCCGACGGGGCCCTGCTCTTGGAGGGGCGCCTGCACGGGGCCCACGCGGTCTGGGAGGCCAGCCTGAGCCCCGCGGGCGTCGAGGAGCTCCGCGGGGCGCTCCGCCGGGCGGACTGGCCGAGGCTGCCCCACCACACCATCCTCTCTGAAGAGACCCAGGTGGTCTTGGAGGTCCGCGGCGTGGACGGGGTCGAGCGCGCGGCGTTTGACTACTACGCCGGGATGCGCCTGAGCGGCTATCGTGACCTGCTCCAGCGGCTCTACGGGGTGAGCGACTACCTGCTCTATGGTTTAGGCGCCGGTCGCGCGCGGCCCCGGCCCGAGGGCCTCACCGGCGCCCGAGCCCAGCCCAACGGCGATCGCCCCCACGGCAAGACGGCCTGATTTGACCGCTTCGCCCTAGGAGACCGCGTCGTTTTGATGGGTGATGATCGTCGCGTCGCTGGTCACCCAGGCGCAGCACAACAGCCTGAACCCGGCGGCGATCTGCTCGGGCTCCAGCACATACTGATCGCCCATCTCGGCCTCACCGCTCAAGAGTTTGCCCGCGCAGATGGTGCAGCCGCCGTTGCGGCAGGAGTAGGGCAGGGCGAGGCCTTGGCGGTCGGCGGCGTCGAGCACGGGCTCACCCACGAAGGTGGTGATCACCAGATCGATGCCCTCCTGCTCGTTGATCAGGTGAACCTTAAACTCGGCGTCGGGGTTCACCTCGGGCATCCCCGTGGCCGGGGCGCCGGGGGCGGGGACGGCGGGGGCGGCTTCAGCGGCGCTGGCCTCAACGATCGGCGCGGCGGAGAGCTCCACCACGGTGTCGTGGCTCGCGCTGGGGGTGATCGCCGGGGGCGGCGCCATCTCTTGAGGTTCGTCCCGGCGCGCGGCGCGCTCCTCAGCCGTCGGCGCCCAGGCCTCGTCCCCGGCGGCGCCATCCAGCACCACGTCGAAGGTCGGCGCGGTGACCTGGGGTTCGTCTCCCGGGGGCAAGGCGCCGTTGTTCATCCAGTCGTTGGGGTTCTGGGAGACCTGATCGTCCCAGGGCGGCTCCTCAGGCGAGGCCTGGGGCGCTACGACAGGCTCCACGACGGGCGCGGCGGCCTGAGCCACGGGCGCTTGGGCGGCGCGCCACGGCGGCGGCGCGGGGTGGCTGCCGGAGCGGGTGGGCCGGGCCTCGGGCGCAGGCGTGGGCGCAGGCGCGTCTCCGCGACCCAAGGCGCGCTTGACCGTCGATTTGAGAAGATCCTTGAGACCCATGACTCCTCCTGCTGCGGTTCATCCTGCTCTCTATCTGTCGTCTTTGCCACACGCGGCGGGGGCTTGCCGACCGGCGCACAACGCGCGATTCTCGCAGGATGCCGGTCTTCGCGCTGCCCGATGAGCACATCTTCCCCGATCCGCGCCTCGCCCGTGAGGACGGCCTGCTCGCCGTGGGCGGCGATCTGCACCCGCGGCGCCTGCTCTTGGGCTACACCATGGGCATCTTTCCTTGGTACAACGAGGGCCAGCCGATCCTCTGGCACTCCCCCGATCCGCGCTTTGTGCTCCTGCCGGAGCAGCTCCGGGTGCAGCGGTCGTTACGAAAGGTCATCCGGCGTCAGCCCTACCGCCTCACCATGGACCGAGACTTCGCCTCGGTGATCGACCGCTGCGCGCGCACGCCCCGGCCCGGCCAAGGCGGCACCTGGATCACGAACGAGCTGCGTGAGGGCTACCTGCGCCTGTTCAAGATGGGCCTGGCGCACAGCGTCGAGGCTTGGGAAGACGACCGCCTCGTCGGCGGGCTCTACGGCGTAGGTTTGGGCGACGTGTACTTCGGCGAGTCCATGTTCGCCTTGGCGCCGGACGCGTCGAAGATCGCGTTCACCACCCTCGTGGTGCAGCTTCGGCGCTGGGGCTTCACGCTCATCGACTCCCAGGTCTACACCGATCACCTGCACCGCTTCGGCGCCCAAGAGATCCCCCGCGAGAGATACCTCCAGCTCCTCACCCCGGCCGTGCGCGCGCCGTGGCGGAAGGGCCGCTGGGCCTTTGACGGTGATTTGAATCATGGCGGGATGCCCGTGGCCGAGGATCTGGACCCGGGGTAGAGAGGGGGCCTTCACGGAGGTCCACATGGCCAACGACTTCGTCTTCCAGATGATCGGCTGCGAAAAGATTCTGCCCTCGGGCCGCAAGATCCTCGATCCCACCTGGCTCTCGTTCTACCCCGACGCCAAGATCGGCGTCATCGGCCACAACGGCTCGGGCAAGTCCACGCTGCTGCGCCTGATGTCGGGCCAAGACACCGAATACAACGGCCAGATGATCCTCAAGCCCGGCTCTACGGTGGGCTTCTTGCCCCAAGAGCCCAAGCTTGACGAGACGCTGGATGTGCGCGGCAACGTCGAGCTCGGCCTCAAACATTGGCGTGAGCTGCTCTTGGAGTTCGACGCCGTGTCGAACCGCATGGGCGAAGACATCACCGATGACGAGATGGACCGCCTCATCACCCGCCAGGCCGAGCTGCAAGACAAGATCGACGCCGCCGGCGCCTGGGAGATGGACCGCACCCTCGACGTGGCCATGGACGCCCTGCGGGTGCCCCCCGCCGACTGGGCGGTCAAGAACCTCTCCGGCGGTGAGCGCCGCCGCGTGGCCCTGTGCCGCCTGCTGTTGGAGAAGCCCGACCTGCTCCTGCTCGACGAGCCCACCAACCACCTCGACGCCGAGAGCGTGTCGTGGCTGGAGCGCTTTTTGGCCGAGTACGCGGGCTGCGTCATCACCGTGACCCACGACCGCTACTTCTTGGACAACGTCTCCAAGTGGATCCTCGAGCTCGACCACGGCAAGCGGCGTGCCCTTCGAGGGCAACTACTCCGGCTGGCTGGAGCAGAAACAAGAGCGGATGCGCCAAGAGAAGAAGGCCGAGAGCGACCGCGCTCGGGCGATGGGTGAGGAGCTGGAGTGGATTCGCCAGTCGCCCCGCGCCCGCCAGGCCAAGTCCAAGGCCCGCATCAGCGCCTACGAGCAGCTCGTGGCGAACGAGGCCGAGGCCCGCCGCGGCGTCGGCGCGCGTATCCACATCCCGCTCACCCGCCGTCTGGGCGGCAAGGTGATCGAGGTCGAGGGCCTCACGAAGGCCTACGGCGACAAGCTCCTGTTTGAGAACCTGAGCTTCAAGCTGCCCCCCGGCGGCATCGTCGGCGTGATCGGCCCGAACGGCGCGGGCAAGACCACCCTGTTCCGCATCCTCTTGGGCGCCGAGCAGCCCGACGGCGGCAAGGTCACCCACGGCGAGACGGTGGACCTGGCCTATGTCGACCAGAGCCGCGACGCCCTGAACGACAACAAGACCGTGTGGGAAGAGATCTCCGGCGGCCACGATCTCCTCAAGATCGGCGGCAAAGACGTGAACAGTCGGGCCTACGTCTCGCTGTTCAACTTCACCGGCTCCGACCAGCAGCAGAAGGTGGGCACGCTCTCCGGCGGCGAGCGCAACCGCGTTCACCTCGCCAAGCTGCTCAAGACCGGCGGCAACCTGCTCTTCTTGGACGAGCCCACGAACGACCTCGACGTGGAGACCCTACGTAACCTGGAGGAGGCCCTCACCATCTTCCCCGGCTGCGCCGTGGTCATCAGCCA
>JADKFE010000001.1 GCA_016717595.1 Deltaproteobacteria bacterium | reverse complement strand
AGAGCTGCAAGAGCCCGCGGATGGCCTGGGCGTCGCCCTGGGCGCGGCTGGAGCGGCTGCGCAGCGCGGTGGTGAGGCGCAGGACGAGGTCGATGTGCCCCGGCAGGAGCGGGTAGACCTCCACAAACTCATCGGGGCTGATGTGCTCGCCGCCATAGGCGTTGAGCTTGAGATCGGCCCGGTGCTGGTCAAACAGGGCGCGCAGGGCGGCGGCGGCCTCGGGGCGTTTGTGCAGCAGGCGGCGGTGCACAACGTCTTGGATGTTGGTGGCCGCGAGATGCACCCGGAGGCGCTGGGGGAAACGGTCCTTTGTCTTGACCAAGAAGCTGTCGTCTTGTTCGGACTCTAACTTTTGTTGGCCCAAGGCGAACAGCCAGGCCCGGCCCTTGAGCCCCGCGCCCAAGGCGCTGGCGAAGGCGCGCAGGCGCTCTACACGGTCGGGGTCGGCCAGCACATACTGCGAGACCTCGTCGATGATGAAGAACACCGTCGCCTCGGGGCGGCGTTGGCGCAGCATGTCGCCGATGGCGCGGATGGCGTCTTCAGGGGAGAGGTTCGTCGAGGCCGCGCCGCTGTGGCGCATGTGCCAGTCGCGGTCGTCGCGGTACACCTCGGGGAAGGCCTTCGCCATGAGCCGCGAGAAGCGCGCCGGGGCGTGCATGTCCTCGTTGAGCGCCGACCACGGGGCGTTGAACAGCGCCTGGCTGTGGGCGTTGAAGTGCTTGCTGCCCCCACGCTCAAGCTCTAGCTCGGCGAGGGCGATGTGGGGGCTGCGGGCGCTGTAGCCGAGGCGGGCCTGGAGCGCGCGTACGGCGGCGGCGTGGACGTGCTCGCCGTCTCGGGCGAAGCCGCCGATGTCAAACACCACGGCGACGGGGTCGTTGAGGCGCTGGCGCAGGCCGCTCCAGGCCGCGCGCAGCGCAGCGGCTTGGGGGGAGGTGTCCCGCGCGAGGAAGGCCTCGGCCAAGGAGCGCCCGCTGGGCAGGCCCACGCCGTCCAGCGCGAGGCCAAAGAGCTTGGCGAAGCTCGATTTGCCCGAGCCATAAAAGCCGGAGATCCAGACGTTGGGGAGATCTGGCCCCCCGGCGCGGTCTAGCTCAGCGGCGAGGTTGATGCACAGGCGCACGGCCTGCTCGTGGATGCCGTCGGGCACCCGCTGGCGCTGCACGCTGCCCTCGGGGAAGCCCCCGGTGATGATGTACTCCGCGACCTCGTCCTGGAGCTTCTCCGGGCTCTGCTCATGGAAATACACGACGGGCGGGATGTCGCGGGTGACGTTGGAGACGAACAGATCACGCACAAGCTGGGACATAGGCACGCTCAAGCAGAGTAGATGCGGGGGCGGTAATCGCTGTCGGGGCGCAGCACACCCATGAAGGAGAGGCCGTGATCGCCCGTGCGTGTGCCCGGATACAGGAGCACGACGGGGATCTCGCCGGTTCGTCCGTCGAGGTGGCGAAGCAGGGCCGAGCTGCGAAAGAACGGGAACAGCGCCCCGGCGTGGCCGATGAGCGCCAAGGTGCGATCCGCGGCGCCGGGGTTGGCCTTGGCGTGGGCCTGGATGATCTGTGCGCAGTCGGCGGCGAGGCCGTCGGGGCCCTCAATGAGCGGGGCGAGGGCCTCCTTCACCGACTCCAAGGCGCGAGCGGGATCGTAGGCGGAGAGCGCTTGTTCTGTCTCGATGACCCACTGCGCCCAGTCGGGGCCGAGCCTCTGGATGCGGTCCAACAACAGGCGCTTGAGCGAGATGGAGAGCACCGTCCAGCCGCCGCGCTCCAGCTCAATCGAGAGGGCCTGCACCTCACGGCGAAGGGCGATCTCGTCCTTGGGCTCGACGACGAGGAGCGCGAAGCGGTGGTTTCGCATCGTCGAGATGTGGGGGCCGCCCTCGTGGAGCAGGTCGCGGCGTAAGGCGTCGATGGCGGCGGCGAAGCTCGGGCGGCTGAGCGGCAGCGTCTTGCTCATGGCGTCTCCTCAACACTCAGGCCGAGGCCGTCTCGCGCCCAGGCCAAGAGGTCGGCGTGGGCCCAATCGAGCTCCAAGAGCGCCCCCTGACGGCGGACACCGACGCCACGAAGGCCCCGGAGCTGGCGATCCAGAGCGTCGGGGGTGAGCCCCAAGGAGCGCAGATACGGGGTATCGCCGATGGCGCCGTCCGCGACGCCGACCCCACGCAGCAGGTAGAGCAGGTAGGTCAAGGCGTCGTCAGTGGGGCGCACACACTGGAGCTGCCGGGGGTCGGTGATCCCCGAGAGCAAGCCGGCCTCCCGCGCGGCGGAGCACAGCTTCGAGACGAGCTGCACCCGCGTAGAGATGCGCAGGCGGTCTCCCGTGCGCTCGGTGACGAAGGCCAGGGCCTCGTCTCGGCGCAGCGTCTGGTGCCCGACGTCGCGGCGCTGGGGGAGCAGCTCCCCGGTGAAGGCGCGGTAGAGCGGGTCGCTGAGCTGGGTGTGCCAGTGGCAGACGAGCGCGCGGGTGGGCGCGTCGAGGCCTGTCCAGGCCCGGAGCACCGGGAGCGCCTGGGGCGGCCGCTCAAAACGCTCCCGAAGGATGCGCAGCAGGGCGCGCACGCGGTCAAGGCTCTTGTCGCCGAAGGTGAGGGCGTCGAAGGCGTCCTCGGCGCGGGCGGGGGCGCCGCGCCAGAAGGCGCGGGCGGGCTCGATCTCCAGGCCAAACTTGAGCAGGCGGGTGTGGGGGATCTCTGAGTCGAAGGGGACGCCGACGCCGACGCCGACGCCGTCATCGACGCCCAGCGCGTCGGTCATGGGGCGCTCCGACGGGCGTAGGGCGCGGGGTACCGCTCGACGTGAGGGCTCAGGGCGGCGACCAAGGCGCGCACCAAGGCCACGGACGGGCGCGGGGACGGCTCCCGAAGGGCGCGACCGTCGGCCTGGGCGTCGTGCTCTACGGGGCCAAAGCTCGCCACCCACGCGTCAAAGCGGCCTTGGCTGAACGGGGCCTCGCGGAGCGTGGCGAGCTGGGGGAGGCGCCCGAGATCGCCGCCCTCCCGCTTGAGCTGGACGAGGCGCTCGTCTAGGCGCTCGTCAAGCTCAGCGCCAAGGTGAAACAGCGTGAAGCGCTCATCTAGCGCCTCGGGCGCCGCGAGGCGTCGCCGATCGACCTGCCTCGCGGCCTCTCGCGCGGCCTGAAACGCCGCCCAGACATAGGTCTTGGGGGCGAGGTGGCGCAAGAAGGCGACGCCGCCGTCTTCGCTCGTGAGATCCGTCGGCCACCATCCCAAGCGCTCGCCGCCCCCTCCCCGCTCGCCCTGCTCCCCAGCCCACGCGACGGCGAGCTGAAGGTCGAGGATTTGGTCGAGGGCTTCTTCGTCGAGGGTCGGCGGCACCGGATCTCCAGGTGAGCGGGCGAGAGAGCATAACCGACTTCGTCCGGCGCCCGCAGAGGGGTGCGCTGGCGGGTGCGCCGCCTCGCCCCAACCCGTTATAAGCGCCGTCCTCACGCGGAGGCATGATGACGACTGACCCCTGGCACCTCGGCTCCTGGCGGACGCGGCCCATTCGGCAGCAGCCGCAGTACGATGATCCTGACGCTCTGGACGGCGCCTTACGCCAGGTGAAGGCCCTGCCGCCGCTGGTTCACGCCGGGGAGGTGGATCGTCTGCGGGAGGAGCTCGCCGAGGCCAGCTTGGGGCGGCGGTTCTTGCTGCAGGGGGGCGACTGCGCCGAGCGGTTTGTGGACTGCACCGCGGCCACCATCGAGAACAAGCTCAAGATCCTCCTGCAGATGAGCGTGGTGTTGACCTGGGGCGCACGCACCCCCGTCGTCCGTGTCGCGCGCCTCGCCGGGCAGTACGCCAAGCCCCGCAGCAACGACACGGAGGTCATCGACGGCCGCGAGGTGCTCAGCTACCGCGGGGATCACGTCAACGGCATCCACCCCGACGAGCGCCGCGCCGATCCCGCACGGATGGTCCGCGCCTGTTATCACAGCGCCGCCACGCTCAACTATGTGCGGGCGCTCCTCGCCGGGGGCTTCGCCGACCTGCACCGCCCCAGCTCTTGGGACCTCGGCTTTGTGCGGCATCCGCGCCGCCGCGCCGAGTATGAGCAGATGATTCACCGCATCACGGAGTCCATTCAGTTTATGGAGGCCGCGGGCGCGCCGTACTCCGACAGTCTACGAAGCTGCGAGCTGTTCACCTCTCACGAGGGCCTGCTCTTGGCCTATGAAGAGGCCCAGACCGTGCGTGTCGGCAACGACTGGTACAACCTCGGCGCGCATTTTCTGTGGATCGGCCACCGCACACGGCACCTCGACGGCGCCCACGTCGAGTATTTTCGCGGCGTCAAGAACCCCCTGGGCGTCAAGGTCGGCCCGGGCTTAGAGGCCGCCGAGCTGGTGCAGATGTTGGACCGCCTCAACCCCGACAACATCCCCGGGCGCATCACCCTGATCGTGCGCCTTGGTGAGAAGGGCGTGTCCGCGAACCTGCCCCCGCTCATTCAGGCGATCCGCCGCTCGGGCCGGTCTGTCTTGTGGTCCTGTGACCCCATGCACGGCAACACCGAGTCCACCTCCGCCGGGCTCAAGACCCGCGACTTCGACCGCATCCTCTCCGAGCTGCGCCAGTCGTTTGACCTGCATCGTCTGTATGGCAGCGCGCTCGGCGGCGTACACTTTGAGCTGACCGGCGACGACGTGACCGAGTGTGTCGGCGGCCCTCAAGACCTGCAGGTCTCGGATCTCTCCCGCAGCTACGAGACCTTCTGCGACCCACGGCTGAACTACGCGCAGTCTTTGGAGCTGGCGTTCCTCGTCGCGCAGCACATCGGGCAGGCGCGGGACGGGCATGTGTGACGTGGGTCCACAGCAGGTGGTCGCCCCAGCGCAAGCTGAGGGTCTGTAGGGCATGACGGGCGATCTTCGCGGCGATCTCGTGGGTGTCGAGGCCCAGCCCGGCGATGCCCCCCCCTCAGCGTCGGCGTAGGCCCCTAGCCTCGCGCCTCCGGCGGGCTCAAGATACCATGGTCATGTCTTCTTCCATGTCCGCTGCTGTGGTCCATCCACCACAAGGGGGACGCAAACTCATGGCCCCAGCGGACAGTGTGTGCGGATGATCCTCAACAACCCCAAGCCCCTAAGCCCGCCGCCCCGGTCGGTCGCGCCAGACCCACCGAGCCCGTGCTACCCTCCCCTATGTTCAACCCCAGGCGCCGACACAGTTGCTCCTCCCCCTCCTGATCCTCGGCTGCCGCGCCGAGGCCGACTACGCGCAGGTTCAGCGCGACTGCGAGACGGAGATCCGCCTCTGGGAGCCCGATCGCTCCGCTTGGGACACCGTGGACCAGGTCGACAAACGCTGCGCCAGGACGCTCGGCGACTCCATCGGCATGGAGTGGGAGGTCTTTGGTTTTGAGCCCGATGACCTCACACAGTCGGATGTTGGGGCGTTCGTCCTCCTGAGCCTCTTGACCCTCGTGGCCAGCGACGAGGCGACGCTCGGGGAGGCCCTCGACGACCCGAACCTGTCTGGATTGGCGAAGGCGCGGCTAGAGGAGATCGCCAGCGTCGAGGGGCTCTCGGATCAATCCCCCGCCGCCCAGGCGTGGTTTGAGCTGGTTCACGCGGAGATCCTCAGCGCCACCTATCAAGAGAACATCCAGGGCACGGCCCAGGCCGCGTACGACCGGGACACGAAGCGGGCCTTCTCAAGCCTCACGCTCGGCTGGGGCGGCTCTTTGTATCAGGCGGATCCGCTGGCGACCGGCGCCGCGATCCTCCTCCATGAGGCCTCACACGCCTTTGTGCCCGAGCACGGCGCCTGCACCACCTGGCCGTCTTGGGAGAACTGTGATCCCGATCACGAGGGCGCCTATGGCGTCGAGCTCTGGTGGCTTCACGCGTGGAGGGTCACCTACCTGAGCTCGATCTCCGCCAGCGAGTGTCAGACGATCAAGAACTTCATGGTTGGCCACTGCTACCACATCGACACGGCTGGGGATTGGTTCCCCTGCATGGACAGCTGCCCTTGAGCGTTGCACCAAAGATCCGCCACCTCGCCCACGCGCAGTAAGCCCCCCCCTTACGCCTCAGCCCTTGCGGGTAAGACCCAGGCCGTAGAGGTAGATGTCAGGCACCTGAATCTTGTCCGCGGGCTGGGTGGTGCGGTGCTCCAAGAGGCCACTAACGGCCATCTGGTAAAGGAGCTCTGACACACGGCTCACGGGCAGTTTCAACCGCTTGGAGAGGAACCTCTTGAGCGGCTCGTAATCGACGGGCCACAAGGTCTCATGCTCCTTAAAGGTGTCTGGGACCCAAACGTCTCCGCTCATCCACTCAAGCGCGAACTCTTGCTTCAGCTCCGCAACTCCCTGCGGTGACACTCCCGTTCGCAGCGCCTCGCGCAACCGTGCTTGGTCAAGGGGTGCGCGCCCCTTGAGGTCAGCGCCTTGTTTCGTCGCCGCGAGGGCGAACAGGGTCAGCAATGACCTGGGCCGCACACGTCCGTTGGCGTCGCCGAGATGCTTAACGATCCACGTGTACGTCCCGCCCTTCTTACTTCCAACGCCCATGTGCTCGCCGACCAAGGCCGCCACGACCTCCTGAAGCCAAGCCTCATCGGACGGAGGCACCAGGCCTAAGCGATCCAGGCCAGGCCGAGGGTTAAGGTCATCTCTCCACAGTTTGTGCTCTCTTAAGAGCTGCTGGAAGCTCTCAGCCACGAGCAGGCGCTTGATGAGCAAGCGGTAGAGCTCCTCCGCGTCCCACTCCAACTGCACACGATAGGTACCGCTGATGATCTTGGCTTTGTCTACAAGGGATACCTCACGATCCCAAAGGTCTTGTCGCAAGAAGATGCGCGCGGAGATGGGCTGGCCGCGCAGATCCCACCACAGATCTACCAAGGCCGAGATCAGCGGCCCGCGGCGCTGGGGTGCGCTGGTGAGGTGGGCGTCGAGGCCGTCATACAACACCCAAAGCTGCTTGTTCTTCGCCTTGGCGCGACGCATCACCTCCTGCAGCCAGAGGATTAGCTCGGTCTGGCGCTCGGGCGACAGGCTCAAGGTATGGGCGTTCGTGACGGTGGGGATCACCGTGAGCGGCGGCAGCGGCGCGTCACCGGGGACGGTGAAGTCATGCCGATGAATGATGAGCTGAGCGCACAGAAGGCCGCGCCAGAAGCCGCGGAGGCGTCCCGTAGAACATCTTCGCCACGACCTGCTCTGGAACGTCGCAAAGAGCGACACCACAGGCTGAGATAAGGCCGAGTTCATGCCCGCCTCAAATCCGACCATCAGGTCTGTGCGTGTTAGCCGCTCCTGCTGGTTCGCCGCAACACCGGCATATCGTGCGAGCTGCAAAAGAAACTCTCGGTCCTGAAAGGCCATGAATAGCGCGCTCTTGCCGGCGCCCTTCTCACCCTGGATGATGAGCACATCAGCGCTCAACAGCCCTCGATGCGCCGCCCGAGGCAAGAAACGGTCTTTCAGATGCTGAGCGCTGCTCAGCTCCCGCTCTCCATCAACATTCGTTATCAAGCTCGCCAACGCCGTGACCACGTCCCCCGCGACGGTGGAGGGCGGCTCGGCGGGGTCGGTCACAGGCGTGGGCAGCCGGAGCTTCACGTCGAGCATCCGCCGGGCGAGGGACTCATACGCCTTGACGCCAACCTCCGTGGCTTTGTAGAGCATGTCCGAGGCGCGACTGAGCGCAGGCAGGTCACGCAGATAAGGGACCACCACCACGTCATGAGGCACAGGATCATCGGGGCTGTCTTCAGCATCGAGCGCGGGCTGAATCCATATCCCAGGGGCGAGGTGCTCAAACACCCGCTCCCACAGAAGGCCGCTCACCCGCCCACGCAGCTCGTCTACAAACTCCTTCGCCTCACGCGGCTCGGCGGGGAGCTGGGCCATCGAGAACACGAACAGGAGGCTGTTCGCGAGGCGGCTAACCTCCTGCGCGCCAGCGTTGGAAAGGCGCGCCGCGCTGAGCCGAGCGATGTGATCGAGCACCACCTCGACGTAACGCTGCTCAGACTGCGCGGTCTTAAACATCAACACGTTGAGGTCAGACAGCCCGTTGAGCGCCATGCCGCCGACCTCAGAGAAGCCCGTGCGGCAGTCCACGAAGATGAGGTCGTACTCCTCACGGTCCAGAAAGCCTTGCAGCACGATCCGCAGTGGGTTTTGGTCACCCGGGGCGCGGGCCATGTCCGCCAAGGCCAGCCGCCCGAGGCGCTCGGGATAACTCTTATTGAGACGCCCAGCGGGCACGATGTGCAAGAGTCCGCCCCGGTTCTGCACCTCAAGATCGTCGACATAAGGCAGGAGGTGATCCAGGGGTTGTTTGTCCACCGCGACCCCATCGCGGCCTGCTCCAAGAGCAGATCGACCATGCCGCCCTGCACCTGATCGTTCGTGAACCCGAAGTAGCCCTCAAGCCCCGGCGCCTCCAGGTCGAGATCGACGAGCAGGATCCGGCGGCCCTCTCGCGCCATCAGCAGGGCCGTGATCGCCGCCGCCGTGCTGCGACCCACGCCGCCCTTGAAGGAGTAAAAGCCGACCACCTTAGGCCAACGCGCAGGGTTTTTGGTCGATGGACTGGCCCCAGCTCTCGTTGCTCATCGTGCGGCTCACGATGAAGGCGTTCGGCACCGCCGGCTCGAGGGGCTGGGCGTGCGCGCCCTCAAGCGCCAGCCGCAAGAGCGAGTCCTTCTTCTGCGGGTCGTCTTGCTCGGCACGGTACGGCAAGACCGGCGCGCTCGCCGCCCAACGCTCCAAGGCAGGGTCTGCCGTGAACACGGCCTTCGCAGCGCTGACCGGGCTCCCTTTGACTTTGTTCACCGCGATAGAGCACAGACCATAGGTGTCGATCACGGCGGTGACACGCGCGTCGGGGTGGTTCTTCGCGAGCGCAATCACCCGCGCCTTGAGCTGGCTCCATGCGTCATCAGCGCGCATCACAAGGCTCCTTCAAGCCGAAGCCCGATGAGGGTTCGTGTCATTCGTTCGGCCTCCACCAGGTAGTCACGCGCCGCCTGATCATCCCAGCGGCTCCCGTCATAGCGGTGGTTGGGGTGCCAGTGCTCCTCAGCCCCTTCGCTCGGCCCGAGGCGGGCGGACATCCGCGGCGCGAGGCGGTCGAGCGGGGCGAGGCGGCGCAGGCGAGCCGAGGGGGTGAGCGCGATGAGACGGTGAAGGGTGGCGAGGCGGCTGAGATCGGGAGAGCCCTTGACACCTTGCTTCGCGTCTGCAGGTGGAATCCCTTGCTTCGTGAGCGCCGCGACCGCCGCCGCCTTGAGCGTACACTCGGCGACATAGCCCAAGAGGTAACAGGCGCTCCGGGGCTGGGTCGGCGCCAAGGCCGCGCCAGCCTCCGCCATCACGAGGGCGGTCTGAACGTAGTCGTCTCCCGGCATGGTCACTCCTGAGCGGTCGGCAGAGTAACACACAGTATCAGACGCAGCGCCATAGGCCCCTGTAAGCCCCCCGCCCCCGGCGACGTTGCCGCCGCGCCCGCCGGAGTTACTCCCGCCCCGTGGACGACCCCCTCTCTCGCCTCGACGCCGCGCTCGCGCGCTCTCGCTTCGCCTGGATCGGCCTGGGGCAGCTCGCGCTGATCGGCCTCGGCCTGCACCTCGCGGCGGACCACCTCGACGATCAGGTCTACGCCGCGCTCTCGGCCCTCGTCGAGCGCCTCGCAGGGCCCCTGGAGACGGTGGGCCTCGCCCCGGCCAGCCCCGATGACCTCTTGGAGCCCTCGGCCTGGATCGCCTTGGCCTTGGAGCTGCTCACGCTGTTGCACGCGTTCAACAGCCTCACGCTCACGCCGCTGGCGCCCACGCTGAGCCCCCGGGCCTACCGCGACGCGCTCAGCGTTCACGCCTTGGTGCTGCCGCTGTACTGGGCGCCGACGGCCCTGGCCGGGGCCTGGGTGGTGGGCATGAGCGTCGAGGACGCCTTGGCCCCCTTCGCGCCGACGCCCGCGCGCTGGCTGGGGGTGATCACCTCGGTGTTGATCGCCTGGCGCCTGGGGCTCTCGGGCCTGGCCCGGGTGATCGGCGGGCTCAGCGCGCCCAAGTCGCGCCTGCAGGGCATCCTCTGGGCGCCTCTGTTGTTGACCTTCGCCGCCTTGGCCGCCTGGTATGGCCTGCCTTGGCGCGGGGTGCTCTCGTGAGCCGCCGCACACCCCCCAAAGGGTTGAAGCCGAGCCCCAAGGCGGCGAAGGCGGGCCCGGCGCGGGGTGGGCTCACGGATCTGTTCTTGGTGGTGCTCACGGTGTTCGGCGTGATGACCCGCACCCCCGTGGGCGGCGTGGTCACCTGGGCCGTGGACGTCGCCCGGGGGGTCGAGACCGAGCGCCCCAGCCTCATCGCCACCTTCACCGCCGGGCCCAGCGCGCGGCTGCTCGCCGAGCTGGAGGCGATCTTTGTGCAGCCTGAAGCCCTCGCCGGGGCCTTGGGCAGCGCCCAGGGCGCCCCGGGGGACGGCTTCCCCGAGCCTTACCGCACCGCGGCCCGCATCGCCTTGGCCAAGAGCGACGGCCCCGCCGATGACACCCTGCGGGCGGAGGTCGCCGCCTTGCCCGCAGAGGAGCGCGCCATCGCCGCCTTAGATCGGCTGTACCAAGGCGACGTGGAGGAGGCCCTTGAGGTGTACGCCGTGGGCGCCGAGCCCCGGGAGCGCGCGATCCGCCGGGCGCGGCAGGTGGGTGAGGATGAGCCCAGCCGCTACGCCACGCACCGGGCGTTTCTGCCCGACGCCCAGGCCCGCGCCGCCCGCGCCGCCGTGGACGGCACCATGGGGCTCGCCAAGGCGCTCACGCTCACCTGGCCCATCGCCGCGCCGCACCGGGTGAGCAGCCGCTATGGGTACCGGGTTCACCCCGTGCTCAAGACCCGCAAGCTGCACAACGGCGTCGACCTCTCCGCGCCCATCGGCACCCCGGTGCTGGCGGCCCAGGCCGGAGAGGTAGAGAAGGCGGCGCAGGACCCGCTGAACGGCAAGTTCATCATCGTGAACCACGGCCACGGCGTGCGCAGCTCGTATTGCCACCTCGACGCCCTGCATGTGGAGAAGGGCGACGAGGTCACCGCCGGGCAGGTCATCGCCGACTCGGGCAACACCGGGCGCTCCACGGGGCCGCACCTGCACTTCACCCTGCGTGTGGGCCGCGACGCCGTAGACCCCGAGCGGTTTCGGCCTGAGTTAAGGCCCGAGGGATGAACCCCACCGATCTCGACGACGCCCTGCGCGCGCAGACCTCGGCCTCCACGGGCCAGCTCTTGTTACGCGCCGCCCGGCTCCTCGACGAGAAGGCCCTGGCCCGGCTGGCGGCCATCCCCGGCGCGCCCCCGGTGCGACCGGCGCACACCCGGCTCTTCCCTCACCTGAGCTTCACCGGGGTTCGGGCCACCACCTTGGCCCGGCGACTCGGCGTCACCAAGCAGGCCGTGGCGCCGCTCCTCGCCGAGCTCGTGGCCTGGGGCCTCGTCGAGCAGGTGCCCGACCCCGCCGACCGCCGGGCGACCTTGGTGCGCTTCACCCACGACGGCCTCGCCGCGCTCACCCACGGCCTGGGGCTCTTGGGCGAGCTGGAGGCGGAGATCACCGCCGAGGTGGGCGCCGAGCGCGCCGCCGTCTTTCGCGAGGTGCTCGCGGTGTGGGTGAAGGTGCTCAGCCGCGCTTGACGCCGAGCCAGATCACGTGGCGGTGGCCGCCCTTCTTGCCCCGGGCGCGCACCTCCACGGGCTCCACGTCAAAGCCCGCGCGCTCGATGCGGCGGGTGAAGGCCCGATCATCGGCGGCGGACCACACGGCCAAGATGCCCTTGGGCGTGAGCGCGGCGTGGGCGGCGGCGAGGCCCTGCCAGGTGTAGAGCCAGTCGTTTGTGGCCCGGGTGAGGCCGTGGGGGCCGTTGTCGACGTCCAAGAGGATGGCGTCCCAGGGCTGGGGCGGCTGGCGCACCATGTCGGCGACGTCGCCTTGGTACACGACGGCGCGGGGGTCGGAGAGCGGGTGACCGGCGACGGGGCCGATGGGGCCGCGGCTCCAGCGCACCACGGCGGGCACGAGCTCCGCCACGGTGACCTGGCCTTCAGGGCCCACGCCGCGTAAGGCCGCGGCCAGGGTGAAGCCCATGCCCAGGCCGCCGACGAGGATGCGCGCCGCGGGGCGATCTTTGAGGCGGTCGCAGGCGAGGTCCGCCAAGGCGTCTTCGCTGCCGTGAACCCGGCTCGACATCAGCTCGCGCCCGGAGACACGAATCACGAGCTCCGTGCCCCGGCGCAGCAGCTCCATCACCGTGTCATCACCAGGCACCGCCTCGCCGTCGAGCTTCTCCCAGGCCAACATCATCACCTCCGCGCGGGGCCGGGGGAGTAGCACGACGGGGGCCGCCGCGCCGCGCCGGGTTACGCTTCCGCCGTGCGCTGGCCAGCCTTACAGTCCCCCGCGATCAAGAACCTCGGCGGCCCGTGGGCGCTCGTGGCGATCTTCGGCCTGCAGCTCTTCACGTTCTTGCTGTTCATGATCGAGCCCGTGCTCGCCGCCGCCTTGGCCGCGGGCCTCGCCGCCGCCGGGGCCGTGCTGGTGAGCCCCCTGGCCGGGGTGGCGCTCCTCATCGCCGCCCGGCTGTTCACCACCGGCGCCATCGTCTTCACCTACATCGGCGGCTTCGGCATCGGGCCCTATGAGCTGGTGCTGGTCTTGTGCGCCCTCGCCGTGGTGGTGCGGGCGTCGCTGGATCGTCTGCCGCTCAACATCCAGTTTCCTTGGCGCGCGCCGTTTCTGGCGCTGTTCTCCTGGATCTGCCTCTCGTTGACCTGGTCGGTGAGCCGCTCTGAAGGCATCAAAGACATCTTGCCCCTGGTGATGGTGATGGCGAACGTGGGGGCGATCCTCGCGTTCGTGCGCACCTGGCGCGACTTCTTGTGGATGGTGCGCGCCTGGCTCATCACCTGCGTAGGCATCGGCCTGGTCACGATCCTCATCGATCAGCTCGGCATCACCGTAGGCGTGAGCTTTAAGGCCGCGGAGTCCGGCGGGCGCGAGACGGGCCTGGGGCAGCAGCCCAACTGGTTCGCGATGAACCTGTTCTTCGTCATCCCCGCGGCCTTTGGCCTGGCGTTGGTCGAGCGGCAGCTCTGGGCGAGGCTGGCCGCGGTGGTGGGCGGGCTGTTCGTGATGTTCTCGATGTTGGGCGCGGGCTCCCGCGGCGGGGCCTACGCCACGGTGATCGGCGTGGCGCTCACGGCCTTGGGGCACCCTACCCTGCGGCGCTACCTGGTGGGCATCGGCGGGGTCTCGGCGGTGGGCGTGGCCGCGGCGGCGATCCTCGACATCGGCGGCATCGGCCGGGCCCTGGGGCGCATCGCCTTGGGCGTCAGCCTGGAGCAGAACTACCGCCCCTGGAACTGGGCCGCCTGCGTGCAGATGTTCACCGACACCTATGGCCGGGGCATCGGCGTGGGGGGCTACGAGACGCTTCTGCCCGACTACAACTACCTGCTCAGCCAGTCGCTCTACACCTACCCCCACGGCATCTTCTGGGAGGTCATCGCGCACTACGGCATCGTCGGCCTGGGCCTGGTCACCTGGCTGGTGTTTGTGGTGATCAAGATGTCGGCGGACACCATCCGCCTCGCCCGGGGCACTGAAGCCGTCGTCTTCGCCTGGGCCTTCCCGGCGTCGATGTTGGGCTATGTGGCCTGGAGCTTCGTCGAGTTCACCTTGGCCGAGAAGCCGTTCTGGGAGTGGCTCGCCTTGTACACAGCGCTGACCTTGGCGCTGCAGCGCGGCGAGCGGCCCCCGGCCTGGGGGGCCAAAGCGGCGGTGACGGGGGCTATGGTGGCCCCACCGTCCACTCAATCGCCTCTACCGTGATCATCAGCTCGCCATTTAGCTGGTACTCCAGCTTGATCGCCGGGCCCGGGTGCCGCTTCGAGAAGGTGAAAATGTCAATCGCGGCGGCGTTGTCGGGGTTGACCAAGACGTAGCCCGACACCCGCAGCGTGCCGAGCGCCATCGGCTGTTTGGTGGGCTCCAAGGTCTCGATCAAGATCCCTGGCAAGGACTCGGCCTGCAACATCTCCCAGGACTTCGCGGAGACCACGGCGGGCCCGAGGGCGACGCGGTTCTCGTCGACGAGGGTTTGGTGAATGACGAGCCCACCCTCTCCGGCCTGGACCACCTCCCACAAGGTGTACATTACCGTGCCGTCGGGGGCGCTGATGCGGTAGAGCACTGTGGTGCCCGCGGGCAGCCCGGCGCGGAGCTCCGCGGCGTCAAAGGGCACGGCGAGCGTCTGCAGACTGGTGGCGACCTCGGGGGGCGTGTGTTTACAGGCGCCGAAGGTGAAGAGGAGCAGCAGGAGGGCGCGGGTCATCAGGACTCCGTGGGGTGCCGATGATCCTACGCCAGATCGGCGTCTTGCGGCGTTTGATCGTCCCCGCGAGCCCCAGCGCTCACCCAAGGGGCGCCGTCCGGCGTCAGTAGGACTCCCTCGGCGTCGTGACGCGGATCACCTGCGTCGATTCCAAGATCTCGCCGTCCATCTCATGGTCAACACGCACCCAAGTACCTGGAAACACAGGCGAGAAATAGTAGGAGCTACTCTTGTTCGTCTCCGCGTGGCCATCAACGATGTAGACGCGCACGGGCAGCGTGCCGATCTGCGTTTTGATCACGGTCTCACGAACCACAGTGCTCGCGGCGGGGAACCGTCCCCCGGACTCAAGCTCTTCCCAGGTATAGGTCTCGTCCTCAAAGGGATGGGGTCCATCAAAACCTGGGATGGGGTAGAACAAGGCGGTGGTGCGAATGACGACCTCTCGCTCGTTCGCCTCAACGATCTCCCACTTGTCGAAGAATTCTTTGCCAGAGGAATAGAACCTGACGAGCTCAATCACCGTGCCGACCGGCAGCGCCCAAGCGAGCGTCTCGGCGTCGAACGGCGAGGCCAAGGTCTCGGGCCCCAACCGCACCGGCGGGCGACCGAGCAGCCAGACGGGTAGGGCATCCAGGGTCATCCGTGCCGGGGCGCGAGTCTGCACCGCGTTTGGGTCACCGGCGCCCCTCAGTTCTCGACGCTCGGCAGCGTCCGGCGGATCATCTCCATCGTGAACACGATCTCGCCATCGGCCTCGGTCTCCATCTTCACCGGCGGGCCGGGCATCGACGGGGCGAAGTAGTAGAGGTCGGCCTTCGCCTCGTCGCCGGGGGGCTCGACGACGTAGATGCGCACGGGCAGCGCGCCCAGCGGAGAGCGCAGCTCGTCCTCTCGCACCACGGTGAACGCGGCGGGGAAGCTGGCGTGGGACTCAAGCTCAGTCCAGGTGTGGGGCTCCTCGCTCCCCGGCCCGATGGGCGCGCCGCTCGCGTCCAGAGCCGTCGTGCGGATCGTGACCCCGGCGTCGGTGGCGGCGACGATCTCCCAGCGCTCTTGGCTCGGCGTGAGCCCCGCGAGGGTCAGCCTGTAGTCGAGGACGGTGCCCACGGGCAGGCCCGCCTGGAGCGCGGCGGCGTCAAAGAGCGCGGGGAGCAGCTCGGGCGTCGGCGCGACCTCGGGGGGCGCGGGTTTGCAGGCGGCGAGGGGGATCCACAAGAGCGCGGCGCGCATGGAGACTCCGGGCGAATCAACGGGATCTACCCCAGACCGAGATCATCCGCGAGGGCCTATGGCGCCCTCGGCGTTGACGCCCCCCGCCCCGAGCCCCTACAGTACGCCCACACCCCAGCGGCGCCGCCGCCGCGAAGCCCCGGACAGGCGCCATGCGACACCTCGGCCTCATCGCCCTCGCCCTCACCTTGGTTGGCTGCAAAGATGACGCGCCCAGCGGCGACGACAGCGACGCCCCGCCTGTGGACGACACCGCGCCGCCGGAGGAGGAGTGCCCGCCAGAGGAGGAGCGGACCTTCTACGCCGATGGTGACGGCGACGGCTTCGGCAGCCCCTCGTCCCAGGTGTCGGCCTGTGAGGCGCCCCCGGGCCACGTCGAGGCCGCCGGGGACTGTGACGACGGCGACGGCGGCGTCTCCCCCGGCGGCGTGGAGGTCTGCGACGCCCGGGACAACGACTGCTCGGGCCTCGTCGATGACGGCGTAGACAACGACGGCGACGGCGTAGACGACTGCGGCGACTCCTGCTTCTTTGAGGCCTTGCCCGCCGACGGTGAGGTGGTCTCGTACGACGGGGAGTGCGCCATCGACAGCACCTTTGACGGCGCGGGCTGGGAGGGTGAGGTCACCCGCATCGGCGGCACGCAGTTTGGTGTGGGGGTGTTGGTCGCCCAGACGAACGACGACGACGGCGACGGCGTGATCACCGGCGCCGACATCCCCGACCTCATCGTGATGAACCCCAACACCTACAACAGCGTCATCGAGGAGCTCGACCTCAACGGGGACGGCGTGTACGACCCCTTGGAGTACACCAACGGCGCCGCGCTCACGGTGTACAGCGGCGACGGGAGCGGCGAGCTGTTCAGCTACTACAGCTCCTCCTCAGCCCTTGGCGAGTTTGACTCCCAAGATGACTCCGGCGTGGCCGTGACCCTAGACGCCGACGGCGCGCCCCTGTTCTTCGTCGTGGTCACCGACAAAGGCGGCTACAACTCCTACTTCACCGCCCTGGAGCCCGACCCCGACAAGGCCGGGGGGCTGCGCCCGCGCTGGGTGGACCTCCTCGGGAAAAACTTCTTCTCGGCCTTCGCGGGCAACCCCGCCTTCGGCCAGCGCGCCGACGGCTCGGCGCTGGTGGGCTTCGGCGATCGCATCTACACCCTCGACGGCACGCTCTTGGCCTCGGGCACGGCCTCGGCGAGCGCCAGCAGCCTCGTGGGCTCGGGCGCGACCATCAGCTCCCACGTCGTCTTCGCCGATCTAGACGGCGACGGCGAGGACGAGCTCATCACCGGGGGCGAGGTGGTGAGCACCTCCGGCGCCACGATCACCTTAGACAAGGACTACACCCACCCCGCCGTGGGGGATCTCAACGGCGACGGGGTGCCGGAGATCGTCGCGGTGAAGTACCGCAGCTCAGGGATCAAGGTGTGGGACACGAAGAGCTGGCGCAGCGTGAGCACCTCGGCCTCGGGCAGCGTCATCTTGGCCCCGCCGATCGTCGCGGAGCTTGACGGCGACGCCGGCCTGGAGATCGTGGTGAGCGGCGCGACGACCACGGTCTATAACTACGTGGCCACGGGGCTCACCACCTCGCTGAGCTTCTCCGTGGCCGCCCAGCAGCTCAGCGCGTTTGACTTCGACGGGGACGGCGTACAGACCTTGCTCGTCGGCTACGCGCTCATCGACAGAGGCTCGCTCGTGGGCACCCTGAGCACACGCACGGTCACCGCCATCACTGTGGACGCCGACGGCGACGGGCGGGTGGAGTTTGTGACGCTACAGTCCGAGGAGCTCTCTGGCTTTGGGGCTTTTGGCTACTCGGTCAACGTCGTGAGCCCCTCCAAGCCGTTCATCGCCGACGGCAGCCCGGTGTGGCCGAGCTACCAGCGCGCCGAGTCCCGGCTGAACCTCGACGGGAGCCTCACCACCGCGACGGACTGGTGGGCGAGCTCCCCCGCACGAGGCGGCGCCACCTTCACCCGGTACGAAGAGACCCCCGACCTCTTGCCCCTCGTCGACGCCTGCGTCTCATGCCTCGACGAGGCCCTGCTCCTGGGCGTCAACGTGCAGAACGTCGGCGCCAAACGCAGCGAGAAAGGGGTGCCGGTGGCCGTGTACAGCGATGACGGCGGCACGCTCACGCTCCTGACCACCACCACGTTTGAGCGCCTGAGCCCCGGCGAGACCGCGGCCTCCCAGACCTTGAGCCTGCCCCTGCAGCCCGACGGCACAGACCTGGTGATCATCGCCGGGGACGCCGGGGACCAGACGCTCACCGAGTCCGAGTGTGTCGAGACCAACAACGCCGTGACGGTCACCGTCGCGGGCTGCGCGGGCTAGGCGGCGGTGGAGCCCGCCTACCGCTGGCGCCCTCTCGCCGCGCCGAGCCCTTGGCCGACGCCGCGAGGGCGGGTGAAGGCCCTGCGTCGGGCCCTGGACGCCGCCCGGGCCATGGCCTCTGTGGAGGATCCCGAGGCGCTCACCGCCGCCGAGCTCGCCGCAGCCGCCCGGGCCAAGGCGCGCCCGGAGCTGCTCCAGTGGCTGATCACCCCGCCGCTCACCGTACAGAAGATTCAGGAGCTGCACCTGCGCGTCACCCGCGATCAGCGCACGGTGATGGGCCTCAACGCCGAGGGCCGCCCGGTCTACCTGCCCATGCCCCACGGCGTGTTTAAGGACCGACCCAACAACCCCCGGCGCCCCGATGGTCGGGTTCACGAGTATTGCCCGCCGGACCGTGTGCCACAGGAGATGGCGCGGCTGCTCTCGATCTTGGGCGAGGCCCCTGAAGATCCCGTCGTGCGCGCGGCCTGGCTGCATCATGGCCTGAGCTGTGTTCACCCCTTCGCCGATGGAAACGGCCGCCTGGCCCGGATCTTGGCCTCGGCGCCCCTGGTGGCCGCGGGCCTGCCGCCTCTGGAGGTGATGGATCAAGACCGTGAGCGGCTGTACCTGCCCGCCTTACGCGCCGCCGACGCCGGAGACCTCACGCCGTTTGTGCGGTTTATCGAGGCCCAGGTGGAGCGAGTGGTGGCCGCGATGTTGGCCGCTTTGCCCTGCGGCGGGGAGGACGGCGCCGGGCTCAACGCCGCCTTGGCCCAGCGCACCCGGCGGCGGCGCCTGCTCACCCGGCCTGAGCGCTCAGTCTTGCTCAACACCCAAGAAGACGCCCTCACGCGAGGCGCCGCGGCGCTCTCCGCCCTCGCCGAGCGACTGGAGCTAGACGGGAGCGCCGTCGCGCGCGCCAGAGCCCCCGCCGCCTTGGCCCCCGCCCTGCGCGCCCGGGGCCTTGAGCGCACAGACAGCGCCTTACGCCTGACTGTGCCGGGTGAGGACCGCGCGCTGTGGTGTTGCCTCACGCCCCTGGGGCGCCCCGGCCTGTTCGCGTTGGGTGGGCTCGTCGCCGTGGTCGAGGGCGCGGTGTGCCTGGGCCTGAGCGCGCCGCCGTTGGTGTGGGCGCCGGGGGATGAGGAGGCCCCACACAGCTCATCGGCTGGCTGGAGGAGGCCGTCGCGCCGCTGGTGGAGCTCCTCGACGCCGAGGGTTGAGGGCTCAGCCCCGCTGGCGCTGCCGCCGCCGCTGCTCTTGGGCCACGGCCTCTAAGCTCGACTGTTCGCCAGAGGAGAGCCAAGACTCCTCAAACCGTGGGCTCGCCGGGCGGGGCACGAGCACAAACTCGTTGGCGTCGGCCCAGTCGGGCAGGCTCGGCGTGGCCGTGGGGCGCCCGACGCCGTGGAGGACGTGGACGTGGTCGGCGTAGGCGTCCAGCGCCTCATCGCTGAGATCCGCCAAGAGCGGCCGCAGCTCGGTGAGGCTGAGGCTGCCGTCGTAGCCCGGCAAGACGCCGTCCACACACCAGCCCTCGATGCTGGGGCCGGGGAAGGCGAGCACGAGGTCGCGGTCGGGGCGCCACGGCCGGGCGTCAAACACCAGCTCGGTCAAGGATCCATCGCCGTTGGGATCCGCCCGCTCCTCAAACCGTGTGAGCAGGATGGCGCGGGTGTGAATCACGTACGGCGTCGGGCGGCGTAAGGTCACCGTGAGGCGCAGCTCACCGACGGGGCCGCCCCACAGGTTCGGCGCGCGGGCGTGGTGCCGCGGCCCCCACCAGTCCAGGCCTGACGACCGATCGACGAGGTAGGCCACCTGCAGGCTCACCCGACCCATGGCCGGGATCAGGACGTTGAGCACGTACACGTCGCCGAGCTGCTCCTCGTCGATGCCCGCGAGCTTGGCCTCGGTGATCTCCAGCTCCTCGCCGTCTACGGTCGCCGTGAGATCCTGAAAACGCCCCGCCCAGCCCGAGGCGTCGGCCTCGGCGTAGGGGCGCTCTTCAGGCAAGGCCAACCGAAGGCGCAGGGGCGAGGCCGTGGGGTTCTCGATGACCATCCGGCTCAGCACCTGCCACGCGTCCCGCGGGCCGTTCTCGGTGAGGCTCAGGGTGTGGCTCACGATCCGGGCGGGGGTGGGCGCCAGGGGGATGGGATCCACGCTGCGACCGCCGGAGCGCGCGTCGTTGATCACCACCGCCGGGGTCGGCGACGCCAAGGCGGCGAGCAGGGTGGAGGCCGCCAGCGTGTCCCCGTCGAGGGTGGGGGCGAGGCCGTTCTCAGTCATCTGGGCTCCAGGCTGTGCGAGGCCGCATAGTGTACACGGTCTCGGCCCGAGCGCCCCTCCCCCCTTCAGTCGCCGAGGCGCTCCAAGGCCCCCACGTCGCCGGGCGGCGCCAACAGCACGAGCCAGCCGCGCAAGGCGTCCTCGGTGAACACGGCGGCGATGATCCGCGGCGCGATCACGGCCTGGGCCTCAAAGCGGCTGAGGTCCAAGACCGAGGCGGGCTGGCCGATGAGGCCGTTGGGGTCGAGCTGCCCCTGGTGCCAGATCACGAGCCAGCCGTCTTGGGGCGGCGTCGCCTGGGGCGTCTCCAGCACCGCGCCGCCGCGCCCCTCGAGCAAGAACAGGCCGCCGCGAACGGGCTCCATCACATGAATCCCCTCATCGGGCAGCCGCCGGTTGAGGCTGTACCACACCCGCGTCGCCAGCTCAGCGCCGCCGTTCGCCATGTTGTGCAGCACGAGGTCGCTGCGTTTGTACGGCGACTCCTCCCAGACCAGGCCCAGCCACAACGCCAAGGCCAGGGGGCTGTAGCATAAAATCGGGACACGACGGGTGAGCGCGGCCAGGGGCGCCAAGGCGAGGAGCGGCGTGAGGGTGAGCGCCGGGGTCAAGAAGCGGAGCTGGAGGTTCTCGGCGTAGAGCGCGGGCAAGACCCCCGCCACGGTCACCCCCAGGCCCAGCGCCCCCACGAGCGCCGCCGGGCGGCCCCGCCGAAGGCCCAGCAGGCCGACCCCCAACAGCGTGAGGCCGCCGAGGCCGAGGCCCCACATCACCTCCCGGCTCGCCCCGGGGAAGGTGGCCCGAAGATCGTCCAGAGACCGCGTGAGGCGCGCGGCGCGCACCTCCTCCCCGGCGTCTACGGCGCGCGCGGCCTTCAACACCGTGGCCGGAGACATGCTCCGACCGAAGACATAGCCGCCCTCGTCCAGCAGCAGCTCACCGCCCGGGGCCATCGGGGGCAGCATGAGCCGCCCGCCCTCCGCCGTCGGCATGACGTCCGGCGCGCGGCTGCCTTCAGCGATGCGCACCTGGGCGTCGAGGCTGGCGAGGGGCTCGGGGAAGGCCGCGTAAGCCAAGGCCAAGGCGACCACCGGGGCGAGGCCCCAGGCTGAGCGCCGCGCGAGCAGGCTCAGGCGTTGTCCCGCCGGAGCCCGGGCGGCGAGCCCGGCCACGGTGAGCCCGGCGAGGCCCAACAACATCAGGCCCAGGCCCAGGCCCTTGTCCATCACCGCCAGCACCCCGGCGATCCCCGCGCCGCACACCGCGGCCCAGCGGTGGTCCTCGCCGCGCGCCAGCTCCACGAGGCCCATCACCGCCACGGCCGCCGCCGCGCACCACAAGGCGTAGCCGTTCGCCCACACCCCCTGCTCCAGCACCGTCGGGAACATCAAGGTGAGCGGCGCCATCGCCCAGGCCCCGGGGCCGCCGATGAGCGCCCGCGCCACCCGCCACAGCGCCATGATCATCACCGCCGTCGCCAGCATCGAGGTGAGCTGGGCGGCGATGAAGATCGGCTGGCCGACGAGCACAAGATCCAGGGCGGCGGTGAGCCCGCCATAGAGCGGCCAGCGGCTCATGGGGTAGGGCACGTCCGCGCCCAGCGCCAGGGCGCTGAGGATCCACGAGTCCCAGTCCGCGCCTCGCGGCACCCAGCTCGGGTTGTCTCGGGCCTGAACGCCCCAGAGCCCCAGAAGGCTGAGCCCAAACACCAGCGCCGCGCCGCCTGCGCGCGGAGTGAACGGAAGGATCACACGACACCGGGCTCAGGGGCGCTCACCCAAGCTCGTCTTGAGCCCGGGCTCTGTCGCCTTGGGGGGGTTGGCACGGTGTACAACGGCGCGGCGGGGCGTGTGTCAAGGGGAGGTCAGAGGCGCCGGGCCCCGGTCACTCCGCGGTGAGCACCTCACCCTCAACGGCGAGATCCCCGACATCAACCACCGCGGAGAGGGTCAGGTCCGAGGCGGGGTCATGCACGACGTTGACCAGCCGCAGCTCCCCGAGGGGCGCCTCCACATCCAGCAGATACACCCCAGCAGGGACGTTGAGGTTGACCTCCCCGGACCCGACCCAAATGAACACCTCCCGCGGAGGATCCTCAAGCTCCAGGGCAACGGTCCCGTTGTCAATGTTCATCGTCAGGGCGCTGGACCGCAGGGCGGCCCCGCTGACCGTGAGCCCCTCGCCGGTGATGTCAACAGATCCGCTGAGCCCCTCAAGGTTCACCTGCCCCGAGCGCAGGTCTACGCTGAGATCGAGGTGGGCGGGCATCGTGATCGTCGTGGTCACCGCGCAGGTGCGCGGCAGGGGGCAGCGCTCCTCCAAGGTCAACACGCCGTCCCGCTCGTTGTGGCGGAACTCAAAGCCCGGCACGCCCGACTCGGCGCTGCGCTCCACGGCCAAGGTCTCTCCGGCGGTGACCGTCACCGCGCCGGAGACCGAGCTCACGTCGAGCCGCGTCACGTCGAGCCCGGAGAGGTCCAAGACCTCTTGGCTCACCTGGACCTGACAGCCCGTCATCCCCCCGAGCGCCCCGAGCACCATCCACCGCGCGGCTCTGAACATTGGAGCCTCCTAAACAACAGACACCTGACCCGTCGTTTTGGATGACTGGATCTGCTCAGCTCTCTGAAGATTTCTGCCGCGCGGCGATCCCACACAGCGCCCCCAACAGGAGCACGGCGAAGGTCTTGAGCTCTTGCAACAAGAACGCTGTGATCTCACCCGACTCACCAGCCTGATCTTTGAGCGCGGTGAGCGGGGCGCACAGCAGCACGAAGGCCAGAAGCCACGGCCCCCAGGCGAGGCGGGGCAGGCGCCCGGCGCCCAGGGCCGCCGCTGAAGCCAAGACCGCCGGGACCAAAAACGTGAGGTGGTGCTCGTAGGCGTAGGCCGGGACGACGACCATCAGGCAAGAGAGCGCGCCGACGGCGTTGGCGACGGCGAGGCCATCCTTGGGGGCGCGCAGCGCGGCGAAGCCCGCGGCCACGAGCCCGAGGTTGGTCACTGAAGAGGCGAGGCGGGCCGCGGAGGAGAGGCCGTCTTTGGCCGGGAAGACCTGGGCCCAGAGGTTCGGCAGGCTGTGGTTGCCGAACAAGGTGAGCGGCACCTTGAGGCCGTGGTAGTCCCCGCTGCCGAAGCCGGGCAGAACATCACGGTAGAAGTGGAGCTGCAGCGCCGGGCCCAGAAGCGGCAAGGTGAGGACGGTCAACAGAACCGCTGTAACGCAGGCCACGATCGCCGCGCGCCAACGACCCCGCACCAGCCACCACGCGACCAAGAGCCCGGGGCTCATCTTCATCATCGCCGCGACGCCCACCAACGCTCCGCCAAAGACCTCACGGCGCCGGGGGCCTTCAGCGGCGGCGAGGCCCGCGGTCATCAAGGCGAGCACGGGCAGGTTGGCCTGGCCCATGAGGTGATTGTTTCGCAGGGGCGTGAACGCCAACAAGAGCCCCGCGAGGGCCCAGATCGCCGCCGGGCTCGGCCCGATGAGGCGCAGCGCCGCCACCACCGCGCCCACAAAAAACGCCGAGTCCGCCCAGAACCACAGGCGATAGGCCTCGCTGAGCGTCAACGGCAGCGCCCACAACATCGTGAGCAAGAACGGCGGCGGGTAGAAGTAGGGGTGAACCGACTTGCGGGTGCCCTCGGCCTTGGCCAGCTCGCCCAAGATCGCGGCGTCGTAAGGGTCGTCCCCGGCGGCAGCGGCGTGTACGGCGTAGTGGTACGACGCGAAGTCTCGGGCGTGGCGCTCCCGCTTCACCACCGGCCAGTCCTCGGTGACGAGGCCGCGAACGTGCAGCGCCGTCGCCAGGGCCAAGGCCACCCAAGGCGCGGCGCGGCGAAATGTGGGGGGGATCGACACCATCGGCCCTCCCCTATCCTTCGTGGCGCGCTCACCGCTACCGAAGCGGCCCACGCCGGGGCTATAGTGCTGGGCATGATCGCCCTCGGCCCGCTCCTCGTCTTCGCCTGCGCCACCCGCGCGCCCCAGCCGCCCGCCGCCGCCAGCGTCCCGAGCTCTGGCGCGGAGCTCGCCGTGAGCGGCCCCGTCGAGGCCCGGGTCTCGACGGCCCAGGCCGAGCTGGTGCTGTTTTACGCCGGAGAGCACCGCGGCAGCTTAGAGACCTGCGGCTGCCCCACGCGCCCCCGCGGCTCGATCACCCGCATGGACAGCTACCTCCAGGCCAGCCGCGCGGCGAACCCCGGCCAAGGAGATCTGCTCCTGCACGGCGGCTACTGGCTTGAGGACCCCTCCGGTTTTGACGGCCTCACCCGCCCCGACGTGCCGGTGATGAACCGCTGGATGGTGAGCGCCTTAGAGGCCGTGGGGCTCAGCGCGGCGAACGTTGGCGTTCACGACCTTCCCGGCCTGCTCAGCCTAGAGAAGGTCCCCGACTGGGCCGTCTCGGCGAACATCGTCACCGCCCCCGGCGCCGCGGGCCCAAAACGATGGGTGATCCTGGAGCGTGACGGCCTCCGTGTAGGCGTCACCGGCATCACCAGCCAAGGGTTCACGCTCACCCTGAGCCCCGATCATCAGGTGCTCTACCCCCAAGAGCCCGCCGTGGAGGCCCTGCGTGAGCTGGCCCCTCAAGTAGACGTGCTCGTGCTCCTCTCCTACCAAGCCACCGACGTCGCCCGACAGGTCGCCTTGGCCGTGCCCGAGCTGGACGTGGTCATCGACACCAACATGCACCAGGCGTTTTATGCCCCGGAGCGTGTGGGGGAGGCGCTCTGGGTGCGCAGCCACAACCAGACCATGCGCCTGGGCGAGCTGCGCCTGACCGCTGAGGACGGCGGCGGGGTTGAGCTGGTCGTCGATCGAAAGATCGACCTCGACCCCGAGATCCCCGACTCCCCGCGCCTCGCCGCGCTGGTGACCCAGGCCCGGGACGAGATCGAGGCCGCGCAGAAGCTCGCCTTCGGGGGCGAGGCGGCGCCGGAGTGAATCCGTTCGCCCTCGCCTTCTTGGCCGTCTTCGCCTGCGCCCGCATCGCGGAGACCGAGGCCCCGACGAGCCTCCCCAATGAGGCCAACACGGCGACGGCCTGGGTGAACGATCCCCGCGGCGGGCCCCCGGTTCACCCTGGCGCGTCTCCCCTGCCCCCCTTCGGCGGCGTGAGCCGCGCCACCGCCCGGTATGTCGGCGCCGCCGCCTGCGCCGGGTGCCACCCCCAAGCCACCGCCGTGTGGGCCAGCTCCGCCCACGCCACGGCCTGGGACACGCTGAACGAGCACCAGCGGGGCTACGACCCGAGCTGTATCCCCTGTCACGTCACCGGCTTCGGTCACCCCGGCGGCTTCGTGAACCTGAAGCAGACCCCGGACCTGAAGCACCTCGGCTGTGAGTCCTGTCACGGCCCCGGGAGCGACCACCTCAGCCAGCCCGAGGCGGCAGGATATGGCGATCTCCCCGTGGCGGAGGCCGCCTGCGTCGCCTGTCACACCGGCGAGAACTCACCTGATTTTACGCTACAGGCGTACTGGCCGCTGGTGTCGCATTAATTCTTAGTCTGCGACACGCTCAGTTGAAGCCGCCCGCGAAGGGGGTGCCCGACTGGCCAAAGAGGATCGACGTGGGCGTGTTGAGGTCAAACCCGGCGCCGGCCTGGTTGGGGTAGAGCGTGAGCGTGCTCCCCGTCCAGATGCCCAGCTCTGCGTAGCCGTCGTCGTCTAGGTCCAGGGCCACGGCGGCGAGCACCGAGCCCGGCGCGGTCACCTCAATCAAGGCGGGCTCGACGAGCGCGCCGTCGTCCATGTCCCACACCGAGATCACCCCGTCGAGCACCGTGCCGAGCTCATCGGCGCCGTCGCCGTCGAGATCCCCGGTGAAGAGCTGGGCGCGAAGGTCAAAGGGCGCGTCGCTGGGCACCTTGGCGTCGGGGTCGAAGTAGCCCACGGCGTTGGGGTAAACGAGCAGGCGGCCGTTGTTGGTGTTGATCTGGCCGACGTCGTCCAAGGCGTCGCCGTTGAAGTCGCCGGTGAACCAGTTGAGCGTCTTGGAGAGGTCGGTCACGATCTCAAAGTCGGGCGGATCCGTCCAGCCCGCGCCGTTCGCCATGTACACGGTGATCGACGCGCTCCCGACGGGGATCTGCCAGAGGTCCTCTAAACCGTCGCCGTCAAAGTCGGCCAGGGCCGTGAACGCCGTGGCGTCGCCGACCGTCTGGGAGGCGTCGGCGGTGGTGTCGATGACGTAGTCGACGTTGTGCCACGCCGTCATCTTGCCCGTCGTGGCGTACAGCCCGAAGCCGTCGCCTTTGAGCACGACGGGCTCCTCGCTGTCGCTGGTGTCGTCGCCGTCCCCGCCGGAGTCGTCGTTGAGCACCCCGTCGTCGGCACCTTTGTCTCCGGCGCAGGCCGTGAGCAGCAGGGCGGCGGCGAAGGTGGCGGCGAGGGTGGCGGCGAGGGGCAGCGGGCGGGACATGGTCACCTCAGGGCGCGGCGGTGTCGGCTCCAGAGAGCACAACATCCTGGTACAGAGCGCCAGTCTGCCACACCATCACCTCTCCGAACGCGAAGCTCTGGTGACCTTCGGGGTCGGCGGAGACGACGCTCATCACATAGGCCTGCCCATCTCCGGCGCTCGCGGGCAAGGTCGAGGGGCAGGACAGGGTGAGGCTCGACATGCTCAGGCTGTCGGCGCTGAGCCCCGCGGCGAGGTTCCAGGCGTAGGTGATCGCCGTGCCTTGGGGGTCGATCGCCCAGGCCGTCGCGGTGATCTCGTCGCCAAGCTCACACGCCGTCTGGCTGAGATCGACATCACCGAGGATCCACGGCGCGTCTACGCCGCAGAGGAGGTCGTTGTCGGCGAGGTCGTCGCAGTCTTGATCGAGGCCGTCACAGAGCTCAGGCGCGCCGGGGGCCACGTCGGGGTCGAGATCGTTGCAGTCGCCCTCCTCTTCAGAGAAGCCGTCCTCGTCGTCGTCCGCGCGTAAGGTGCCCTCGTCGGACTCGTCGTCGCAGTCGTTGTCTAGACCATCGGCGGGCTCGGCCGCGCCGGGGAAGGTCTTGTTGTTGTTGTCGTCACAGTCGCCGTCGTCTTCAGAGAAGCCGTCCTCGTCGTCATCCCAGGCGTCTGTGCCGTCGTCTTTGCCGCCGTCACAGTCGTTGTCCAGGCCGTCTTGGTCCTCAGCGGCGTAGGGGTACACCGCGGCGTTGTTGTCGTCACAGTCGCCGCTCGTCTCGCCCCAGCCGTCGCCGTCGTCGTCGTCGGAGTCGCCGCTGTTGACGGCGATGGGCAGGCTCGCGCTCGCCATGCGCCCGCAGAGGTCGTAGACCTCGACGACGAGGGTGTCGGGGCCGTCGTCGAGCTTGGACACGGGGATGGCCACCTCAAAGGCGGCCTCGCTCGACGGCGGAGAGCAGGCGGCGACGGTGTTGAGGTTGTCGGCGGCGCTCTTGATGAGGCAGGTGAGCGTGCTCGGATCTTGGTGCTCGTGGGTGACGCGCAGGTTGAGGTTGAGGCCCTTTGACGCGGTGACGATGGTGCCCGTCTCGGGGCCCAGCACCTTCACGCTGGGGGCCTGGGCCACGGCGCAGGTCGAGAGCGCGCGCAGGGTGATGCTCTGGGTGCCATCGACGGGATCATCGGAGAAGACCGTGAGCGCGCAGACGTGCTCGCGGTACTCCAGCGGCGTGAAGGCGATGTCCAAGAGCGCCTCTTCGCCCGGCTCAATGCGCTCGCCGGCCTCTAAGCCTTCGCCGATCTCAAAGGCGGCGCAGTCGTCGCCGATGGTGGTGTAGCCGTCGAGGGTGAGCGCGCTGTCGCCTTGGTTACGCACGGTGAGCCGCGACCACTGCTCATCCCCCAAAGCCACCGGGGCGAAGTCGAGCAGGCCGCCCAAGATGAGCAGGCGACCGTAGCCGTCCAAGACCGTGGCGTGGCTGTAGCCTTGCTCGACGGCGTGGATCGGGTCGGCCCAGAAGGTGGGCGTGTCGGCGGTGTCGCCCACGGTGGGGATCTTGATCGCCGCGTACACCTCGCCGCGGTTGCTGGGGCTGAGGCCCACGGTGATGGGCAAGGCGCAGCCCGGATCGAGGGTGAGGCGCACCTCATCGGCGTACTCGGCCACGCGGCCGTCACCTTCGCAGCGGGCGTCGGCGAGCTCCCACCCGACGGTGAACCCCGCGCTGGCGTCGTCATCGACGGTGATCTCACCGACGCCCAACGTCACGCCGCCTTCGTTGCGTAGGGTGAGGGTGCCCGTGGCCGTCTCGCCGATGGCGACCTCACCGAGCTCAACCCACTCCGCGTCGAGGGTGAGCAGGGCGGGAGGGGCGGTGACGAGCTCCGAGTCGCCCCCTTTGCAGGCGGTGAGGGCGACGAAGACGAGGAGCACGCTGGGTGGAGTGAGGACGCGGCGGCGCATAGGACCTCTGCGGGACAGGAGATTCCCCAGCATAGCCGGAAGTGGGCGGGGCGGTCGACCCTGTGCGGCGCGTCTTCTTCGGATGGGATAAGTCAGGAGGTCCCTGCGGAGCCGCGATGTCTACCCCCGAGGAGCTGCTCGCCCAGGCGCCCGACCGCTCCACCCAGGTCGCCGCGCGTCGCACGGCCCGGGCGGGGCTGTGGGACCAGCTCGGGCGCGACGAAGGGCACCTCTGGGGCTGTTTTCAGGCCGAGGAGCCGTTCTGGGTGATGGTTGACCTCGCCGACGGCGCCGGGCGCTGCGGCTGCTCAATCCCCAAGCGGCCCTGCCACCACCTGATCGCGCTGCAGCTCCTCGCCGCCGAGACCCCAGACCTGCTCCGGGAGCGCCCGGCGCCTGAAGACGTCACCGAGTGGCAGCGCCGCCGCAGAGCCCGCCAGCGCGGCGCGGACGCCGAGCGCCCCGTCGATGAGAAGGCCCGCCAGCGCCGAATCGCCGAGCGTGAGAAGAAGGTGCGCGCGGGGCTCGACGCCTTGAAGCTCTGGCTGTGCGACCGCGCCCGGGGCGGCCTCGTCAGCTTAGAGACCAGCGGAGACGCCGATCTCACCGGCCTCGCCGCGCGGCTCTCCGACGCCCAAGCCGCTGGCCTCACCGGTCGGGTTCACCGCCTGGCCGAGCTCGTCGGCGCCAGCGACGACTGGCCGGAGCGCGCGCTGTTGGAGCTGGGCCGCCTCGCGCTCATCGTCGAGGGGTACTCCCGAATCTCACGCCTGCCCGAGCCCGCCCAAGACGAGCTGCGAGGCCTCATCGGCTGGACCACACGCACCGCGGATCTCCTTCGTGACGAGCCCGCCGTCCTCGACCGCTGGCTGCTCTTCGGCGCCGCCACAGACACCGCCCCCGGCGGCGCGCTCAAGGTGCGGCGGTCGTGGTTGTATGGCCAAGAGACTCAACGCTTCGCGCTCTGGCTGCACTTCTGCCCTGAGCAGCGCGCCTTAGAGCCCCTGCCGCTGCAGGTGGGCGAGGCCCTGCACGCGGCGCTGCATTTTTACCCCTCGCCGTCGCCTCAGCGCGCGGCCCTGGGGGAGCGCCTGGGGGGGCCAGAGTTTGTGCTGAATCTGCCAGACGGTGACCCGTCGGTGGAGGTCGCCTTAGAGCGCGCGGCGGCGGTGTGGGGGGCCCAGCCGCTCTTGGAGCGCCAGCCGATGCACCTGCAGCGCGTCACCCCGGCGCGCATCGACGGCCGGTGGCGGGTCTCCGATGACGCCGGGCTGGGCTTGCCCTTGACCTCGGGCGATCATTGGGCGCTCATCGCGCGCTCCGGCGGTCACCCTCTGCGTCTCATGGGCGAGTGGGACGGCGAGGCCCTTCGCCCCTTGGCCTGCGCGGCCCCGGGCGGGCCCCTGACCGTGGTGGGGGGCTGATGCACCCCTTTGTGCGACGTGCGCTGATCGGCGCCGACTCCTCCGCCGCGGAGACCGGCACCCCCGTAGACGCCCTCGTCTCCCGTGAGGAGGCCCCGCCCTGGCGAATCCTGCTCCTCGCCGGGGCCTGGGGCGCGTGGCGAAAGGCCGGGTTCACGCCCCTGCCCCCGGCGGCGAGCCCAGTCCCCGCCTTAGACGACCCCTCCCCCGCCCTGCCCCCGGGCGTGGCGCGGCTCATTGAGGAGGCCCTGGCCGGCCAAGGCGCGGAGCTGCTCCCTGAGCTGTGCCAGCGCGCCCGCGACCGAGGCCGTGTGCTGCCCCCGGCGCTGTTGCCCCTGGCGCTCTCGGTCACCGAGCCCGAGCGCCGGGCCTTGCTCACGCCGATCTTGGGCGAGAGAGGCCGCTGGCTCGCCGCCCAAGACCCCAGCTTCGCCTGGGGCCGCTCCCAGGACGCCGACCTAGAGGAGCTGCGCCGCCGACTGTTTGAGGAGGCCACGGACACCCGCCTGCACGCCTTGCGGGCGATCCGCCGCCACGATCCGGCGATGGGCCTCAGCTTGCTCAAAGATCTCTGGCCCCAAGAGACGGCGGATCACCGCGCGCGGCTGATCGCGGCCTTAGACGAGGGCCTGAGCATGGCCGATGAGCCCTTCTTGGAGCTGTGTTTGGACGACCGCGCGCCACAGGTGGGCCGCGCCGCCGCCCAACGTCTGTGGCGAATGCCCCACTCCCGGCTGGGGATGCGGATGCGGGGTCGCGCTGAAGACCTCTTGCGATACAAACCCGCCGGTCAAGGCCGCATCGCGCGCCTCTTGAGCGGCGCCGCCACCCTACGCCTCGTCCCGCCCGATGAGCACAGCCGGGCGCTCAGCCGCGACGGCGTGAGCGAGCCCGGTGAGCTTGGCTTGGGGCCCCAGGCGTGGTGGGCGGCGCAGATCCTCGCTTGTGTGCCGCCGTCACGGTGGACCCAACGCCACAACCTCAGCGCTGAAGGCCTGCTCAGCCTGCTCAAACCTGAAGATTTCGCCGCCGCCGAGGGCTTGAGCCGGGCGGCGCTGAACCACCAAGAGGGCAGCTGGGCCCTGCCGCTGTGGCGCTGGTGGCGCCAGCACGAGCACCACCCGGCGCTGTCCCGTGGCCGCGCCGCCCATTGGCGTGAGGAGCTCCTGCGCGTGATGCCGCCCGCCGAGCTTGAGGCGCTGATCGTCGAGCTGATCCAGGCCCACGCCGCACAGGACACCAACGTGCTCGCGGCGGCCTTGGCGGCGACGCCCCGGCCCTGGAGCGAGCGCCTGGGCCGACTGTGGTTGATGTCGCTCAAAGAGAGCCTCACCGAGCTTGAGACCCGCCGCGAGCTGCCCGGCCTCTTGTGGTGGGAGCTTCACCTCCACGACGCCGCCTTGGGCCTGCCCGCGTCGTTGTTGCCCGAGGCCGAGGTGCGCCTCTCCGACCGCTTCGTCGGGCGCCGCTGGCGCTTGATGCTCATCCAGTTTCAGGACACCATCCGGCGGCGCCGCGCGCTGCACCAGGAGCTCCCGTGAGCCAGCCCTCAGAGAACCCCTCCACCGCGGCCTCCTTCGCCGCGCCACTGGCGACGAGCCTGCGCCACCACGCCGAGCAGTCCTTCGCTGAAGAGCTCGCCGTGCTCGCGCGGCTAGACGACCGCCCCCGCCCGCCGGGCTGGACGCTCTCGCCCTGGGCCGTGCGCGCCTACATTCTCGGCGGTCGGCTGCCCGGCGGCTTTGAGGTGAGCCCAAAATACATCGGCCGCACCCGACTGGTGGAGATCGCCGTCGCCACCTTGGCCACCGACCGCGCGCTGCTGCTCCAGGGGGTGCCCGGCACCGGCAAGAGCTGGCTCTCCGAGCACCTCGCCGCCGCGATCTGCGGCGACTCCACCCTCATCGTGCAGGGCACCGCGGGCACCGACGAGAGCACGCTTCGGTACGGCTGGAACTACGCCCGCCTGCTCGCTGAGGGCCCCACCCCCGACGCCATCGTGCCCTCGCCCATCATGCGCGCCATGCAGCTAGGGCGCATCGCCCGGGTTGAGGAGCTGAGCCGCATCCCCAGCGAGGTGCAAGACAGCCTGATCACCGCGCTCTCCGAGAAGGCCCTGCCCGTGGCTGAGCTTGGCGTAGAGGTCCAGGCCCGCCAAGGCTTTAACCTCATCGCCACCTCCAACGACCGCGACCGCGGCGTGAACGAGCCCTCCGCCGCGCTCACCCGGCGATTCAACACGGTCATCCTGCCTCTGCCTGAAGACGCCGAGGAGGAGGTGCGCATCGTCGCCCAGCGTGTGCGCGCCATCGGGACCGCTCTGGCGTTGCCCACGGCCACCCCGGCCCTGGCCGAGATTCAGCGCGTGGTGACCATCTTCCGCGAGCTGCGCCGGGGCGTCACTGAAGACGGTCGCACCCGCCTCAAGAGCCCCAGCGGCACGCTCTCCACCGCCGAGATGATCTCGTCATTGGTGAGCGGCATGGCGATGGCGGGGTACTACGGCGACGGTGAGCTGCGCGCCGCGGATCTCGCCGCGTCTGTCTCAGGTGCCATCCTGCGTGACCCGGTGCAAGACTCCGTGGCGTTCCAGGAGTATCTGCGCGCCGTCGTGAAGGAGCGTGAGGGCTGGATGGACCTCTACCGCGCCTTTATGGAGCTGGTGTAGCCCGTGACGGTTCACGGCGAGCCCCCGAGCGTGCGTGTGTTCGGCGTGCGCCACCACGGCCCCGGCAGCGCCCGGGCCTTGGCCGCGGCCTTGGATCGGTATGATCCCGACGCCGTGCTCGTCGAGGGCCCGCCAGACGCCGACGAGCTCATCCCGCTGATCGGCGCCGCCGACGCCCGCCCGCCCCTGGCGCTGATGGTCTACGCGCCCCAAGACCCATCCTTGGCCGTCTGGTACCCCTTTCACCATTATTCGCCGGAGTGGGTGGCCCTGCGCTGGGCGCTTGGGCGTGGCGCCCTCGCCCGCTTCTGTGATCTGCCGCAGCGCCACCGCCTCGGCCAGCCCGCCGACGCCGACCGCAGCGACGGCCTCGCCGCCTTGGCCGCCGCCGCCGGATACGACGACGCCGACACCTTCTGGGAGGACTGCTTTGAGTCCCGGGAGACCGACGAGGGGCTGTTTGACGCGGTGTTTGTGGCGATGTCGGCCCTTCGTGAGCACGATCTCATCCCGGCGTCCCCCCGAGAGGCCCAGCGTGAGGCCTGGATGCGCCGGGTGGTGCGTGAGACACAGAAGGAGGGCGCCAAGCGTGTCGCCGTCGTCTGTGGCGCATGGCACGCCCCGGCGATCATGAACGACGCCGCCCGCCGTGAAGACGACCAGCGCCTCAAGGGCCTGCCCAAGGTGAAGGTGGAGTGTACCTGGGTGCCGTGGAGCGAAGGCAAGCTCGCGCTACAGAGCGGCTATGGCGCCGGGGTGAAGGCGCCGGGCTGGTACAAACACCTCTTTGAGCACGCGGTGGACAGAGACATTCGTTGGGTGGGCCGCGCCGCCGAGCTATGGCGCACAAAAGGCCAAGACGTCTCCCCTGGGCACACCGTCGAGGCCGTTCGCCTCGCCCGCGCCTTGGCCGCCCTTCGTGGTCGCCCCGCGCCCGGCCTCACCGAGCTTCAAGAGGCGCTGCAGGCCACGGTCTGCGGCGGGCGTGAGGCGCCGATGGCCCAGCTTCGCCGCGCATTGGAGGTCGGCGAGGCCATCGGTGTAGCCCCGGCTGGGGCGCCGATGATGCCCATTCAGCGCGATCTAGAGCAGCAGGTGACCCGCCTGCGCCTTCGCCCGCTGCGCGAGGCCGAGCACCCGCCCGATCTCACCCTCGATCTGCGCGACGAGCTCGGCCGCGCCCGCAGCGCGCTCTTGCGCCGCCTCAACCTCCTCGGCGCGCCGTGGGGAGAGCCCCGCGACCAGACCGGCCGAGAGCGCGGCAGCTTCGCCGAGGTCTGGCGTCTCCGTTGGCGCCTGGACATGCCCCTACGTCTCATTGAGGCGGCGCCGTTTGGAAACACGGTCGCCGCCGCCGCCGGGGCCAAGGCCATCGCCCGCTGCCAGGCCAACTTGGAGTTGCCCGCGCTCACCGAGCTTCTGGATGAGGTGCTGCTCGCGGATCTGCCCGAGGCCGTAGATCCCTGCTCACCGCCCTCTCCTCCCGGGCCGCGCTCTCCACCGATCTGTCTCACCTGCTGCGCTGCCTCGGCCCCTTGGCCCAGATCACCCGCTACGGGGACGTGCGCGCCACCCCCGCCGAGCGGGTGCGGCCGGTCCTGCTCGCCCTGTTTGAGCGCGCCGTCGTGGGGCTGCCCGCGGCGTGCCGGGGAATTGACGCCCTCGCCGCCGAGCGTCTGTGTGAGAGCGTCGAGGCCGCACATCTGGCGCTGATCACCTTGGATGACGCGGGGATGCTCGGCGAGTGGGCCACGGCGTTGACACGACTGTGTGAGGACGACGAGGCCCACGGGCGGCTGCGAGGCCGCGCGACGCGGCTGATGTTGGAGGGGGGGCGCCTGGAGGGCGACGAGCTCTCGCGCCTCGCGAGGCTGAACCTCACCACCGCGCGCTCACTGGAGGACGCGGCGGGCTGGCTGGAGGGGGTGCTCGCCGGGAGCGGGCTCTTGCTCATCCACCAGGACGGGCTGTGGGCCGCCCTTGATCAGTGGCTCTCCGAGCTTCAAGACCTCGATTTTCGGGCGCTTTTGCCCGTCGCGCGCCGAGCCTTCGCCCATTTTAGCCACGCCGAGCGCCGGGCGATGGGCGACAAGGTGCGCGCTTTGGGCCTCGCCCCCAGCGCGGAGGCCCGCCTCGGCCCGCCCATTCACGAGGACCGCGCCCGGCTCGTGCTGCCCGGCCTCGCCATGATCTTGGGAGCCCGTGTATGAGCGACACCCCACACGATCCTCGGCTGAGCCGCTGGCGCCTCGTGCTCGGCGGCGGCGGGGACAACGACGGCCCCAGCCCATCCCTCTCAGACGATGAGCTGGCGATGGATCGGGCCTTGGAGGCGCTCTACGACAGCGACCGCGCCGGGGGCCTGGGCAGCGCCTCGCCCAAGGTTCACCGCTGGCTGGCTGATCTTCGCCGCTGTTTCCCCCAGAGCGCCGTTCGGGTGATGCAGCGTGACGCCTTGGAGCGCCTGCGTCTCACCCGCCTGCTCACCGAGCCCGAGCTGCTGGAGTCCATCGAGCCCGACCCCCAGCTCGTCGCCACGCTGCTCACCCTGCGCGGCGCCTTGCCCGCCCGGGCCCGAGACGCCGCGCGGCAGCTCATCAGCCGGGTGGTGGAGCAGCTCCGCCGACGTCTCACCGAGCCCACACGCGCCGCCCTGCGCGGCCGCCGCGCGCCGGGGCGCCTCAAACACCGGCCCCGCCTCGCGGAGATCGACTGGCACCGCACGATCCTCAAGAACCTGCGCCATGTTCAGGCCGATCGTCGCACGATCATCGCCGAGACGCTGATCGGCTGCTCGCGGAGCAGCGCCGGGCTCAACGAGGTGATCCTGCTCGTCGATCAGTCCGCGTCGATGGCGCCGTCTGTGGTGTATGCCAGCGTGTTCGCGGCGGTGCTCGGCGGCCTCTCCAGCGTTCACACCCGCTGGGTGGCGTTTGACACCGAGGTGGCCGATCTCACCGACCACATTCACGATCCCGTCGAGCTGCTCCTCGCCGCCCAGCTCGGCGGGGGCACCGATCTCCGTCGCGCCTTGGCCTACGCCTTGGGCCAGCTCCAGCGCCCCGAGCGCACCGTCGTGGTGTTGATCTCCGATCTCTTCGACGGCGGAGACACCCAGCGCACCGTAGACATCGCCGCCGAGATCGTGCGACGTGGCGCCCAGCTCATCGTGCTCCTCGCGCTCTCCGACGAGGGCCGCCCGGCCTACAACCCCCAGCTCGCCGCGGCCTTGGCCGAGCATGGCGTCTTCGCGTTTGGCTGCACCCCCGATCTTTTCCCCGAGCTGATGTCTGCGGCCTTACGCCGCGACGACCTCTCGTTGTGGGCCGCGCGGCGGGGCGTGGTGACCGCTCGGGGAGAGGACTAACCTCTCCCCGAGACGGCGCACGCACTAACGTCCAAGCAGCGTGGCGTAGGCCTCTGACTGTGCCGGATCTGCGGCGATGTCATACAGCATCCCGTCGAGCTGCTCCGCGCTGAGGCCCTCGGCCTTGAGGGCCTCAGCCTCGGCCACGCCAGACTGAACCGCGAGGGCGACTCGGGCGGCGCGAGACACGTCATCGGCGGCGGGCGCCTCGGTCGCGCCGCCGCAGGCGAGGAGCAGGGACAACGAGAGCGCCATGAACGCTGTGCTGAGCGTAGAGCTGAGCGTAGAGGTGAGGCGGCTCATCGACGGCTCCCGCCGCTCTGGGCCTTGCCGCCGCCAGCGCCCGCGGGTTTTCCACCGCCCACCTCTGGGGCCTTCTTGTGGTCACCGCCTTTGCCGTGATCATCGTCCTTGCCGTGATCGTCGTCCTTGCCACGGTCATCGCCTTTGCCACGATCGCCGCCCTTGCCGTGATCATCGTCTTTGCCGTGATCATCGTCCTTCCCACGATCATCGTGACCCTTCCCGTGGTCATCGTCGTCGTCGTGATCGTCATCGTCTTTGCCGTGATCGTCATTCCCCTTGCCGTGGCCTTTGCCGCGCGCCTCATGCTCGGCGTGAATGGCGGCGGCGAGGTCTTTGCCCCGAAGGCCCTCATCGAGCTTGGACTGAACGAAGGCGCCGAAGTTATCCACCGGCCCGCGCTCCTTCACGTCACGCTCGGCGCTACGAATGAGCGCGTCGGCCTCGTGCGCGCGTAGGCCCTTGTCGCGGCTGGAGCTGAGGACGATCTTGACCTCGGGCTCGGGCACACCCGCGCGGCGAAGGTCGCGGGCGGCGATGGGGAGGTCAAAGGCGAGCTGTACGCTCGTGCCCTGGTCTTGGGCCTGGGCCTCGTCGCCGCCAAAGGCGAACGCGAGGGGGATGAGACAGATGAGCGAGCTGCGGTGCATATCGGCTCCGTGAGGGTTGTTGCGCAGGTTCTCACGCTCAAACGGCCCACGGGCCTTCTCTACGCTTACACGCCGCTTACATGGACGCGTTACGCCCAACTTTTTAGCCTCAAAGCGCCGTGCCACAAGGCCACATCGTCATGAGCGCCCCAGCAGCCCGCTCACCATGAACCACGCCTGAGAGGAGCGGATCCGGTCGATCGCCGGGGCGCAGAACATGTCACGCCGCCGCCCACCTCCGCGCCTTGCACGATATGATGCCGGGATGCACAGCCTCCTTCGCACGCTCCCCACCCTCGCCCTCCTCACCCCCCTGCTCGCCGGATGTGACCGTGAGCCCGTCGTCGAGGGCCTCGACGTCGAGGGCTGGTCCGGCCAGTGTGTCTCTCTGCGCCAAGACAAGCGCTGGCTGGTCCCCGGCGAGGGCAGCTACACCTGGGAGCGCGGCGCAGAAGATCAGGCCGCCCGATTCCGCCTTCAGGCCGCCGACCTCGGCGTCTATCTGCTCTTTGACGAGGCTGAACAATACCTCGTCGCCAACACCGAGCTTGTCACCCGGGAGCCCGCCTTACAGTCCGAGCTGTCACGAATCGTCGGCGGCGTCATCGACGAGACGTTCATCTCCGGCGGTGAGTGGGCGCTGGAGCCCTCGTCTCGCGGCGGCGAACGATACCAGCTCCACAACCGCCGAAACGACGCCTGGCTGGGCCGCGACGGCCTGGTCATGGAGGAGGGCGACGCCCTGGCGATCACGCTTGAGCCCGCGGTGGGCTGCGCGGTGTTCCCCGAGCTCTCCTTAGACGCCGCGGGCAGCATCACGAAGACGACGTTTGACGACGGCACACTGTACGGGATCGTCGATGCGCACTCTCACCTGCTGTCCAACCTCTCCTTCGGCGGCGGCATCTACCACGGCGCGGCGTTTCACCGCCTGGGCGTGCCCCACGCGCTCCCCGACTGTGAGGCCATTCATGGCCCCGCCGGGCGTCACGACTTCTTCGGCTACATCTACGACGGCTCGGGCAACAGCACCGGAGACCTCACCGCCGTGCTCGGGGATCTTGTTGAAGGGGAGCTGAGCGTCGATAACCACCTCACCGCCGGTTACCCCACCTTCCCCGACTGGCCAAACGCCGTCAAACGCTCCACACACCAAGTACAGTATTACCGCTGGTTAGAGCGCGCCTGGATGGCGGGCCTGCGCCTAGAGATTCAGCACGCCACCACCAACGCCATCATCTGCAACTTTATGGTGGGCGAAGGCATCGCGCCCTCCCGGTACGACTGCGAAGACATGACCGCCGTAGACCGCATCATCGACGAGACCTGGGCGATGCAGCGCTACATCGACGCCCAGCACGGCGGAGAGGGCAAAGGCTGGTTCCGCATCGTTCAGAGCCCCGCCGAGGCCCGAGAGGTCATCGCCGCCGGGAAGCTCGCCGTGGTGTTGGGCATTGAGACGTCGGATCTCTTCGACTGCCACCTCACCCCGCGCCCCGGCGGCCCGGTCTGTGATGAGGCCTACGTCGAGGCGAAGCTCGACGAATATTATGAGCGCGGCGTCCGCGCCCTGTTCCCCAACCACAAATACGACAACCGCTTCACCCCCGGCGACGGCTCCGGCGACTTCTTGGAGCTGGGCAACTTCTTCAACAGCGGTCATTGGACCAACAAGACCGACTCCTGCCCAGAGCCCGACATGCCCCGGGGCTTTGACGGCGGCGCGATCAGCTTCACCGCCTTAAACTTCCCCCGCGACGTGTACCTGAGCGACCCGCCCCACGACTTCACCGGCTTTCACGACGACCCTCTCGACACGGCGATCGAGTTTGTGCAGGAGATCCTCGGCGGGTCCACCGAGGGCCAGTTCTGCCAGAACGGCGCCTTCACCGACGTTGGCGAGGCGCTGCTGATGGGCATGATGGCCCGGGGCATGATCATCGAGCTCGATCACCTGCCCGCCTGGTCGTACAAACGTGCGTTTGAGCTTCTGGAGGAGCACGACTACCCCGCCGCGGGCACCCACGGGCGCCACTGGGACGGTCGCATCTACGCCTTGGGCGGCATCTCTACGGTGGGCTTGGGCCGCTGCCACGACGCCGCCGACCCCGGCAGCTCCGTCCGTGGCGTCACCGAGAGCGCTGCACGAATCACCGCGCAGGGCGGCTACCCCGGCACCCCCATGGGCTTTGATCTCAACGGCTTCGCGGGATCGCGGGGGCCACGCTTCGCCGAGGGCGCGTGCAGCACAGAGCAGGTCAACCCCATCACCTACCCGTTTGAGTCGTACGCCGGGGACGTCACCTTCGCCCAGCCCCAGCTCGGCGAGCGCGCCGTCGATTTTAACACCGAGGGCATGATCCACATCGGGCTCTTGCCAGAGCTTCTGGAGGACGCCCGCCGCGACGCCGCCTCTGAGGCCGATCTAGAGCCTCTGTTTCGTTCTGCCGAGGCCTGGATTCGGATGTGGGAGCTGGCGGAGGCCCGCTCGGAGACCCTCGGCGGCTAGCGCGGCCTAGCTCTCCACCGCCAAGGCCAGCTCTTCCCAGCGGGTCATGGCGGCGTTGAGCGCGGCCTCGGCCTGCTCCCGCTGCTTGAGCAAGGTGGCCACCCGGGCGGGCTGGTCGGCCTCATCGGAGAGCGAACGGTCGAGCACGCTGAGCTTGTCTTCAAGCTCGGAGACCTTCTTCTCGGCCTGGGACAGCTCCCGGGCGAGGCGCTCACGCTCGCGGAGCTTCCGCTGGCGGTCTTTGTGGGCGGAGGCGGCCTCGGCGGGGGCCGTCTGCCCGGCGCCGCCCAGAGACGGCGGGGGTTTGGGCGGCTCTAAGTCTTCAGGGAGCAGGCCCTCGCGCTGAATCACGCCCTCGGGGGTGAAGCGCGCGACGTGGGTGGCCACACGCTCGACGAGGTGGCGATCGTGGCTGATGAGCACAACCAGCCCACCAAACTCGCCGATGGCCTGGGTTAATACATCGGCGGTGAGCACGTCGAGGTGGTTGGTGGGCTCGTCCAGCAGCAGCACGTCGTGGGGCATCACCGCGAGGCAGGCCAGGGCCACCCGGGCTTTCTCGCCGCCGGAGAGCGTACGCACGGGCCGCAGGGCGTCGTCACCGTGTAGGCCCAAGGCGCCGAGCATCCCCCGGGCGCGGGCCTCGGTGCAGAACGGCGCGCGCTCGAGCACGACCTCGACCCCACACAGATCGCCGGGGAGGGCCTGGGCCTGGTCTTGCTCATAAAAGCCGACCCGGGCGCCGCGGGCGGTGTGACGTTGCCCGGCGAGGAGCGGCAGCACCCCGGCCAAGGTCTTGATGAGCGTGGTCTTTCCCGCGCCGTTGGCCCCGAGCACCGCCCAGCGCTCCCCGGCGCACAGCTCCATCTCTAAGTTTTTGGCCAAGGGGGTGGTGTAGCCGATGGAGGCGCCGCGTAGGCTCATCAGCACGCCGCTCGCGCGCTCACCGGCCTGCAATCGCAGCCGCGCGACCTCCTGGGCCTTGGGCAGCTCTACGGCTTGGGCCTCTAACTTCTCTAGGCGTTTGACCCGGCTCTGGGCCTGGGCGGCTTTGGTGGCCTTGGCGCCGAAACGCTCCACAAACCGCCGCAGCCGCGCGGCCTCCTCAGCTTGGCGCTCGGCGGTCATGGTGAGCAGGGCGTCACGCTCGGCGCGCAGGCGCAAGAAGCTCGTGAAGTTGCCGGTGTAGCGGTCGAGGCCCGCGTCACGAAGCTCGACCACCGCCGTCACACAACGATCGAGCACAAACCGATCGTGGCTCACCAACAAGAGCGCGCCCTCGTGCTCGGCGAGGCGCCGGGCGAGGTACGACCGGGCGTGCATGTCGAGGTGGTTGGTGGGCTCGTCGAGCAGCAGGATGTCGGGGTTTGAGACGAGCAGGCGGGCCAAGGCGATGCGCATCTGCCAGCCGCCAGAGAACTCCGCGCAGGACCGTGTCCAGTCCGACGGCGCGAAGCCCAAGCCCCACAGCGTGCCGCCGACGATCTTGTCCGCGGCGTAGCCCCCGGCCTGGCGGTAAGCGTCTTCAGCGGCGGCGTGGGCGGCGATACGCTCGGGGCTGCCGTCCATGGCCTCGGTCGCGGCCAACAGGGCGCGCTCCAAGTCCAGGATGTGGCCCAGGCCCTCACGCACCTCATCCCACACGGTCTTCTGGCTGCCGCTCACGGCGTCTTGGGGCAGATACCCCAGGCGCAGGCCGTTCTGTAGCTCGACCTTGCCTGAGGCCGTGTCTTGTAGGCCCGCGATGGCGCGCAGCAGCGTAGATTTGCCCGCGCCGTTGCGGCCGACGAGGCCCAGGCGGTCGTTGGGCAGGAGCGTGAAGTCGAGGGGCTCTAGCAGCTCACGCTCGCCGGCCATGAGCCCAACACCACGAAGATGAAGCATCAGGCCGCGCGCTCGCCGCGAAGGGTGTTGGTGAAGCCGCGCACGATACGCACGGGCACGGTCTGCCCGGTCCAGCCAAGCTCACCGGGGAGGTTGATCATCTTAAACGTGGACGTGCGGCCGCAGACCACCGCCGGATCCCAGCGGCTCGGGCCCTCGATGAGCACGTCGTAGACCTGCCCCTCCATGAGCTTGTTGCCCTCTAAGGTCAGCTCTTGTTGGCGCTTCTGGAACCGGGCGAGGCGCGCTTTCATCACAGACTCGGGCACCGCGCCGTCGAGCAGCTTGAGCGCCGGGGTCTCGGGCCGGGGGGAGTACATGAAGCTGAACGAGCCGTCAAACCGCACGGTCTCCAGAAGCGTCATCGTCTCCTCAAAGTCTTCGTCCGTCTCGCCGGGGAAGCCGACGATGACGTCGGTGGTGAGGCTGAGATCGGGCCGGGCGCTCTGGAGGCGATCGACCAGGGCGAGGTAGTCCGCGCGTTTGTAAAACCGTTTCATGCGCCGCAGCACGGCGTCGCTGCCGGACTGTACGGGGAGGTGCAGGTGGCTGGTGAGCTGGGGCAGATCGCGGTAGGCCTGCACCACGTCCAGGCCCATGTCCCGGGGGTGAGACGTGGTGTACCGAATCCGATCGACGCCGGGCACCGCCGCCACGGCGTAGAGGAGCTGCGCGAAGGTCAGCTCACCGCCGACCTTGAGGCCATACGAGTTCACGTTCTGGCCGAGCAAGGTGACCTCACGCACCCCTCGGGCCGTGAGCGCCCGGACCTCCTCCAAGATCTGCGCGGAGGGGCGAGAGAGCTCTACCCCACGGGTCGCGGGCACGATGCAGAACGTACACTTGTTGTCGCAGCCCTTCTGGATGGTGACGAAGGCGCCCACCTGGCCCGCCGTCTCGGGGCTGAGCTCACGCACGAAGGGGTAGTCGTCGGCGTCCATGAAGCGGTTCTCGAGCACACGCTCGGTCTGGGCGCGCTCGACGAGCTCTCGCACTCGGGGCACCTGATCGGGGCCGAAGACCAGGTCAACGTCCTCACGAAAGCGCTTAAACAGCGCCTCTCCGGCGTGCTGGGCCATACACCCGGCGATGCCGATGCGGGCGCCCCGGGCGCGGTGGTGGCGGACCTCGCCGATGAACGAGCGCAGCTTCTGCTCGGGCTTCTCGCGCACGGAGCAGGTGTTGACGAGGATGAGATCGGCCTCCTCAGCGTCTTCAGTGGGGGTGAAGCCGTCCTTCGCGAGCAGGGCCAGCATCTTGCCGCTGTCGTACTCGTTCATCTGGCAGCCGAAGGTCTTCATGTAGACCTTGCGCGGCGCGTCGCTCGGCGGCTCGGGCTTCATCGGGGGCTCCCGTGGGATCGCCCCGGAACGTAGCCGACCGCGCAGGGGGGTTCAAGGAGCGTGGGGTTCAAACGCGGCGGGGTTCACGCGCGGCGTGTCGGTGTGCCCGCGGCCTTGCGCCAGGCCATGCAGTGAACCAGCGTGATCTCCACCGCCCGGTCAAAGCGCCGCCGCACCCGCGGCACGTCGTCCTCTTCAGCCATCAGGCTCATGCCCAAGGCCGTGAGCGCCTCGTGCAGCTCAGGCTCGGGCCGGGGCTGGGCGGGCAAGGCCGGCCCGGTGTCATAGGCCGTCGTGAGGGTCAACATCCCGCCCGGCGCCAAGGCCTCGACGGCGCCGGCGAGGGCGTCGACCTGGTCGTCGGCGCTCAGGCCGTCGAGGATCATGCCCAGGTGAACCCAGGTGAAGCGCCCGGGGGCCAAGGGCGGGTGCCGCACGTCGGCCACGGCGAAGTGGGTGGGCGTGTTGACCACAGAGATCGGCGGGCGTGTGGCCTCGGCGCCGCCGCGGTGGGTGGGCACCCACAGCTCATCGATCCCGCCCGTGAGGAGCGCGCGGGCCAAGCTCACGGCCTCCAGCGAGCGGTCCAAGGCGTAGACCTCTCGGCCCAGCCGCGCCATCTTGTAGCTCATCGTGCCCACCCCGCAGCCCCAGTCCACCGCCGGGCCGCTCATCGCGCGCTCCGCCGCCCAGGCCGCGCAGACGCTCTCCGGGTCGCGGTCGCCAAGGGTGTGCATCACCTCGGTGAGCAGGGGGCGCAGGGGCAGCCGCGACGGGGGCAAAAACGGCGTCACGGCGTCGGTCTCGGCCACGCCCAAGGGCTCGCGGGGCTCTCCCGCCGCGCCATAGCCTGGGTCCCAAGGCCCGTGGCGCATCAAGAAGCGGTGGGGGTCGGGCACCAGCACCGGCAGGCCGTCGAGCACGGGGTAGAGCGTGTCGGCGGCCTGGGAGTACCAGTCTTGAAGCGGGGCGCGGGTCTTGGGGCAGGCGAACATCGGGCACCTCAGCCATCGTCGGGGGTAGGGTAACCCCTCGCGCCGGGCTTGACCCTGACGCCGCCGCGCGCATCTTCGCCCGGCGCCTCCTCCACCCCCTCAGGAGCCCCGATGCGCCCGCTGCACCTGCCCTCCCCCGCCCTCGCCGAGCTGTTCAACCACCTGATCTCCTGCTTCCCCGAGGAGGGCTGCGGCGTGGTCTTGGGCTCTGTGTCAGATCCCCACGCCGCCCGGTTTGTGCCCATGCCCAACCTTCAGGGCCGACTGCACACGATGGACCCGGCGGCGTACCCCCGCGACGCCCGCACGGCCTACGCCATGGACCCATTGAAGCTCCAGCGCCTGATCGACGCCGCCGAGGCCCAAGGAGAGGCGCTCCTCGCCATCGTTCACTCGCACCCCGGGCACCCGGCCTATCTCTCGGCCACAGACATCGCCGCCGCCGCGCCGTTTGGCCAGCCCAGCTTCCCCGACGCCGCTCAGGTGGTGGTGGCGGTGTTTGACGGGCACGTCGCGGAGGTGAAGGCGTTCCAACACGACGGTGAGGCGTGGCTTGAGCGCCCGGTGAGCGGCCTGCCTGCGCTGCCGGGCCCGCCCGCCGGGGCGAAGCGGCTGGGTGAGGCCTGAGCGGCGCTTAGCTCGCCGGGTCGATCACCCGCCGCCACAAGGAGTCTACGGCGTCGGCGGACTCGGCCACGGCCTGGGCGAACCACTGCCAGCGCTCCAGGCGGCCCGCCGGGGGCTCGGCGTCCATCAGGCGGATGGGGTGCCGGGCCTCGGTGACGAAGCGGCCGCCCAAGAAGCGGAAGATGGTCACCAAGGAGCGGCTGGCGTCACGCTCGCCCACGGACGCGCCCAAGGCCGCGCCGATGCCCGTGGCCACGGTGTCCGCGGCGCTGTCGGGCGGCGGCAACATCGAGCTCGCGGGCAACATCCCCAGGTGACCTCCCAGCTCGGCCAAGGCGCCCAAGAGCGCGAGATCACGGCCTCCGTCCTCTTTGGCCAAGGCGGCGATGTCGTCGAGCCACTCCTCCAGGGCGTCCCGGGCGTGAACCCGCACCCGGCCGAGCAGGGGCTCCAGGCGGCCATCGGCGCGGCGGGCGAGCACCTCTTCGCCGGTCACGCCCAAGGGCAGCGGGTCGGGGCAGACGCCGTGCTCGGGGGTGAGCAGCCGCGTCATGGGGCTGCCCTCCTCGCCGGTGAGCGAGCGCGCGGCGCGTAAGGCCAAGGCGATGCGGGAGAGCGGCGGCTCGGGCGCGGCGAAGAGCAGGTCCAAGAGCGCGGGCTCAGACGGGATGCCCAGGCCTGAGAGCACCCGGCGCAGGCGGCGGCTGGCCTCTCGGGCCACGGGGCGGGGATCTCGCGAGAGGCGCATCAGCCCTTGGGTGGCGGGGTGCAGGCCGCCGCCGGCCATGTCGATCTGGAACCAGCCCGAGCGCCCGTCCTTGGCGAAGCTCACCATCAGCGGCGCGTCCGGCGGGCCGGGCACCACGACCAAGGCGCCGCGGCTCAGCTCGCGGCCCACCCCGCAGGACGCCAACACATGGGAGTGCAGCACCGCGGGGCCCTCTACAGGGGTGATCTGGTCGGGATCGCCGATGATCGCCACCCGCGGCGACGGCAGCCCGAAGCTGCGCGCCTTGGAGATCAGCAGGATGCCCGCGGTGAGCACGGCGGGCGAGTTTCCGATGAGGGTGACGTCCACTGGACCTCCGGCGGACGCTGGTTGTAGCACACCCTCGGCCTCCCCCGGCGATCTGCCGGGGGCGAGGGCTCAGGGCTCGCTCAAACCGGGCTCACCCGCAGGATCAGCGGCAGCCCATCGACGTCCAGCGTGCGCGCCTCGCCGCCGTCTCCCGCGCCCCACTGGCGCACGAGGGACTCTCGGCTGAGGTGCTCGCGGAACCGCTCGGCGGCCTTCACCAAGGCGGGGTCGCCGTCGATGCTGAGGTCGATGCGCTGGGTGTAGCCCAAGTTAAGCTCGCGGCGGATCGTCTGTACGCGGCTGAGCACCTCCCGCGCGAGGCCCTCCTCGCGGAGATCGTCGTCGAGATCCGCGTGCAGGGCCACCACGGCGCTCGCCGAGCCCGCGGCCTGGAAGTGCTCCCGGGGGCTCACCTCCACCACGACCTCCTCCAGACCCAAGACCACCTCGCCGCTCGGCAGCTCCAGGCGCAGGCCGTCGCCCAAGACCGCCCGACGCACCGCCGCCGGGTCCATGCCGGTGATCATCGTCTGGCAGAGCTTCATGTCTTTGCCCAGACGTTTGCCCAGGGCCTTAAAGTTGGCCTTCACCTTAAACTCGACGAACCGCTCGGGCTCCTGGGAGAAGTGGATCTCCCGCACGTTGAGCTCGTCCAGCAGCAGCGGCAGCAGCGGCGCGAGGCGCTCGGCGCGCTCGGGGCGGGCCAAGATCACCTCCAGGGCCCGAAGGGGCTGGCGCACACGCACGCCGACGCTCTTTCGCGCCGCGAGGCCCAAGCTCGCCAGCTCCCGCAGAAGCGCCATGTCTTCAGCCAGCTCCGGCGCCAGGGCGTCCTCATCCGGCGTGGGGTAGGCCGTGTGGTGCACAGACGCCAAGGCCCCTTTGCGCTGACCGGCCTCAAGGCTGAGGTACATGGCCTCTGCGGTGAACGGCACGAACGGCGCGATCAGCCGGGAGAGCCGGGTGAGCACCTCATACAAGGTGGTGAGCGCGTCTTGGGTCTCGGGGCCCTCGCCCCAGAAACGTTCACGCGACCGGCGCACATACCAGTTGGACAGGCTCTCCACGAAGCCGCGCAGGGCCTGCGCCGCGTCGTAGAGCATGGTAGTCGTCCAAGGCGGCGATCACCTGGGCGTTGACTGTGTTCAGCTCGTGCAGGATCCAGCGGTCCAGCGGGCCGCGGTCCTTCGGCGCCCGGGCGGCGGGGGCGTTGGGGTCAAACCCGGCGATCTTCGCGTAGATCGTGAAGAAGCTGTGTACGTTCTTGAGGCGCATCAAGAAGTCGCGCTGGCCCTCCCGGATGGCCCGCAGGCTCAGGCGGGTGTTGTTCCACGGCGGGTTGGAGCTGGTGAACAGCCAGCGGAAGGCATCAGCCCCCGGCGGCTCAAAGGGCGCCTTGAGGTTCACCCGCGTGGCGCCGTCCTTCTCGGGCGCGAGGCCCAAGGCGGCGATGTCGTCAGGGTGCATCCCCATGATGTCTTTGCCCTTCACCTCACAGACGACCACCTCAAGGGCCATGCTCTGCCCCTCGGGGCCCGTCGCCGTGAAGCGGTCTTCAGCGCCCAAGTCCAGCGCCCGCACCTGGGCCTCTTTGAGCCCGAGCTGGCCCGGCTTGAGCCGTGTGTCGGGCACCACCTGCTGCCGCACCCGCCCGGTCATCACCAGATCGGGGCTGGTGTAGTTGCCTTTGGACTTGGACTCCTTCTTGCCGTCCATGTCACACACATGGCCGAGCACCATACAGGTCTTGTAGGGCCGCGCCTCGCCCACATCGCCCAAGCCCAGCTCCGCGCAGCTCTCCTTGTCAAACAGGAGCGTGGAGATCATCAACAGCGAGTAGAACCAGCCGCGGGTCTGGTCGACGGCCTCGCTGATGAAGTCGGCGGGGAAGCTCGCCTTAAACGCCTCCACACCCTGGTGCGGGAAGCCCCACTGGGCGAAGGGCATACAGCCCGAGTCAAACCAGCAGTCGATGACCTCCGGCGCCCGCACCATCGTGCCGCCGCAGGCGCTGCAGGGCAAGGTCACCCGATCAATCCACGGGCGGTGCACCTGGAGGTGCTCGTCTACTGTTGGATCAAACGCGTCAGGGTTGAGCGCCCGGATCTCCGCTGTGGAGGCCGGGGCCATCATCTCACCACAGTCGGGGCAGCGCCAGATGTTCAGGGGCGTGCCCCAGAAACGCTCGCGGCTGAGCGCCCAGTCCACGTTGTTGCGTAAGAAGTCGCCGAAGCGGCCCTCCTTGACATGCTCGGGCAGCCAGCGCACCGCCTGGTTGTTGGACAGCGCTTCAGCGTTCAGGGCCGTCGTGCGGATAAACCACGCCGGGCGGGCGTACTGGATGAGGGGATCGGAGTCCGCCCGCCAGCAGAAGGGGTAGTCGTGGCGGTAGGTCTCGCGCTTGAACAACAAGCCACGATCTTTGAGATCGCGGATGATGTCGTTGTCGGCGTCTTTGCAGAACTTGCCCGCCAGCCAGCCCGCCTTCGCCGAGAAGTTGCCGTTGGGCTCGACAAGCTGGATGAGGCCGATGCCATTGAGCTTGGCGACGCGGAAGTCATCCTCACCGAAGGCCGGGGCGGTGTGTACGAGGCCGGTTCCCGAGTCCAAGCTCACGAAGTCGCCGCCGATCACCCGCCCGCCGTCGCCGCCCACGGGGGTGTCGAAGCTGTACGGCCCTTGGTAGCGCCAGCCCACCAGCTCCGCGCCCTTCATCGCCGCAGCACGGTGACCTCGGGCCCTAAACACCGCTCCACCAGGGCGGCGGCCACGATGAGGCGCTCCTCACCAAACGCCACGACGGCGTAGTCCAGGGCGGGCCCCACGGCGATGGCGGTGTTCGACGGCAGCGTCCAGGGCGTCGTCGTCCAGGCGAGCAGGCTTACGCCGGGCTGACCGTCCACAGGAAACCGGACGATCACCGAGGGATCATCCACGGTCTTGTAGCCCTGGCCGACCTCCCCCGCGGAGAGCGCCGTGCCGCCTTGGGGCCACCACCACACGACCTTGTGGGACTGGTACAACAGGCCCTTCTTGAAGAGCTGAGAGAGCGCCCACCACACGCTCTCGACGTAGGAGCGGTGGTAAGTGACGTAGGCGTCTTCGAGGTTGATCCAGAACCCGATGCGCTCGGTGAGCTCCTCCCACTCCTTCGTGTAGGTGAACACCGACTCGACACATTTGCGGGCGAAGGGCTCAAGCCCGTAGGCCTCGATGGCCTCGCGGCCGTGGATGCCCAGCGTCTTCTCGACCTCGACCTCCACCGGCAGGCCATGGGTGTCCCAGCCCGCCTTGCGCCGCACATGAAAGCCCCGCATCGTCTTGTAGCGCGGGAAAAGATCCTTGATGACCCGGGTGAGCACATGGCCGTTGTGCGGCAGGCCGTTCGCCGTGGGCGGGCCCTCGTAGAAGATCCACTCCGGGCGGCCTCGGCTGATGCGCAGGCCCTCCTCGAAGATGTCGTTCTCGCGCCAGAAGGCCAAGATGTCGGCCTCAAGCTCTACGGGGGACAGCAGGTCGCTGAACATGGTCGCTCCGGGGTGGCCGCTTTGGCCGCGTCACCGCCCCCATAACCGGGTGTTGGCGAGCTATCTTGTCGTGTCCGACCTGGAGCCCCGATGTCTCTGCTCTCCGCGCTTCTGACCCTCAGCACGCAGAACGCCCCGCCCGTCGTGGTCCCCGACGCCCGAGCCACGGTGGCGATCTGGTGCCCCGCCGAGTGCCCGGACGCCGACGTAGACGCCCTGCGCGCCGCCTTAGACGATCAGTTCAAGATGGTCCGGCGCCTCCCCCGCCGCGCCGCCACCCGCCCGGTGGCCAGCCTGCAAGTTCTCCCGGCGGATGCCTGGGGCCGCTGGGATCCGTCGGCCTTGGGTGAGTACGGCGAGACCTTGACCGAGGCCGACCGCGCCGTGCTCGCCGGCTCGCCCGAGGTGGTCGTCTTCTCCATCGCCATCGACCCCCTGGGCGACGCCCAGGCGAAGAACCAGCGGGCGAACCGCGCGGCGCTCACCTTCGCCGAGGCCGTCGGCGGCGTGCCTGAAGACGTGGCCACGGGCGAGGTCTACAGCCGCGAGGCCTGGTCGGCCCTGCGCATCGACGCCTTGGGCGCCGAGATCATGCTCTATGAGCAGTTCACGCTGTTGTGGAGCCCCGAGGGGGACCGTGTGGTGACCCAAGGCCTACGAAAGCTCGGCCTGCACGAGCTGGCCATGACCGGCGTGAGCGTTGAGCTGGCCGGGGACGTGATCACCACCCTGTCGCTCATCGCGACGTTGGAGCGTGAGGGCAAGACCCTAGACCGGAACGTCTCGCTGAGCGTGGCCGAGGTGCAGAACCTCGCCGATCGTTCGTACTTAGAGGCCTGGATGGTGTGGCCTGGGGCGGAGCAAGGCGGGCAGGCCGGGACGGGCGAGGCCCAGGTGACGCTGCGGAACCGCGTGGCCGGGCCCGGGGAGCCTGTGGGGCCGATCTTGGAGGTCGGCGTGGGTGGGGAGTATGGGTCGATCACGGCGATGGCGGCGTTGTTTGACCAGCTCTGGGGGTGGCGTGGGACGGCGGCGCCGCCGCCTGTGGCGCCGGCGGCGGAGGGGTGGGGGGGGGTGCAGTAGGGGGGGCTCAGCTTGGCGGGGTGATCGCGGCGCGCGACCGCCAAGATCCCCGCTACCGCCGGGTGTTCCCCCAGAACCCCTCCGACGCCATCAAGCGCGGCCACGGCGAGGAACAAAACCGCTTTCTGCACAGCGCCTTGGCCGCCATCGCCGCCGAGCCCGACTTCGCCGCCGTGCCCACCGCCGATCTCCACAACGGCCTCACGGCGCTGGAGACCGCCCGCGCCCACCGCGAGGCCCTCTACGCCGCCGAGAACGAGGCCAAGGCCCGCCTGCGCGTCACCTTCGAGCAGGCCTGCGACCACTTAGACGAGGCTGAGCCCCGGCTCACGCTGCTGTACCCCAAGCAGCCCGCCCTGGTGAAGAGCTTCTTCTACACGAAGCCCAAGGGGGAGTGAGGGGCGCGGGGGGCGGCGGGTGTGTTAAGGTTCGGCGGATGAGGAGCTACGAATGAGCGACGACCCACGCCCCCCAACACTCACCCCGCCCGCTGCTGAAAGGGCGGAGCGTCTGCTGCTGCCGCTCAAGAGCCTCTACTTAGATCCAAACAACTTCCGCTTCATTGATCACGTGGACTATGTAGACGTCAAAGAGGCCGACCAGTTTAATGAGGATGTGCAGCGCCGCACCCGCGCTTTCATCCTTGGCCACAGGGCTGAGAACGTCAGCCAACCAACATTGAGAGCTTCAAAGAGAATGGCTGGCTGGATGTGGAGCCGATTCATGTTCGGCGGGCGTCCGGTGATCGATACCTCGTCGTCGAGGGCAACCGTCGGGTCAGCACCCTCAAGCACATGCAGGCTCAGTATGAGGGCTCGACGGGTCAGCTCGGCAAGCTGAGCCCGGCGCTCTTTGAGGCGATCCCGTGCGTGATTTACGAGGAGCAGGACAAGATGCACCACATGATCATCATGGGGCTGCATCACATTAGCGGAAAACGTCAATGGCCTCCGATCAACCAAGCCAAGCTGATGCGCAGCCTGCGTGACGAGCACAAGCAAGACCCAAACAAGATCTGCGCGATGCTCGGTGTCTCACGGCGCGAGTTCAACCTCAGCGTGCGCACGCTCGCGCTCTGTGAGGCTTACCAAAAGAGCGACTACGGCGAGCAGTTTCGCTCCGAGCAGTTCAACATTCTTCGTGAGGTGCTCAAGGCGCCGGACATTCGTACCTGGCTTGGATGGGAAGACTGGGCAGAGCGCGCAACGAACACAGAGCATTTGAGCCAGCTCTTCTCGTGGATCTCCAGAGAGCAGGCCAGTGATGAGGATGACGACGAAGATCCACAATCGGTCGGCAACTCCCGAACGCTTGATCCTGCGATTACAACAGGTGGGCAGATTCGGGATCTTGCGAAGATCATTCTGGACTCCGCAGCGGTCTCTGCGCTGAATCGGACGCGCAGCCTCTCCTCCGCGTCGCTCGTGAGCGAGCTCTTGTTGATTAACGCGGGCAACGATGCTGTGGCGACGCTACGGTATGGGGTAACGAACGTAAAGCGGCTGTCTACAAAGCTAAACGCCCGTCAGTCTGATGAGGTCCAAGAGCAGATCCTTGTGCTCCAGGGCTTGCTAGCCAAGCGGAGAGGCGGAGAGGCGCCACAACAGCTCACGGCTCCGTGGCCCGCGTACACCGAGGTGAGCCGCAAACACCTCACATCGCTCCACATCGAGCGCGCACCGGGGCTCAAGAACTTGGTGCTTGAGCAACCGGGGCGTATCAACCTCATTGTCGGCAACAACAACGCTGGCAAAACGAGCTTCTTGGAAGCGGTGAGCTTACTCATCCACCAGTCCGATCCCCGTGGGTTGTTTGAGACACTACGGCGCCGCGCCCGCTGGGACGTTCTCACCGACATGGAGTGGCTCAAGCCCGAACTGCCTTGTCCAGCGATGATCTCAGGCCGATTTGGTGACCCTCCGCAGGACGAGGTCTCCGTTCACCTGAGCGTCACAGACGACCCTGACGACCCAGAGACCAACCGCGCGGGCTTCTTGGGGGTGCTTGAGATCGAGGCTAAGTTTGGCAACAAGCACCAGCGCTCCACGAGCGATCTGGTGGTTGGCACCGCGCCGCGCACGACCCTCGTCGGGGAGCAGCGCTGGATCTGCCCGACACTGTTCCACTCGCCGTTCTCTGCGTCGGACCCAACGACGCTCCAGCGCGAACGAGCAGGCCGTCAAGCTGGGTATCAAGGATCGGGTGCTCCAGTTCTTGCGCGACTTTTTAGATGTCGACCTCAAGAGCGTTGAGCTGGTCCGTGATCACCGCTTCACTGTGACCCACGCCCAGCGTGTGCCTTCGCCGGATCTGTCGTCCTTCGGCGACGGGCTGCAGCGGGCGTTCCAGATCGGACTGCTCTTCGGGGGCGCGGAGGGCGGCGTGCTGCTCATCGATGAGTTGGAGAACGCGCTCCACACGAGCCTCCTGATCGACTTCACTAAGCTCATCCAACAGCTAGCCGTCGAGTTCAACGTCCAGGTCTTCATCACCACCCACAGCAAAGAGACGGTGGACGCCTTCTTGTTCAACGAATACCGCATCGAGGACGTGGTGGCGTATCGTCTGGAGCGGGACGGCGAGACGACCCTGGCGAGACGACATCAGGGATCAAGCCTTATCCAGGCCGTCAGAGCCGTTGATCTCGACATTCGGTGGTCAAAATGAAAGCCTTGCTCATCTTCTGTGAAGGCAACCATGACATCGTGTTTGTTCGTCGAAGCCTAGGTGCCGTCGCTGGGCTGGAGTTCATCAATGATCCCATTGACAAGCTCCCGTCGCCTTTTGGAGCGTTGCAGACTCCCAGGCACCCCAACGCCCCAGGCCGGGGTGTGTCCCTGATTGTGCAGCACTACTCAACAAGGGCGCTAGGCGGAGAGCGTTTGAGCCAAGCCGCTCATGCGCCTGCTCCGGCGTTTATCTGCGCCCTCCGCGACGCCTCGCGCGACCAGCTCGTGCTCTTGTGCGCTGTGGCACGGATTCCGCGAAGACGAAGATCGTTGAGCTGTTGTCCAATCTTAGCGCGACGCTCTCCAACAGCTACGGCATGTTCGTGGTGACCGAGTACGCCGTCGCCTTCGTCTTCGATGCCGACACGTCTATCGCCGCGCGTGAGCAGACCTTCCGCGACGACTACGGAGGCACGTTCTCGGACGTCGACAGGCTGAGCCATGGCGGCTGGATTCGCCACGGCGACGTGCCCGTAGGGCTGTTCATCTTCGCCGATGACCACGGCAATGGCACCCTGGAGGCCGTGCTCGCCCCCGAGGTCGCCAAACGATGGCCCGGCGCTTGGACCGCCGCCGACGACCTCCTCAACAACCACTGTCCACCAGACGCAGCCGCATACACCAAACGATCCGAGCGCCTTAAGGCCCAGATGACCATCGCCGGGCAGCCCTACTTTCCTGGCGACCCACTCTCCGTGGCGATTGATCGAGACAAGAGACAATTGGGCCTCCCCCCGACGCCTTCCAAGGCCCCACCTCCCAAGCCCTCGTCACCTTCCTCCAGTCCGCCCCTTCACCCCCTGAGCGGGCAACCCTCCCCTCCCCCGCCGCGAACAAGCTCCCCGCCAGCACCACCACGCCGCCGCACCCCCGCGCCACCTCCCGCGCCGCCGCCAACGCCGCGCCCACGGGCTCCACCGCCCGCGCCTCCTTCGCGCCCAAGCCCCACCACGAGCCCCCGCAGCGCCTCCGCGCCCTGCCCCCGCGCCGACCGGGTGGTGATCACAAGCTCGGCCAACCCCACGAGGGGCGAGAGCACCGCCGCCGCGTCTTTGTCCGCCGAGCACGCCGCCACCAGCACCAGCGCCCGCCCTTGGAGCAGCCCTGGCAGGCTCTCCGCGAGGCGCCGGGCGGCGTCGGGGGTGTGCGCGGCGTCGAGGTACGTCGGCGGATCCTCCGCCACACGCTCCAGCCGCGCCGGCCAACACGCCGCGGCGAGGCCCGACCGCAGCGCGGGCTCAAACCGCCGGGCCGCCTCCTCACCGCGAACCCCACACAGTCGCAGCGCCAAGGCCGTCGCCATCGCCGCGTTCTCCGCCTGATGAAGCCCCAAGAGCCCCAGACGCAGGGGCCCGAGGTCTATGGCCGTGCTGGGGCAAGGAGAGCCAAGCGGTCATCTGATCCCCGTCCAGACGCGCCTCACGCACCACGGCGCTCTCCGTCACAGGCTCCGCGTGAATTCCCCACACCTCACAGGCGCCGATCACCCGACGCTGAAGCTCCCCGGGCAAGGCGCCGAGCAGCAGCACGCCGCCAGACGGCGCCGCCTGGGCCTTCTCTAAGGCGATGTCCAGACGTGTCGGCCCCAACAGCGCCGTGTGCTCTAAGTCCACCGAGGTGAGCCCGGCGAGCCCGCAGGGCCAAGCCCGGGTGCTGTCTAATCGCCCGCCGATGCCGACCTCCAGCACGACGGCGTCGGGGGGATCGAGGGCCACCCAGCGGGCGAAGCTGAGCACCTGCCGCTCAAAGGCGCCCACACGGTCGCCGGGGAAGCGCGCCTCGTACAGAGTCACCTGCTCGTGGGTCCAGGCGGCGATCTCGGCCAGGGCCTCGGCGGAGATGTCGGCGCCGTCCCGCCAAAAACGCTCCCGCGGATCGTTCATGTGCGGCGACGTAAAGCGCGCCACAGACCGGCCCGAGGCGCGCAGGATCTCCGAGAGGAAGGCGCAGGTGGAGCCTTTGCCGTTGGATCCCGTCACCCGCGCCGTGGGGATCGTGCTCAGCACAGACAGCTCGGGGTGCGCCAGAAGCGCGCTCATCCGGTGCAGGCCCGGGCCCGCGCCGTGTTTGTCACCCTCAAACAGCCGCTCCACAGGCGTCATGGCGCCAAGACCTCCCGGGCCGCGCCCACCAGAAACAAGGATCCCGCCACCACGATGAGCGCCTTGTCGCGCCGGGTGGAGAGCGCGGCCAGGGCCGTGGGCACGTCGGGCCAGCGCGCCGTCACACGACCGGGCGGGAGCAGGGCCAGCTGCGTCTCCACAGGCGCGGCGCGGTAGAAGCCGCCGACGAGGTGCAGCTCGCCGGGGATGGCCGCCAAGGCCAAGAGCGCCGCCTCGTGACCGCCGCTCACGCCGACCAGCAGCGCCCGGTCGGACTCCGTACAGTACGCCGGGAGCGCCTGGGCCAAGGCGGCCACGCCCGGCGGGTTGTGCGCGCCGTCCAAGAGCCACGCCGGGGCCCCGGGCACAAGCTCCAGACGGCCAGGCCAGCGGGCCTCGGTGACGCCGAGCAGCGCGTCGAGGGGGACGAGGCCCTGGCGGTGAAGCTCGGCCCAGATCGCGGCGACCACGGCGGCGTTCTCGGCCTGGTGCGCCCCAGCGAGGGACAGGCGCGCGGGGCCCAAGCCGGGCAGCGCCACCGTGGCGAAGGGGGCGCCTGATGCCACCAGCGGCGCAGTCTCCCCACTCTCCACTGGCCTCTGGCTCGGCCGATTCTTCGGGTTGGGGAGCGCGTGGATGCGGTCGTGCCATCGTGGAGCCTTCTTCGAGGGGCTCACCGGCGAAGGAGCGTCGGGGCGACTCGAAGCGCCAGGAAACGAACCACAGAGGCACAGAGTACACAGAGGGAGGAACACAGAGGAGCCGGTGGAAGTTTGAGCGGAGGGGAGAGCGGGGGCGTGCTTGGGTGTCCCCCTTCGTATCGGCGCCTGGGGTCTCCCGCGATGACCTGCGCGGCGATGGCCCACCTTACCACCAACCCCGTGTGCATAACTCTGTGCCTCGTGGCCGTTCGCCCGGGCCCCCGCACGCGCGGCCGCCCCCGCGGGGCCGAACCCACCCCTGCGTCACCCGCACCCCCGGCTCCGCGGCGGCGTGAACCACGGTGAGCAGCTCCGGCGGCACCCCCGGCCCCACGATCAGCGCCTCCCCTGGCCGCGCCAGGCCCGCCTTCTCGGCGGCGACCTGGGTGAGCGTCGGGCCGAGCTTGTCGAGGTGATCCTCCCCCACGCTCACCAGGGCCACGGCCTGGGCCGAGAGCCGGGAGGTGGCGTCGCCTCGCCCGCCGATGCCGGCCTCGACGAGGAGCGCCTCGGCCCCCCAGGCCCGGGCGAGGATCACCGCCGCGCCCAAGAGCAGCTCAAAGAAGCTCGGGCGCGCGCCGGGGCCCAGCCGCGCCACGACGGCCTCCCCGGCGGCCTGGGCCTCCAAGAGCGCCCGGCGCAGCGGCTCGGGGCCGACCTCAGCGCCATCCAGGGTGATCCGCTCGGTGAGGCGGCTCAGGTGCGGCCCGGTGAAGGTGGCCACGGCGAGATCCGCGCGCTGGCAGCAAGCCCGCAGCATCGCCACGACGCTGCCTTTGCCGTTCGTGCCGCCGACCTTCACCACGACGCTGGCCCAGGGATCGCCGATCTCGGCCAAGAGCGCGTCCACCCGCTCGGCCATGGGCGGGCCGCCGGGCGGGCGCGCGGCGGAGGCGGCCTGCAGAGAGGCGGCGAGGGCCTCAAGCGCGGCGTGGTGGTGGGTGCGGTCGGCGGCGGGTTCGCGGGGCATGGCCCCAGAGGTTACCCCGTCTGCCCTCCCGAGGCCGGACTCATGGACTGGCGATCTCTGCGCATCGTGGCCTTCGACACCGAGACCACCGGGCTCAACCCCTACGACGGCGACCGGGTGATGGAGTTCGCCGCCGTCGAGCTGTTCTTGACGGCTGAGGGCCAGGTGCGTGACGTGCGGGCCCATGACTGGCTGATCAACCCCGGCATCCCGATCCCCCCCAAGGTCGTGCAGCTCACGGGCATCACCGACGACGCGGTCTCGGGCCAGCCGCCGTTTGAGAAGCGCGCGGCGGAGCTCGTGGGCCTGCTCGCCGGGGCGATCTGCATCGCGCACAACTTCCCCTTCGACCGCGGCTTCATCGCTGAAGAGCTGCGCCGCCTGGGCCGCGCCTGGCCGGATCCCCTCGCCGAGATCGACACCGTCGATCTGTCGATGAAGGTGTTCCCCCAAGCGCAATCCCACAAGCTCGGCGACCTCGCGAAGCGCCTGGGCGTCACCTTAGAGGGCGCCCACCGCGCCACGAACGACGCTGAGGCCTGCGGCCGCTGTTTTGTGGAGATGACCCGCCGGGAGCACGCGCCGACGGACCTCCACGGGCTGTTGGACTGGGCGGACGCCTTGGGGGAGCCCCCGCCGAACGGGGTGATCGGGCGCGGAAAAGACGGGGTCTTGTGTTTCACCAGCGGGCCCTACGCCGGGGAGCCCGTGGAGCGCCACCCGCTGCACATGCACTGGATGCTGATGGCGGTTGAGCGCGTGGGCAAAGGCTGGCGGCCGCGCTTCCCCGAGTCGTTGCGCCGCTGGTGTGAGCGGTTTCTGAAGGTGCGCGGCGCGGGTCGCGCGCGCCAAGGAGGCAAAGGTGGCGGCGCCGATGAGTGGGGGCTCGACTCCAACGCCTTGCCCCTGCCCGAGGCCCGGGCGCCGGGCGGGCTCAACGGATAACGAGGGGGAGGATGACGGCGACGGGGTGACCAACCGGCCCCGAATCCGCTATGCTCCACAAGATGCGCCCTGCTCTGCCGTCGCTGCCGTCGCTTCTCGCCCTAGCGCCCCTCGCGCTCGGGGCCTGCGCGGGCTTGAGCGAGCAGCGCGCCCTGGTCAGCGCCCTCGATCGGGAGGTGTTGGCGCTCAAGGTGCAGAACGAGCTGCTCACCGAGCGCCTCAAGACCTGCGCCACGGACACCGCCGCCCCGACGCTCTACGCCGAGCTTCACCAGCTCTTCTCCGACACCGAGCTGTCCGTCACCCGCGAAGGCGCCGTCGTCGTGCTCCTCGCGCCGAGCCGCGCGCTGTTTTTGGACGGCGGCGTGAAGCTGCACCCCGACTCGGCGCGCACCCTCGATCTGGTCGCGACGTCGCTGAGCCTGCACCCTGAGTTCAACCTGCTGATCGTCTCCCACACCGACGACAAGCTGCCCCCGGGCAGCCAAGGCAAAGGGTTCCCCAGCGTGTGGGAGCTCTCCGCCGCCCGCGCCGCGGCCTTGGCGCGGGCGCTCTCCGAGACCTACGGCGTGCCCCCGGAGCGCCTCACCATCGCCGGTCAAGGCGGCTTCTCGCCCATCGCCGACAACTCCACCCCCGAGGGTCGTGAACAAAACCGCCGCGTCGAGCTGCGTTTTGTGCCCGCGCCCCGCCAGGAGCCGAGCCCATGAGCCCCACGCCCGCCCGCCTCACCTTCGCCGCCGCGCTGTTGGCGCCGAGCCTCCTCGCCTGCGCCGATCGCCGCGCCGGGGACGACAGCGTCGCGGAGATCCCCGACGAGTGCGGCGACGTCGACGGCGACGGCGGCGACACGGGCAACGTGCCCAACATCTTGGGCTCGTGGACGGCCACCATGGGCGCCAAACAGTTTGAGGAGTCCTGCGGCCTGGCCGGGCTCTCCAAAGGCTCCGACACCGTGGTGCACGGCGCGATGGAGATCAAAGGCCGCGTGCCCGACCAGCTCTACCTCGTCTTTGATGAGGACAGCGGCGAGCGCTTCTTCGGCCTCGTGGCCCCAACCGGCGGGGCCACCTTCTCCGGCGTGCATGAGTCCGCCGAGGGCAACATGCACATCGCCGTGGGTGGCCTCACCTACGATGACGTGTACCGGGATCGCACCTACATCGAGGGCCACGCCTTCATCGGTGTTGATCTCGACCTCGACGGAAACATCGACTGCTCGGCCAAGGGTGAGTGGACCGCCGCGAAGTCCGGCGCATAGCATCTCGGGGGCGACTCGCGTGTCTGACAAGTCCATCCAGCGCCTCGTCCGCGCCTATGACTCGGCCTTCTTGGCCCGAATGACGCTGCGCCCGGAGGCCATCGGCGATCCAGCGCTGGTCTGCGCCGCCGCGCCGGGCCTAGACGACGTGGCCCGCGACCTGCTCGACCTGCTCCTGCTCACCGGGGACACCTCTGGCGCCGTCGATCAGCGCCTGCGCCCCCTCGTCGAGGCCCAAGGCGAGGCCTTGTGGCGCGGCGGGTTCATCCTGCCCCACACGGCCCCGGGCGTCGGCGCCACCATCGACCCCCGCCACTACGCCGCCGCCTGCCGGGTGAACCCCGGCCTCAAGCGCCGCACGCCCTTGGAGGAGCGCCTGCCCCGGCCCGCCGAGGCGCCTACGCCGCAGTCCCCGCCCGCCGACGCCCGCTGGGACGCCGTCGTCGTCGCCGCCGCCTTAGAGGCCAGCCCGCTGGGCCTCAACCGCGACGGCAACGCCCGCAAAGACGTGCGCCGCCGGGTGCTCGGGGCCTTGGGTGACGACGAGCTGCGCTGGGAGCTCGCCTTGAGCTACGCCCGGGCCGTGGGCCTCGCGCGGCCCGCCGTGGGCAGGCTTTACGGTTTCCCCGAGTCCCGGGCCCGGGCCCTGGTCGATCCCGTCGCCGTGCTAGAGCCCGAGCTCGCCCCCGCCGCCCGCGCCCTGCTCAGCCTCATCGACGATCGCTGGTTGTGTTTGGAGCCTACCCTCACCCTGCTCAGCCAGCACGCTCGGCAGGTGTTGTGCTCGCCGGATCCCTCCGGCGGCTACGCCGAGCACCCCGGCACCCGGTTTGACCTCACGGGCTGGAGCCGGGTCGAGGCCCCGCGCCTGCGCCTCGCCGCCGACGCCCTGCACCGGCTGGGGATCATCGAGGCCACCCGAGACGCCGCCGGGGTGGTCGAGCTGCGCCGCGCAGGGGAGCCCCGCCGCCTCACGCCGGGCTTCATGTTGACCCCGGATCTCGCCGTGCTCGTCGGCGTGGGGGAGCTGCCCCTCGATCAATACGGTCGCCTGTGCCGCCTCGCGCCCTACACCGGCGGCGACCGCGTCCACATGCACCGCATCACCCAGGAGGGCGTCGCCGCCGACCTCGCCGCCGGTCACACCGACACCCTGGAGTTCCTCACCGAGCGCAGCCGCGTCGGCATGCCGTGGTCGGTCAAACAGACGCTGCAAGGCTGGGCCCGCAGCGCCGAGCGCATCACGCTGTTCACCGGGGTGAACGTCTTGGAGGAGAACGGCCAGCTCACCGTGGTGAAGGCCGAGACCAAAGAGGCCCGGGTGATCGACTACGGCGGCCAAGAGCCGCCCCCGGCGCGGTTCTCCATGGTGAACAATCAGCTCTGGGTCTCAAGCGGCGAGGACGCGCTCACCGTACGCGCGGCCTTGGCCCGGGTGGGTGAGCCGCTGCCCAAGAGCGAAGGCGGCGGTCTGCGTTACCGCCTCGCGCCCAAACGCACCCGCGAGCCCGAGGCGCTCTTAGAGACGCTGCGCCGCTTACACGTCTCCCCCACCCTGCCCGGCGCCTTAGAGACCGCCGTGCTCGCGGTGAACGGCCTGCCGCCCTGCCGTCTGGAGGACGCCCTGCTGATCCACCTGCCGGCCCGCGTGGCCGAGGCCCTGTGCCGTGATGAGCTCGCCGGGCCGCTCCTGGAGCGCGCCGTCACCCCCGAGCAGCGCCTCGTGCGGCGGTCGGACCTGCCGGTCCTCGCCAAACGCCTGATGGAGCTAGGCCTCGCCGTCGAGGCCGAGCCGAGGGGCTGAGGCCAAGACGCTGCAGGGTGAGACAAACCCCGCCCAGCGACCGAGGATCTGCGCCGGGTCATCGGGCACCCAGGCGCCGCAGCCGCCGTCTACCTTCAGGGTCTCGCCGCGCGTGAGGTCATAGACGACCATGTGGGGGATGGGCCCGGCGTAGAGGTGCAGGGTCACCAACGAGGCGTCTCCGCCGCCGTCGCCCATGCTGTGAATGAGCCCGGCGCCGAACGCCAGCACGTCTCCGGCGGCGGCGCGCTCCTCGGCGATCAGGCGCAGCGCGCCGTCGATCACCCGGTAGATCCGGTGCGTCGCCACGCCCCGCAGCACCCGCACACCGCCCGACGAGCCGCCGTGGTCGTGGGGGGCGCAGCTCGCCCCCGGCGTCCAGGTGGCCAACATGCCCTCCACCGCCGGGGTGCCCAAGAACACGCGGCGACCATAAGGGCGGCCTGGATCGGGGCGCAGCGACGCGGCGAGCTCAAGCTCACAGGGGCGCACCTCACGCAGCGCGCTCAGGATCGCCGTGAGCGGCGGGGCCGTCTCCGCGAGGAGCTCGGGACATCGTTCGAACAGGTCCTTCATCGGCACACCTCGACGCTCGCACAAGATGCCACAGCCGGGATCGGGTCGCGCGGCTTCACTCAGGCTCCTCTTCAGCTTCGAGATCCAAGCCCAGGTCGGCCTCGGCGCCCGGCGTGTGGGTCGGCGGGGTCCAGTCGCCCAAAGGCGTCGGCGCGCCGCGCTGGGGGTCCAAGATCCAGTCCACGAGCGCCGGGGTCAGGGCCGCGCGGCCCCGAAAGTTGGGGTGGATGAGGTCGAAGTAGTCGTCCTCAGGGATCTGCGGGAAATAATGAACGCCCTGCTCCTCACGCCAGACATCCCAGACCGCGCGCAGCTCGGCGGACATGAGCTGGGACTGAAACAGGCGCGTGGGCGGCACGTCGATGAGCAGCAGCGCCGCGCCCCGGGCCTCACACAGACGGCGCATCCGGACCAAGCCGCGGTGTTGATCTGCTCCGGGGAGAGATCCGTGCGCTCTATGTCTTGATACAGTCGATAGGCCGTGGGGTCGGCGAAGCTGCGGGGGCTCTTGCGCTCACGCTCCAGGGTGCGGAAGGTGAGGTTGTAGCTCTTCGTCTTGGGGGTTGGAAACGCTCCGCCCCAGATGGGCCAGGCGAACAGTCGGGTGAGGCCGTTCATGTGCTCATTCCGAAACCGCCAGTACCCCTCGGGGATCATCAATAGCGCGCTGAGCTTCTCCTGCGCGCTCAGCTCCTTGAGCCCGAGGAGCTCCCCAGCGGTGAGCAGGCTCACCAGTCGCTCCTCAGGGATGTTGGCGAAGCTGAGCCAGTCGGCGCGAAGGTTGCCGACGGAGACGTTGTGTACGACCGTGTCCCCGGGCTCAATCGGCAGCTCGGCGACGAGCCCGGCGGCGAGGCCCGCGGCGCCGCGGTTAAACCCGAACTTCTGCACCCGCCACACGCTGCCTCGCTCGGCGAGGCCCTGGTTCACGAGCGCCTCGTCAAACGACTCGCGGATCACAGAGCTGCCCACCAGCCACATCACCCGCCCGCCCGGGTGGGCCCGAAGCGCCGCGGTGTCTAAGGTGTCGAGCTTCCAGAACATCCAGCTCACCGTGCCCTCGCGGCCAAGCTCGACGAAGGGCGCGCGTAGGCCGTATCCCAGGCTCAACACCCCAAAGAACAAGGCCGCCAGCGCCATGAGGCCCAGCGCAAAACGCGCGGCGTCGCGGGTCTCGGCCTCGGTCTGCGCGCGCTGCGGGTCTTGTTCGTTCACGGTCACCTCAGAACTGGAAGTAGATGAACATCGGCCCCGAGATGCCGAAGGTGATGATGAGCCACAAGCTCACCACACAGAAGACCGCCCAGGCGCCGGGGCGCTGCAGTATCCACCGCTGTACGCCCAGATAACGCTCGGCCTCATGCAGCACAAACACCAGCAGCGTGAGCGCCGCGCCGTGCAGGATCGGCTCGGGGAGCTTGTGCAGGCGCGGCAGGCGGCTCAGATACGGCTCAAGCCCGCTCCCATAGATCGCCCGCCAGAACGAGAGCGCCGTGTCCCAGTCGGGGGTGCGAAAGAAGATGTTGATGCTGGCGATGGTGCAGTACGTCACCCAGCAGCAGAGGTAAAAGTAGAGCACGCGGGTGAAGTTCGCCTGCGCCATCACGCCTGACACACGGTCGAGGCCCGGCTTCACCAGGGCGTGCCCCACCATCGTCAGGCCGTTGAGCACACCCCACATCACGAAGTTGTTGCTCGCGCCGTGCCACAGGCCGCTCAGGAACATCACGATGAGGATGTTCACCTGGGTGCGCCAGAAGCCTCGGCGGCTGCCGCCCAGCGGGATGAAGATGTAGTCCCGAAACCAGCGGCTCATCGAGAGGTGCCAGCGGCGCCAACGCTCGGGGATCGACGGCACCACAAACGGCAGGTCAAAGTTGGAGCAGATGCGCACGCCCATCAAGAGGCCGAGGCCGATGGCGATGTCGCTGTAGCTGGAGAAGTCGACGTAGATCTGGGTGGTGAACAGGAGCATGTTCGCCGCGGCCAAGGCGCCATCCGTGGCGTGTTTCTCAAAGGCCGGGGCGATGTCGCGGGCGAGGCGGTCGGCGATGACGACCTTCTTCACAAATCCCAAGAGGATGAGGAACGCGCCCTCCATCACCAAGGCCCGGGTGAGCGTGAAGGGTCGCGCGAGCTGGGGCAGCAGGTGCTCAGCGCGCTCGACGGGCCCGGCGACGAGCTGCGGAAAATACGCCACATACACCGCGAAACGTAAGAGGCTCGGCTCGGGGGCATGAACGCGGCGGTAGATGTCGATGGTGTACGACATCGTCTGAAACGTGTAGAAGCTGATGCCCGCGGGCAACATCAGGCGCAGCAGGTAGTCCTCGGCGGTGACGTGGAAGCCTAAGCCGCTCAGCAAGTACGCCATCTCTCCCACAAAAAAGTCGTGGTACTTGAAGAAGCCCAAGGCGCCTAAGTTGCCCAGCAGCGACAAGCCCAGCCAGCGCCGCCGCGCGGTGTCGTTCTCAGTCGAGGCGATCTGGTGACCACACACAAAGTCCAACAGCGTCGAGAGGAAGATCAACACACAGACTGAAGGATCCCAGAAGCCATAAAAGACGTAGCTCGCGACCAACAACAGCCACGGCCGCGCCCGATCGTTCACGGCGTAAAACAGCGGGAAGAACCCCACCACAAACAAGAGGAAGACCTTGCTGTTAAACAGCATCCGCCGGGGCCCTCAGACCTGCCGCGCGTAGTGGCGCGGGTCAATCACGGCCTCGATCACGCTGAGCCCACCCCGAGCGACGGCGGCGGCGACCTCGGCGGTCAAGGCCCCAGCCTCGGTGACCCGGCGGCCTTCAGCGCCGAACGCCCGGGCCAACGACGTCACCTCGGGGTTCTGGAAGCTCACGCCCAGGCGCGGCAGGCGCATTCGCCGCTGCTTCTCCTCGATGAGCGCGAGGCTCTGATCGGAGAAATAGACGATCACGAGGTCAAGCCCTAGCTCCGCCGCCGTGCCCAGCTCTCCCAAGGTCATCCACAGCCCGCCGTCGCCGATGAGCGCCGCCACCGTGGCCTCGGGGCGGGTGAGCTTGGCGGCGATGGCCGCGGGCAGGCCATAGCCCATGCTGCACAGACCGTTCTGACTGCAAGAGCCGGTTGGGCGCCTCACAGCGCCAGAGCTGGGCCGCGGTGATGCGGTGCGCGCCGACGTCGAGGGTGACGACACAGTCTTGGGGCAGCCCGGCCTGCATCGCACGAACCGCCGCCGCGGGGCCCAAACTGTCGCCGTCCTCCTCAAACAAGGCGTCGTGGGCCTGCCGCCAGCGGGCGACGGTCTCTGTGGGCCAAGGCGGCGGGGCGTCTGGGGTCAGCGCGGCGGCGAGGGCCTCCAAGGCCCGGGGCACGTCACCGACGAGGCAGTGGCTGAGCGGGTGAACGAGGTCAAGCGGCGGCGCTTGGTCTACGGTGACCACGGGGACAGAGGCGTCCCAGCCCGGCAACCACTGCGGGCGCAGCTCGACGGGGTCCAAGCCCACGGCGAGGATGAGATCCGCCTCGGCGAGCGCGCGCTGCCACACGGCGTCGGCGGTGCTGGAGAGCCCAAATGCCCCGACGCTGAGGGGATGCGACGACGGCAGCGCCCCTTTGGCTTTGTAGGTGGTCAAGGTCGGCGCGCCCAGCGCCTCGACCACCACACGCAGGGGCGCGGCGACGGCCTCGGACATCCCGCCCAAGCCCACGAGCACCCACGGTCGCCGCGCGCGCCGAAGGGTGGCGACGGCGGCGGCGACGGCCTCGGGGGCGGGCGAGGTCGGGGCGGGCTCAAAGTGGTCCACGAAGCGCCGGGGCTGCTCGGCGACGGACACGTCTTGAGGCAGCGCCAACAGCACGGGCCCCGGCCGCCCGGCGTTTAGGTGTCGCAGGGCCAGGGGCACCTCTCGCCACGCCTCTTCAGCGGTGAGGGTGACGGCGTGTTTGACGGCGTGGCGCAGCAGCGCGGTCTGATCGAGGACCTGGTGGGTGTAGACGTTGCGCAGGCCGCGCGGGCCCTCGCCGGTCACGGCCACGACGGCGTCCCGGTCGAGCAGGGCCCCGGCCAGGGGCGTGGTGAGGTTCGTGGCGCCGGGGCCCAGGGTGGAGACACACACGCCCGGCGCCCCGCTGAGCTGGGCCGCGGCGGCGGCGGCGAACCCGGCGCTGCCCTCGTGGCGGATCAAGATGAAGCGGATGCCCTCCTCATCCAGGGCCTGCAACAACGGGAGCGTCTCCCCGCCGGGCATGCCGAAGGCGTGGCGAACCCCACGCGCGGCGAGGGCCTGGGCGATTCGGCGGGCGGTGGTCGTCATGCTCTCAGTCCTCCTCTCGGCGCAGGGGCGGCGCGCGGCCCGCAGGATGCCACGGATCCGCGCCGGTTGCATTCGCCGGGCGCGCCCCGCCCACGTTAAGCCTGCCCCATGTCCCCCACCCTGCCCGAACCCGCCGCGATGTCTCGCGCCCTGATGCTGCTCCAGGCCGGTCAGCTCGTCGGTTTGCCCACCGAGACGGTCTACGGCCTCGCCGCCGACGGCCTCAACCCCTTCGCCCTGCGCCAGATCTTCGCCGCGAAGGGCCGCCCCGTGGATCACCCGCTCATCCTGCACCTCGGCGACGCCGCGTGGCTGCCGCGGTACGCCGAGCCCGACCCCCGCGCCGAGGCCCTCGCCGCCGCCCTCTGGCCCGGCCCGCTCACGATCGTGCTGCGCCGCAAGCCCGGCGTGCCGGACGAGGTCACCGGCGGCCGCGAGACCGTCGCCCTGCGTGTGCCCGCCCACCCCGTCGCCCAGGCGCTCCTGTGGGCCTTCGGGCGCCCCCTCGCCGCGCCCTCGGCCAACCGTTTTGGCCGGGTGAGCCCCACCACCGCCGAGCACGTCCGCGAGGAGCTGCCCGGGGTGTTTGTGTTGGATGGCGGCCCCGCCGTCGTCGGTGTGGAGAGCAGCATCGTCGATCTCTCGGGCCCCGTCCCCGCGCTCTTGCGCCCCGGCGGCGTGTCCGCCGAGGCCATCGCCGCGATCATCGGCCCCTTGGGCGCCTCCCAGACCGTCGCCCCCGGCACCTTGCCCGGCCACTACGCCCCACGCACGGCCCTGCGCCTGAGCCACACCCCCGACGCTGAGGCCGAGGTCGCCCGCGCCCAAGGCCTCACCGTGGCGATCCTCCGCGCCGGTGAGCCCCAAGACCACGCCCGGCGACTGTACGCCGAGCTGCGGCGCTTAGACGCCCTGGGCGTCGATCTGCTCCTCGCCGAGCCCTCCGCCGACGCCGCCCTGGGCGTCGCCATCAACGATCGCCTCAGCCGCGCAGCCTGCAGCGGTGGTCATCCCCCCCCCCCCCCCCCCCCCGCCGCCCCCCCCCCCCCCCCCCCCCCCCCCCCGCCCCCCCCCGCCCCCCCCCGGCGGCCCCGCCCGGCCCCCCCCCCCCCGCCCCCCCCCCCGATCCTCACCGATGACGCCGCGCTGCGGGCCATCCTGCAAACCCCCGTCTCCCTCGCCGTGCTCGGCGCCAAAGAGGGCGACTGGGAGCCCGCCTTCTACGTCCCGGCCTACCTCCACGCCCGGGGCTGGCAGCCGATCGGCGTGAACCCCAAGCTCGCCGGGCGGCCTTGGCTGGGCGCCGCCGCCGTGGCGTCTTTGGCCGAGCTCCCCGCGCCCGTGGTGGGGGTCGAGATCTTCCGGCGCCCCGACCAGCTCCCCGCCATCGCTGAAGAGCTGCTCGCCTTGCCCTGGCGGCCCAAGTTTGTGTGGTTTCAGCTCGGCATCCGCCACGATCTCGCCGCCGCGCGCCTCTCCGACGCGGGCATCGACGTGGTGCAGAGCCGCTGCATGATGCCCGAGCACCGCAGGCTCATCGGCGGCTGAGCGGCCGGCGGGGCCTACTCCACCTTAAAGCTGCGCGCCTGGTAACACCCGGCGAAGCTCGCCATGGTGAGCCCGGTGTAGCTCTCGACCCCGGCGATGAGCTTGTCGGTGTCGCAGCCGCCGTAGTTGTAGGGCAGGCTGTAGCCGCAGAAGTAGCCGAAGCTCGTGCCCGTGGTGGCGGCCGTGCGGATGGTGACGGGCACGCCGCTCGGCGCGTTGACCGTCTGGGCCTCATAGCCCGAGACGAGGATCTCGTCGATGGTGGCCCCGGCGTTGTTGTTGATCGTCCAGTCCACGGCCGTGTACGAGGAGAGGTGCAGGACCATCGTGGCGCCACGGTCAATATCGACGGTGATGGCGCCGCCGCTGGACGGGTCGGGCTCATACACGCCCATGAGGATCAGCTCGGGCTCCGTGGCGCTGGTGTCGGTGAAGGTGTAGGGCAGATAGCCGCCGGTGCACACGACGCTGCCCGCGGGGTCGCCCGTCTCACAGTCAAGGGCCAAGGCGGCGTCGGTGTCGTCACAGTCGTCGTCGTTCGACACGAAGCCCGGGGGCTGGGCGCAGTTTTTTACTGAGGGCTCGACGCCGTAGCCGTCCGCGTCGCCGTCGTAGTACCAGGTGGTGGCGTCTTCAGCGTCCTCGTCGATGAAGGTGTCGCAGTCTTGGTCCACACCGTCACACAGCTCGGGCACGCCGGGGGCGATGTTGGCGTTGTTGTCATCACAGTCGCCGCCGGTGGTGAGCGCGCCGTCCGGGGCCTCACAGCCCGTCGTCATCGCGCCGCCGACGCCGTCGCCGTCCTCGTCGGCGTACCAGGTCGCGCCGCCGACGCCGTCGTCTACGTCGCCGTCACAGTCGTCGTCTACGTCGTTGCACTGCTCAATCGCCGCCGGGGAGACGTCGGGGTTGGAGTCGTCACAGTCGCCGTTGACGATCACCTGACCGCTCTCGGCGGGGCCGCAGGCCGCGATGGGCTCCCCCGCGCCGTAGCCGTCGCCGTCGAGGTCGTCATACACGACGTTGGGGGCGCAGCCGGTGTCGTCGTCGCCGCCTTTGACGATGCCCGTCTCGGTGACGCAGCCGGTGAGCGAGAGCAGGGCGAAGAGCAGCATGGGGTTCTCCTGAGGGGGGCGAGGCGTTGAGCACTCAGCGTAGCATCAATGGGCCGGGGGCGCGAGGGGCAACCACACGTCGACGACGGCCTCTTGGGGCCTCGCCCGCGGCGCCGTGAGCGACTGAGGCGGGCGCCGCCGACGCCCGCGCACGCCCCGTCCTCGCTGTCACTCCCCCGATCACTCCCCCAGCCACTCCTCCGCCACGGCGGGGTCGCCGGAGTTTGTCGCCGGTGTGATCTGCAAGAGCGCGGCGAGCAGGTTGTAGACGTCCACGGCGCGGGTGGGGCCCACGGCGCGACCGCCGCTGAGTCGGGGGCCACGCCCGAGGATCACGCCGTGCATCGACTCGACCACCGGGTCGTAGCCATGGGCGCCCCCTTGGTAGAGGTCTTGGTAATCCCCGAACCACTCGCGGCCCGAGATCGACCAGCCCTCGTCCGCGTCACAGATCACCGGGGGCAGGCGCGGGTGGCTGGAGAGGTGCTGTTCGGGCGGGCGATCCTCTTTTTTGGCGCAGCGAAGGTGTGGGGACTGGTTTAAGGCGGTGACAGCCTCTTCAGCGCTCAGTCCTTCAGTGGGGTAGAAGCTCAACACAGGCGTCCAGGTGATCGTCTGGAGCTGCTGGGCGTTGAGGTAGTCATCGACGAACACCACACGGTCGAGGCTGATGTTCGCCATGCCGTGATCGGCGGTGATCAAGACGTGTACGTCGTCGAGGAGGCCCCGCGCCTCTAAGCCGTCGATCAGGCGCGCCAGGGCCTCGTCAACCTCCTGCGCGGCGTCCCCCACGGCTGGATCATCGGGCCCGTGTTTGTGCCCCGCGCCGTCGGGCTCGTCAAAATACACGGTGATGAGCTGGGGCGGCGCCTCCTCATCAAGCCAGTCCAGCACCAAGCCCACGCGGTCCTCGTAGGGCATCCCGCCGTTGTACGGCACATAGTAGGTGGGGCGCACGCCGCCGATGGGCGCCTCGCTGCCGGGCCAGAAGCAGGTGGCGGTGATCACGCCCTGGCGCTCGGCCGTCACCCAGATGGGCTCGCCGCCCCACCAGCGGGCGTCGGACACGGCGGCGGAGTCGGTCATCGAGAACCACTCGTCTGTGTCTGGATCATAGATCGTGTTGTCTAAGATGCCGTGCTCTTCTGCCCACAGTCCGGTGACGAGGCTGTAGTGGTTGGGGAAGGTCTTGGAGGGGAAGACGGGCACCATCGCCTCGGCGCGCACCCCCTCAGCGGCCAGCCGGGCGATGGTGGGGAGGTTGGTGCGCTCGGGGTAATCGGCGCGTAGACCATCGACGGAGATCAAGATGACCGTGGGCTTCCGCGCTGGCGCCTCCACCCGCCGGGCTTGGGGGCAGGCCGTGAGCAGGAGCAGCGGCAGGAGCAGCGCGCGGGGCGGCGTCATGCGGCGTCCGGGGCGAGCACGAGCATGTTCCGGACGTAGAGCGGCACAAACCCGCGGCGCTGGGCGTTCTGCATGGAGCGGCTGCCGGGCATGGTGGTGATCACCGCGAGATCGGCGCCCGCCTGGGCCGCCAAGGCGAGGCGCGCCGTCAACATCGCGGTCTGTACACCGCGGCGTCGAAGGGCCGGGAGCGTCGCCGCGCCGCAGAGCTGGGCGATCCCGTCGGTGAGACGGAGGGAGGCCCCCCCGGCGGGCTGACCGTTCACCGCGGCGACAAACCGAGTCATGCCCTCAGTCTGCGCAAAGTCGCGCATCGTCTGTGTGAGCGTGGCCTGCTCAAACGTCTCGTGGGACTTTACTCCTTGACCGTCGGGGCTCAAGAAGCCCTCGGTGAGGAGCTGCAACCAGCCCTCTAACCCCGAGAGCGGGGACTCGGTGACGGTCACGCCGTCGGGGAGGGGCGCCTCGGCGTCGGCGGGGGTGACTCTGCGGCCGAGCACCTGCTCCACCCCCATGAGCACATAGCCCCGGCGGGTGAGCGCCTGGCCGATGGCCGGGTCTCCCAACGACGAGAGCTCTACCTGGACGGGGCCGCCCCGGGCGAGCACACGCTCCTCTGCCGCCGCGAGGTCTCCAAGGTGCAGCGGCGCGAAGCCTAAGCCCGCGATCTTGTTCAGGGGCGAGCCGGGCTCGGCGTAGCTGACGAACCCCCCGCCGAGGGGCGCGGCCAGCACGCCGTCGAGGCGCCGCGCCGTGGAGACACAGGCCTCGGCGAGGAGCAGGCAGTCCGCGCGCTCGACGCGGGCGGCGAAGGACACATCACAGAAGAGGTCGGATGGGCTCATCTCAAGAGCATAGCCCAGATCACCCTCAGGGGGCCACCCAGACGTGATGATCGACGAGCCGCCGGGCCAAAGCGTCGCTCAGCGCCGGGCCGCCGCCCGCCTGAACGTCCGCCCACTGCGCCTCGGTGAGCAGCACCGGCTGATACGGGCCGTCACCAAAGGCGTAGACGAGGCCATCTTCGCCGCGCTCTGTCCGCGCGGCGCCCAGCGCCCAGCGACCGGGGACATCCCACACGATCGGCTCAAACACCTCCCGGGCCCGCTGGGCCTCTCGGGCGTTGCGCTGGCGAAATCGAACGGCGAAGCCGCCCAGACGCCGCAGCTCATCCCAGGCAAACGCCTCGGCCAGCTCAGCGCAGCGGCCATAATAGGCCTCGGCGCGCCCGGCCCACGGCCCCCAGCTCGGCTCGGCGACCGGCGCCTCACCCAGACGTGGGGCGACGACCCGGGCGACGAGCTCCTCAAGCTCCGTGAGCAGGTTGTGCAGCTCATGCCAGGCCCCGCGCCCTCGGGCCCCCCGCGACACACGGCAGAACCAGGTCGCGCAGACGGCGTCTCGGGCGGCCCAGATCGTACATCGTCCGCCCTCAACGGCGTCAAAGTGGGGGCAGACCAAGGCCGGGGCCTGCCCAAAGCGCCCTTCAGCCAAGGCCCGACGTAGGGGCCCAACCTGCGCGTCGCCGCGGGTGAGCCCCAAGGGCGTGACGTTTCGCGGGTCGGCCAGGCGCGGCAAGGTGGTGCGGCGGCCCTCCTCGGTGCGCAGGGCGAGGCCCACCTGGAAGTTCTTGAGCGCCGGGAGGTACATGCAGCACTTCACGTCGGGCAAAAACCGCGGCCCGGGCTCGGGCGTACACATCACACAGCTGTGGCAGGTGGCCTCGGGCTCCTCTGGCGGCGCGGCGCCGAGCGCCTCCTCAGCCCAGCGCGCCATCAGCGGTGTGAGCGCGCGCTCCACGGCTCAGCTCCGCCGCGGAGGCGACAGTCGCAGGCTCGCCAAGGTCTCTAAGGTGTTGTGGTTGGGCTCAAAGCCCAGCTCTTTGCGGAACGACGAGTCGTCGATCACCGTGGGGTATCGGAAATAGTCCATGAGGTGCTGGGGGAAGATCAGGCGCAGCCGCCACAACAACGAGACCGCGACGTAGGCCGGGAAGCTGGGGATCGGCACCGGGCGGCCCCCGGCGTGGCGGATGGCCTCTTCATAGGGGATCGTGCCCTCCCCGGCGACGTTGTACACGCCCCAGCGGTTGGACTGGCAGGCCAGCGCGATGGCCCGGGCGGCGTCGTCCTCGTGCATAAACTGCAGCATGGGATCAAAGCCCAACAGTCGAGGGCTGCGCTGGCTACGGAGCAGGCGGCTGATCTGGTTGTTGAGCGTGGGGCCGATGACGTTACACGGACGCAGCACGATCGTGGAGACCTGCCGCTGGCGCCACATAAACGTGGTGAGGGTGTGATCGAGCTCGACGGCGTCGGCGAGCTCAGGGAAGATCTGCGAGGCGCGCAGGGGGGCGTCCTCACGGATGCCCACGGCGTTGTGCTGGTGGGCGCCGTAGACGTGGTAGGTCGAGAGCGCCACCACCCGCTGCACGGGGTATCGTTCACAGAGCTGGAGCAGGTGCCGGGTGCCCAAGACGTTGTTGGTGTAACGATCTTGCATCGACCGCTGAAACCCGGCGCGTACGCCCAGATGAATCACCAGCCGAGGTTTGTATTTGCGGAACACGTCCGCCATGCGGCGGCTGGAGTACCGATTGAGCTGGATGTAGTCCCCGGGGAAGGGCCGCTCGGCGCGCATCGGGCGCAGATCGACGCCCACCAGGGGCTCGCCGCCCTCAAGCCTCTGGGTGACCAGCGCCGCGAGCGCCCCGGCCGCGCCGGTGATGAGCACGCTCATGGGCGCCCCCAGCGCGCGAGGCGGTCGAGGGCCTTGAGCCGGGGGCGAGCGCGCAGGCCCTCGTCGATCATGCCCTGCAGCGTGGATTTGACCTGCTCCACCCGAGCGTGGGTCTTCTCATCGGGCTCGTCGGGATCACCGCTGAACAGGATGGGCTTGCCAAAATAGAGCTGCACCTTCACCGGCAGGGGCAACGCGCCGAGCGGCCCCAGAAGCGGCCAGGTGGGCGTCACCGGCAGATACGGCGCGTCCATGAGCTTGGCGAGGGTCTTGGCGTTGTAGATCGCGGGGTAGGTCTCTTCACAGCCGATGATCGCCACGGGCACGATGGGGGTGCGGGTCTCCAGCGCGATGCGCACAAAACCCGAGCCAAACTCTTGCAGGCGGTATCGTTCAGACCAGAGCTTGCCGCTGCCGCGCACGCCCTCGGGGAACACCATGATGCACTGTTCACGGCGCAAGAGCGCCTCACAGTTCTCGGGGTCGCCGACCACCTGCCCACAGCGCACAAACAGCGTCGAGACAAACGGCAGGCTGGGGAACCAGCGCTCGACCATGCCGCGCACCACCCGCGGCGGGCTGGCCTCGAGCGCCATGGCGAGGCCGACCATCATGCCGTCCAGAGGGAGCTGCCCGCCGTGATTTGGCACGAGCATCACCCGGCCTTGGGGCACGTTCTCTAAGCCGTGGGTCTCCACCCGCAGCCAGTGGCGGTACAGAAACGAGAAGTAACGGGTGGCCTCGGCGGCGTACTCGGGGTTGAGGCCCCAGGGGTCGTAGCCCGCGGAGTTCACCGCGGACGTCGCCTTGAGCGCCGCGAGGGTTTCGGGGGAGATCGGGGGTCCGACGAGTCGCTGAATGAGCCCAGGCATAGCGGGGAGTCTACACCGTCGCGGAGATGTGGGGCGGAATCGTTCATCGTGAGCGGGTGAGGCGCCGCCTATGAGGGGCTCGGCGGGTTGGTCTCGTGGTGGGGCCGTGATCCCGCCGCGCCGGGCGTCGGTGCGCGCGGCCTCCCCGACGATCGTCGCCGCGCCGCCCTCCCCTCGCCTCCCGCGCGGCTCCCCACGAAGCCTTGACCGCTGGGGGGCTTCATCGGGGCGCCTGGATGGGTTAGCGTGGCGCCCTGCCCCGTTCCCCTCCTGCGAGGCGACATGGCCCTGCACCGAAACCCCGCGACCCCGCCGAGCCCCGAGAACCTCGCCATGATTCAGCGCGCGATGCGTTGGCTCATCCCGACGTTTCGCCTGGGCCTGAGCCCGCGTGTGCCGATCTCCGTGAGCGGCCTTGAGCATTTCCCCAAAGAGGGCCCGGTCTTTCTGCTCTCAAACCACCAGACCGCCCTGGACCCCATCCTGCTCACCATCGCCGTGAACCGCCCGGTGCATTTTATGGCGACCCAGGCCTTGCTGCAGGAGGGCCCCGTGGGGCGTTTTGTGGGCTGGCTCGGCGCGGTGCCCAAGAAGAAGTTCAGCGCCGATCTGCGCGCGGTGAAGCAGCTCATCGCCTGGCGTGAGCTCGACGCCGCCGTGGGCCTGTTCCCCGAGGGCCAGCGCTCCTGGGACGGCGAGCCCTTGCCTCTGCTCGACGGCATCGAGAAGCTCGTGCGTTTGATGAAGGCCCCCGTGGTGACCGCGCGCCTGCACAACGCCGACCGCGTGTGGCCCCGCTGGGCGCCCAAGCCGCGCTGGGGCCGAATTCATATCGAGCTGGACCCGCCCGAGGCGCTGCACGAGCGCTCACCCAAGGAGCTGCGGCCCCTCCTAGAGCAGCGTGTTCAGCTCTGGGCCAAAGACAGCCAAAGGTTCCCCGTGCGCGGCGGAGGGCTCGCCGTGGGCCTCGCCAACGCGCTCTTCGCCTGCCCCCGCTGCGGCGTGTTCGACAGCCTGGCCGAGCGCGGCGACACGCTCCACTGCACCGCCTGCCTCGCCGTCTACACCGTCACCCCCGAGCTGACCCTACGCGGCCCCGGCGGCGAGCGCCCCATCGCTGAAGCCGTCACCGCCGCGAAGGCCCTGGTCACCCTGCGCCGCGCCGCCGACCTCGCCCGCTTCTCCGCCGAAGGTGTCGTGATGGAGTCCGAGCGCGCGGAGCTCCTCGACGTCACCGAAGACGACGCCGTGCCCCTGGGCGTGGGGCACCTGCGGCTCACGGCGGAGGGGCTGAGCTTACATCCGACGCCCAAGGCGCCCGCGAGCTGGCGGTTGCCGTTCACGGAGCTGCGGGCGACGTCGGTGGAGATGCGGCGGCGGCTGCAGTTTCAGGGGAAGGAGCGGATCTTTGAGGTGGTGCTGCCGACGGAGAGCGCGGTGAAGTGGGAGTGGATGGTGCCGCGGTGGCAGAGGGGGGAGGGGTAGCGGTCTACGAGTGGTCGAAAAGATCGCCTCAAAGAATGATGCCCGGCTTACACTTCCGGTTTTTCATATTTACATAGCAGCTCGACTCGCAACATCCTCGACTTCCTTCGATCAGGTAAATGGTCTAAGGGTCGCCTAACCGCATATATCGGCGCATTCGATCAGGAGGCTACACATTTTGAAGACTTTGAGACGTGGTACGAAGCTGAGGAGAATATTGAGAATGAACAACGTCTGCGACGGGGCACGCTCGGTCTCCAACTCCCGCCGCTCCGCGCGGTCAGGGATGCCGTTCAACGTTTTCTTCAACACCTTCGTGGCGAACGGCTTGCGCATCTCCGCGTAGTTCGGACGCATGTCAGCGGCCCACTTGGCACCGTAAGGGGCCGCCTCACCATCGAGAAGGACGGCACCCCTCTCTACCTCGACCAGCTCTCCGACGGCGAGCGCCGCCTCATCCTCCTCGTCGGTGACGTGGCTCGGCGGATGGCCATCCTCAATCCCCACCTCTCCGACCCCACAGCCTCCCCCGGTGTGCTACTCGCCGACGAGATCGATCTCCACCTTCACCCCGGCTGGCAGCGCCGGGTGATGCCAGCCCTGCGCGCCGCGTTCCCCAAGGTCCAGCTCATGGTGACCACCCACTCGCCCCAGGTGCTCGCCTCGGTGCCCAGCGAGGCCGTGGTGATGATGAAAGACTTCAAGTTTTTGCCCGGCCACCCCAAGACCTTTGGCCGCGACACCAACACCCTGCTCGACACGGTGTTTGAGGTTCCCGAGCGACCGGAGGCGATCATGGAGAAGCTCGCAAGGCTCTACGACCTGCTCGACGACCACACCGCCGAGGCCCGGGCGATCTACGAGGAGCTTCGAACGACCTTAGAGCACGACGACCCCGAGTTAGCGCGCATTGAGACGCTCTTGATGCTCGCGGAGGGGTGATGCGGACGATTCAGAAGGGTGCGCCGCCCCCTGCGGCGGTGAGACTGCACGCCCAGCGGGCAACCTGGGGCGAAGAGGGCCCCGGCGACAAGGAGGCGCTGCGTGACGCGGCGATCGCCGAGCAGCGTGGCCTCTGCGCGTACTGCAACGGTCGGCTGCTGCGGGACCGCACGACGAGTCTAGAGCATTGGCGCCCCCGAAGCGACCCCAACACCAGCCACTTTGAGTGGCGAAACCTCCTGGCGGTCTGCCCAGGCGGTCAACAAGATGAGTGGCTCAGGGCAGACGGTAAGCTCCTGAGCCCCCTCCACTGTGACAAGTCTCGCGGGAACCAACCTCTCGCCCTCAACCCCGCCGCGCCGACACCCGACACAGAGACGCTCGTGCGATACCTGCCCGATGGCAAGGTGGCGGCGAACGACACCCGCTATGAGGTCGAGCTGCTCACGACGCTCAACCTCAACGCCGCGGTCCTGGTACGCAGCCGAAAGAGCGTCATCGACGCGGTGATCAGCAAGATTCAGCGCATCCTGGGTTTGCCAGGACACGCCGCCCAGCTCAAGGCCGTACGGGCGCTGCTGACGCCCTATGAGGCCGCTGTCGGCGACCTCCGCCCTACCCCTCGCGGTGTTGCCGCGCTTACGCCACGCGGTGAAGCTCGCCGAGGCCCGCGGCACCCGCCTTAAGCAGAGCCGCTGACTCCCGCCCCGCCCGCCCAGGTGCTATCCTCCTCTGTCCCCCAACCTCCCCTGCCCCATGAACGCCCTCACGACCACGCTCACCCACGTCCCCCGCTTCACCCTCGGCCCGGAGATCACCCCGGAGCAGCGGGCGTTCTTGGATCGTTGGGGCTTCTTGATCTTCGCCGGGGTCGCTAGCCCCGATGAGATCGAGGCCCTCGCCGCGGCCTTGGACGAGGTGCAGGCGCGGTGGATCGCGGAGGGTCGGCGGTGGGTGTACGGCATCCCGCTCACCGTGGGCAAAGACAGCGCCGGGGGGCCGTTTGTGCAGCGCTTCGCGTTCACGTCGATGTTCTCGGAGACGGTGCGTAACTTTGTGCGGGATCAACGGTTTGAGCCGGTGCGGCGGCTTGTCGGTGAGGACGCGCGCATCGGTGACGACGAGAAGGACGGCGTCGTCGTCAACCGTTACCTCAACAACCCCGGCAGCGAGTACCCGCGCCTGGGATGGCACACAGACGGCCTGCGGGATCTGTTTTACCTGCGGATGCCCCAGCAGATGCTCAACGTGGGGCTTCACTTCGATGAGATCACCGCAGACAACGGCGGTCTTCGGCTGATCCCGGGGAGCCACAACCAGGGCTTCATGGACATGTGCTTTCGCAAGCTCTACTTCTTGCAGCACGCGCCGGACCCGGCGGAGATCGCCGTCGAGACCTTGCCGGGGATCTCACCGTGCATGATGGGCGCCTGTGGCACCGCGTGGCGGCCTCCACGCGGGTGGGGCCCACGAGCCTGCGGCGCTCGATGTATGTGCCCTACCTCAGCGGGCCGTATGAGCCCAAGTCCGACACCTCGGGCACGCCGTTTTATCACCACGTCGGCCGGGGCTTACGCTGGTTACGCCGGGCGGTGAGAGGATGAGCGACAAGGCCCCAGCGCACACCCTGTTTGGCGATCCGGAGCTGTTCGCGGCGATCACCCGGGCCTTTCCTGAGAGCGCGCGGCTGGACCCTCGGGATCTCGGCGAGCTGCTCGCGCTGATGGGCTCGGTGCGCCTGGCCGCGGGGACGCCGCTGTTCGGCGCCGGTGACCCGCCGGGCCCGGCCTACCTCATCCTCAGCGGTCAGGTGCGGGTGGAGCGGGCCTTGGAGCACGGGCGTGTCGTGCTGTTGGGGCGTCTGGGCGATGGGGACTTTGTGGGGGATCTTGGCCTGCTCGACCGACGCAAACGGTCGGCGAGCGCTCGGGCGGAGACGGAGCTCTGGGCGCTCACGCTCACGCTCGAGGACTACCAGAAGCTGCGCGCTGAAGGGCACCCCGCCGCGCTGTGGCTGCTCTCGGAGATCGATCACCACATGGCGCGGCGAATTCGTGCGATGTATGAGCGCCTCGCGCGGGTGCGCGCCGAGCCGGGCCTGGCCTTAGAGCCCCCCGCGCCGCCTCACCAGCCGCGCCGGTCTTGGCTCGCGCGGTTCTTGCGGCTGGGGGTGTAGATGGGCCCCGAACAACGCCAAGAGGCGCTCGGCGCCGCGATTCACCAGCATCCGCTGCTGGGAGGCCTGCCGAACGATCTCCAGGTGCGTCTCATCGAGCGCGCGCGGCTGCGGGAGCTGGCGCCGGGCGAGGCCATCACCCGGGAGGGCAGCGCCGGGACACGGTTCTACATCCTCTTGGAGGGCAGCGCCCGGGTGAGCCGCGCCCGGCCCGACGGCGGACAAGAGCGCATCGGCCGCCTGCGCCCGGGGGCTATCTTCGGCGCGATGAGCCTCTGTGATGGTTCTCCCCGCGCCGCCACCATCGCCGCGACGGCGCCGTCTCTGTGTCTGGAGCTGCCGGGCGAGCTGCTTCACGGCGCCCCGCGCACCCTAGACGGTCGCCTGGCCTTGGCGCTGCGGGAGCTGCTGGCGACCTCGTTCAGCGAGCAGCTCCGGGCCGCCAACCGCCGACTGTACTTCTTGAGCCGTCAGCTTGAGGGCGCTGAAGACGCCGCGAACGAGACGGTTGACCCTGAAGCGGTCTGGCTTCCGCCGGAGTGATGATGACGACGCTCTCCCCCGCCGAGATCCTCCGACGTGTCGAGGACGCCGTCGAGCCCGCGCTCTGGGCGCTCACCAGCAGGCTCTCGACGGAGCTGCCGTTGGGCCACGCCGCCCTGGATCTCACCCGCAGCGTGGCGCTGCCCTTCGCCGCGAGCGTCGATCTCTCGCCCAGCGGCGAGCGCGCCGACGCCTTGACCCGCCTCACCTTCACCGCCGCCCGAGACGACGCGGGGTTTGTGCTGTTTGGCGCGCTGCTTATCGGCGACGGGCCGCCCCAAGCGCAGACGACGCGGCTTCGTGTGGGCCCCGAGGGGGTGGCCGAGTCAACGCTCGCCGGGTGGCTGGTCGAGGCCGAGCTTCTGATCCTCGCCGCCGAGCCGAGACTTCGGGCCGTCGGGCGTGGGGTCTTCGGGGGCTGAGGGGCGACTCACCGCCCGCTGAGCAGCCGCCGCCCGCTCGCCCCAGCGCCGCGCGGATCTCGGCGGGCCCGGCGTCATCGGTGAGGTAAGAGAGCGGCGCGTACCGTGACTCCAGGTGTTTGAAGCGCCGGGGCTCACCGTCAAAATCGTAGCTCATCACCACGGGCACGCTCACCCCGGCCTCGCGTAAGGCCGCGAGGATGTACACGCCTTGGTGGTCCTCCAAGTGGCGGCGGGCCTGGGCCTCGTCGCCGGTGAAGCGGGCCGTGGTGGCGGCGAGATCCCCCAGCAGGCGGCTGGGCTCGGCGCGGTCAAACCGCATGTCCAAGAAGATGACGGCGAAGGCCCGCGTCTGTAGCAGCAGAAGGGCCTCGGGGCCGTCACCAGCGCGGGTGAAGCTGAACCCTTCGGTGAGATACCGCTGAAACAGGGCGCTGTACTCCTGGCCGTCCTCGACGATGAGCACCTGTGTCATGGGTTGTCCTCACGCTCGGCCCGGGGCAGACGCACCACGATGGCCTTGTTGTAGGGGGCCGCGGCGGGCTCAACACGCACAGACCCCCGGCGGCGGCGCACCCGCTCGACGACGATGCCGAAGCCGCGGGCGATGTAGCGGCCCTGAATCATCTCATCGGTGAGCACAGACCGGGCGTTGTCGCAGAAACGCATCGCCACCTCCTCTAAGCCGGTGACCGGGTCGAGCTCCTCCTCCAAGATGAGGCCCAGGCGGGCGTCATCACCACGCTCGGCGAGGGTGGCCTGAAGGTTGTTGCGCAGGAGGTTCACGATGATGTCGTCGAGCTCCTGCGCGCTGGCCCGAACGGGCAGGTGCATGCCGTCTGTGTGGATTGTTAGGTGAGGAAGCGCCTGCCCACGCTGGGCCAGCGCATGAAAGGCGGGCTCGGCGCGCACACGCTCCCAGGCCGCGCGCAGCGTCTCTTCGTCTAGGGTGCGCACGTTCGCCTCACGAATGAGGCGGCCCAACGCCCGATATCCTTCGCCGTTCAGCGCGTCCGAGATGCGGCGAAGCTCGGCGGCGGACGCCCTGCCCGACCGCGCCCGGCGCGCCTGGCGCCGAAGCGCGTCAAACGCCCGACACATCGGGGCCAAGGCGGGGTCCAAGTGACGCAGGTTCAGGCGCAGGCCGAGCCCCGCGCCCAGGGCCTCCAGCGCGCGTAATGACGACTCCCAGCGGGCCACGGCGCCGTCAGGGGCCACAAGACGGCCGAGCGCCTCCTGCGCCGGGCCGGGGTCTCCGGCGTCTAAGGCGTCAGCGACGGTCTTGAGCACCGTTGTGTTGTGTTTGATGACCTCGTGTCGCATCGCGGTGAGCGCGGCGGTGACCTCCTCGTAACACTCGGGGTGCTGGAGCAAGAGCGCGTCGAGGGTGAGGCCGCTGCGTCGTCTGCGCAGGATGAGCAGGGGCACACCCAGCACGATCCCCGCGGCGCCGGTGATCAGGCCCACCGTCGCCCGAAGGCGGCGCTCCAACGAGGCGCGCAGGGCCAAGGCCGCCTCGTGATCTCGGCCACCGGCGGCGCGGGCGAAGTACTCGGCGAGGAGCTCACGCGCCTCCATCCAGCGCCCGTCCTGCTCGGCGAGGGCCGCCAAGGCGTACCAAGCCTCGGGGGCGCCCACCCGGGCGGCCTCACGAAACCGCGCGGCGGCTTTGGCGACCTGCCCCTCGGCCTGCAGCGCATAGCCCACAGACAAGAGCGTCTGTGGCTGATTGGGGTTCATCGTGAGGCTGCGCTCATAGGTCGCCAGGGCCTCGTCATGCTGGCCGGCGCGGAGCTGCAGCCGGGCGAGCAGGTTGATGGCGTCTGTGTAGTCGGGGTCCAGGGCCAAGGCCGCGTCGATCTCCGCCAGGGCCCGGGCGTCGTCTTGGCGATCCCGCAGATACACCTGGGCGAGCCGATATCGCCGCCACGCCTCAGGGGGCACCCCGTCTGGGGGCACGGCGCTCAGACGCTCCACCGACGGGGCCTCGGGGCGGGGTCGGGTGAGCCGGGTGATGGCGAGGCGCGCGGCCTCGGCGTACACACCCTCTGGCGCCACGCGCAGATACTCCTCCAATGCGCGTAAGGCCTCGACCCCCTCGCCGGACTCTTGGTGCAGCACGCCGAGGTGATATCGAAGCTCGGTCCACGACGGGCGCAGGGTCAACGCCACGCTGAGCTCCTCGATGGCCTCACGATGGCGGCGCCCAGCGTACTCCAGGGCGATGAGACGCCCCAGGCTCACCCGCCAGTTGGCCTCGTCGGGCTGCAGCGCCACCGCCGTCATCAGCGCCTGTTCGGCGCCAGCGACGTCGTTCAGCGCCAGCCGGGCCTCACCGAGCGCACCCCAGATCTCCGGCGAGCGCGGCGCGACGCTCGCGAGCTCCTCCAGACGCCGAGCCGCCCCTTGGGGATCCCCCTCGGCGAGGGCCCGGCGGGCGAGATCCAGGGCGGCGGTGAGGGTGGGATCGAGCTCCTCGGCGCCGCCCAAGGCGAGGCTGTCGGCGGCCTCCTCCACGAGCACACGATCGAGCCGGGCCCGGGCCTCCTCGGCGAGGGCGCCGTCGGGGGCCTGCTCAATCGCCCGCCGCAACCACATCTTCGCCGCCTCACGGTCACCGGCGTCTTTGTATGCCGCGGCGAGGCCCACCATCAGCTCGACGACACGATCCGGGCTGCGGCTCGCCCCGTCAAACGTGAGGTATCGATCGAGGGCCGCCACCGATCCGCCGACGTCTCGGGCGCGCAGCGCCGCCTCGGCCTCAAACAAGAGCGGCGCGGGATCCCCCAGGCGCAGCGTCCCCAAGGTGCGATACAGAGACACAGACTCCGCCGGGCGCTCCTCTACCAGCAGGGCGGCGAGGGCCTCCACCGCGTCGGCGTCCATGGGCAAGGTGCGTAAGGTGGCCTCAGCGGCGCGGCGGTCGCCTTGGCGCTCGCGGGCGCGGGCGAGGCCGAGCACGGCGGGGGCGTAGGTGGGCTCGCGGCCCAGCACGAGGCTATACGCCGAGGCCGCCCGGGCCCAGCTCCCTCGGGCCTCGTGGCGCGCGGCCTCCACAAACACGCCTCGGGTGACCGGGTCGAGGCCGAGGCCCACAAGATCCGCGCCGTCTTCGCCCTCCGCTTGCGCTGGCGCCGGATCGTTGGGCACGCCGGGATCCTGCGCCGCGGCGACACCAACCCCCACAAGCCAGAGGGTGAGACCCGCGCCAAAGAGCTGTCTCAACCTTCAGCCCTCCCGCGCATGTCACGCACCTTCAGGCCGAGCTGGTTGAAGCGGAGCTGCACCTTTCGTGCGCAGTCGGGATCGTTCATCAAGCAGCGCGCCATCTCCCGAAAGTCCCCATCATACGCCCGCCACAACGCGGAGAAATACTGCCGCTCAATGTCCAACGCCACGTCGTTGAGCGACTCGGCGGCCCGCACCGAGACCTCCACTCGCCAGCCATCCGCGGGCAGCTCGTTTGTGTCGAGATCCCCGGTGCGCAGCAGATCCCGGATGAGCTTGGGGCGAAGCTGCACCAGATCCGGCCGCTCCACCTCACGAAGCTGCGCCAGCTCGGCGAAGCTGAACACCAGGGCGTTCTCGATGGTCATCACCAGCTCGCGCAGGTTTCCCGGCCAAGGGTGGCGGCGCAGGAGCACCAGGGCCTTCTGGGGCAGGAGCACCCACAGCAGGCCGGGCTCGGGCTCGGGCACCTCGTCGCCTGTGGTCAAGGTGAGCTTGGCCCCGGTGAGGCCGTAGGACTGTGTGTAGACCTCGACGAGCTCCCGCAGGTAGGGCCCGGCGAGCGCCTTCTCAAAGCTCTCTTCGATCAGGCGGTTGAGATCGCCCAGGCGCTCACGAAGCGGCGGCAGCAAGACCGTACACGCGGGGTTGAGGCGCATGTAAAGATCGGCGCGAAACCGGCCTTGGCGCACGAGCGCGGGGAGATCCTCATGGGTGGCCACGACGAGCTTCACGTCTACGGGGCGCTCCTTCATGTCGCCCAGACGGGTGACCACGCCCTCTTGCAGCACGGTCAACAGCATCTTCTGGACGTCTTCCGCGAGGTTGCCGATCTCGTCCAGAAACAGCGTGCCGCCAGAGGCCTCCTCAAACGCGCCTTTGCGGTCGGCCACGGCGCCGGTGTAGCTGCCCCGCGCGGCGCCGAAGAGGTGGGCGGTGACAAGGTCTTTGGGCATCGTCGAGAGATCAACCGAGACGAAGCGGCCCTCTCGCCCCGAGCGCGGGTGAATGAAGTGCCGGGCGATGAGGCTCTTTCCTGTGCCCGTGGGGCCACCCAGCACGATCGGCAGCCGCCCCCGGGCCAAGGTGAGGAGCTGGGCGCGGATGCGGCGCAGCGCCGGGTTTCGCCCCCAGAACACCGGGCCGTCGCTGTCTTCTCCGGCCTGGGCGGCGAGGATGTTCGCGATCTGGGCGCGCAGGGCGTCGGCGTCGGCGAGGTCGTCGTCTAAGAAGTAGGTGTATTCTTCAGCGTGGTGGCGCTCGGCGGCCTGCTCCAGGGGCAGGTCATCCCGGCTGGTCATCAACAGCACGGCCAGATCGGGGTGGCTCCCGCGCAGGGCCTCTAAGATGTGTAGACCCTGCTGGCGCCGGGCGCGCTCGACGTCTTTGGGGCTTGGCGACTCGGGCAGCCCGAGGAGATCGGCCTCGGGGATGTCAAAATGAACATCCAGCAGCACCACATCGACGCCGCGCCCCAGACGACGCAGGGCCGCCTTGGTCTCGGCCCACGAGCGTGTGGGCCCCACGAGCTCGTGCTCGGGCAAGGCGCGGCGCACCAGCGTCGCGTACCGATCCTGATCATCCACCATCAACAGACGGGCCATCAGCGGGCGTCCTTGAGTCGTCGGGTGAGCGCCGTGAGCGCCGTGGTGACGCCTCGTGCCGCCTGGGCGAGCGCCTGGAGCGCGTCGTCATCGAGGCTGTCGTTCATCAGCCCGGGGAGCTGCGACTGTATGTGTTGAATCGCCTTGTCTACCTCCTCGGTCTCGGGCGCGGCGGGCGGGAGGCCCCCACGACAGGCCGCCCACACCTCTGGCGCGGACTCGCACCCGCTCTGCCCGCGGCGGGTCTGGGTGAGATCCGCGATCAGCGCCTCACGCAGCGCCGCACGATCGGCGTCGGGCGCCAAGAAGCGCAGGTTGAGGCTCACATATTTTCCCAGGTCATGCCGGGCGTCTAACGCGGCCTGCAGCGCCGGGTGCGGCATCAGCCCTCCTCCTTCTTGCCAAAGCGCCCGAGCAGGCTGAGGTAGTCGATGTGCGCGGGGCGCAGCGGCGGCGCCACCCCCTCGATGGGGCCGAGCCAGGCCGCGCGCACCGCGCAGCTCGCGGCGAGATCGGCCAAGGCCTCATCCGCGGCGGCCTCTAGCCGCGGGCCGATGGACGGGCTCACCAGGCGGCGCCGCAGAAGATCCTGAACGTGGTTGGCCAAGGCGGTGACCGTGAGCGCACGCGCCTTGAGCAGCTCTTCGCCGACGGTGAGCGCGCTCTGTGGGGTGAGCCGCCCGGCCTCGACGAGCACCAGCGCCGCCTGAAACCACGAGTAGACCGGCACCACACGCCCGCCGAGCTCGGCGAAGTGCGCCGGGGGCATGCCCCGATCCAGGTGGATAAAGATGCGGTCTACGACGTCGCCCGTGGCGATCTGCGGCAGCGTGGCCAAGGCGGTCGAGATGGCGTCGGGGTAAGCGCCGGCGGCCTCCATGATGCGCGAGAGCTCCGCGGCCCGCAGGCGCCCGGCGACCACGTCGGCGAAGACCGAGTACACGAGCGCGTCGACCTCCGCGTCGTCACCAAAGAGCATCTCGCGGTTGCCCGAGCCCAAGCCGACGCGCCCCTGAAGCAAGAGCGGCAGCTTGTAGCCAAACTGGCCCTTGATCGCCCGGAACCGCCCACGCTTGAGGTTCCCGAGGTTGTCCTTGAGGTGCAGCTCATCAAAACGAACGCCGTCTAAGCGCAGCTTCTCGGTGAGCACCTCGCGGAGCTGCGTCGGTGATCCGCTCACGATGACCACCTTGGCGCCGCGCTCGCTCGCCAAGGCGCGCAGCAACGACGCCGAGCCCGGCACGTTGCGCTTCTCGTGCGCGGGCTCCGTCGCGCTCCGGTAGAGCCCACGCCAGGAGTGGAAGTCCGTCTCCAGGTAGGTCTTGTCGAGATCCCAGCGGTAGATCGTCATTCAAGCTGCTTAACCCGTTCAACGCCTCGGCTTGGCGCCGGGCGATGGTGAGCGGCGCCCGGAGGGCCCAACCACCCACGAGCTCAGCAGCCCAGGCGCCGCAGGCCGCGCAGGGGCGTCATCAACAAGGGCGCCCGCGCGGCGGCCAAGGCGCCGTCGTAGCCAGGATCCCGGGCCAAGGTGAGCGTCACCTCTTGGGAGCGCTGCTCCAAGGCCGGGCGCAAGGCGCGGCCGGTGCCCTCTTGGAGCATCGAGCCGCCGATCTCGACCTCCCGCAGCCCCGGCAAGAAGCAGCGCGCCTCGGCGACGACCCCGTCGATCCAGGCCAAGAACCAGTCCATCAGCGCCTGACCGCGGGGATCTTGGGCCTGGTTGAGATCTCGCCAACGGAAGCCGACGTCTCGGGCGGTGACCGCCTCGCCGACGACCTCCTCGTAGGTGAGCGCGAGGCCGTAGTTGGAGAGGTAACTCTTCATCGCGCCGCGCAGAGGCAGGTAGGTGTGCTCCCGGGCGTCGGGGCGGGCGTCGATGATCAGGCGGCCAAGCTCCGCGGCGTTCACCGTGCCGTCGGCGTCGATCCAGCAGCCCCCAAACGACGTGCCCACCTGGAGGCGGAGCAGGCGGCGGCGGCCCTCGCCGGACAATGAGCGCCCGAGGTTCGCGAGATCGTTGAAGAACGCCACGGGGCCGTCCACGATGCCCTCGGCGAAACGTGCGGGCAGGTGGCTTAGGTTGACGCCTTCGCCGAGCCGCTGCTGCATCACCGTGCTCAGGCCCACGACCTGCCCGCCGACGCCCATGGGCGAGGCGAACCCCACGCCGAGGCTGCCCGCGGCCTCCCCCTCACGCACCTTCTCGATCAGGGCCCGGCCCCGGGTGACCAAGGAGTCTAAGCCGCGCTCCCCCTCGGGCCAGGTCTCGGCCTGACCAAACCGCACGATGCGCCCGTCTCGCACGGCGCAGGCCTTCATGCCCGTGCCGCCGATGTCGAGGCCCAAGGCGAGCAGGTCACCCATCGGCTCAGGGCGCTCCCGCACCTCGACGGCGGGCACATCGACGGGGCGCTCCCCAAACGGCGGCGCTGAGGCGTCGTTGATGGTGATCGGGATGTTGTGAATCCCGCGTAGGCTGCCCAGAAGCGGCTCTAGCTCGGACTCCTCGACGGGGGCGTAGACCCTCACTGACGCGGGCTGAAGCAGCAAGATGCCATTGTGCACCCGCAGCAGCACGAGGGCGCCCCGGTCGGGCGGGGCCAAGAGGGTCATCTCTTTGGTCTGGGCGTTGTTGCCATACCCAAACCGGAAATGCACCCGCCAAGGCCGCGCCTTGGGGCTGTGGCGCAGGGCTTGGTGGGCCTGGTCTAGGGTCAGAGGCGGCTGAGCGTCGGCCATCGGGAGAGTCCTCGGCGCGTTGGACCGCCGAGGTGACCGGGCGGCACGCCCGTCTTAGCGGGTCAGCACCATGAGGCCCAGGGCGCCCAACAGGAAACACCCGACGGTGACGCCGAGGAGCACCCAGCGGCGTCGGGCCTCGCTGGACTGCGCCAAATGGCGATTGTGGCGGTCGCGGCGGCGAACTCGGCGCGCGGCCTCATCGGGCAGCAGCCACTCCACCTCACCCCGAGAGTTCGTGTAGCTGACGTACCCGCGCTCCTCGTAGAACCGCTGGCGGGTCTCTAAGACGAGGCGAGCGCGCTCTCGCTCGCCGTCGCTGGCTTTGCGGGACTCCTCTTCGCGGCTCACCGTCGTGAGGCGGGCGACACGACGCGCGTGGTCCTCCTCAAGCTGGAGGAGGGTCTGTCGTGCGAGGGTCTCTCTCTCCTGCTCGGTCATCGTTGGGTCCGCGAGAGGGCGATCTGGGTAGCTGGAGAGTATAGACCACCGGGCGGAGAAGATCGATCTCCCGATCTTCATCATTCTGAGACGCTCCAGACCTCACCAGCGAGCCCCCGGGCTTAGCTCCCGCCGCCACCCCCCGACGTCGCCGCCGCGCTCTGCGGTCCCGCAGCGCAGACCCCGGCGGGCACCTCCTCGGCGGCGCGGTCGAGGTCAAAGTGCATCATGTCGCCGCTCTCCATGCCCATGCTGGTGCCGCCCCAGCGCAGGCGCCCGGTGTTCGCCATCACCTCGGTGAAGCTGCGGGTGAACTGTAAGAACCCGGCGGCGGGGTTGCGGGTGCGGCCTGGCGTCGTGGTCACCGCGCCGTGCTGCATGGGGATACGCACGCTCTCGTAGTCCCGCAGGATCTGAACATAGGTCTCGTCCGCGCTGAGCGTCCACGCCGGGTTGGGGTGGGCGGTGAGGTGGGCCTGGATCGCGGCGACGGAGGCGGCCTGGGGGTTCGCCTCGGCGATGGCGGCGATGAGCACGTCACGCTCGGCGTTCTGGGGGTCCTCGACGGGGCGGCGGGAGACCGTGCCCGGCGCGGTGCGAAACACGAGGCCGAGGTATTGGCTGAGGTGATCCGACGCGGCGCGCATCCGGTCGTACTGGGCGCCCGCGGTCTCGCCGCCGCTGCGAGGGGCGACGTTCGCCTGGCCCTGCTCACCGGCGAAGGTGCGGGCCCGGTCGTACACGGCCACGGCCTGGGAGCGCTGGGCGTTCACGTCTTGGGCGGCGTCACGTTGGGCCCCGGCGGGGCCTCGCGCCTGACGGTTGATGCGCCCGGCCTCCTCGCCGCCGAAGCTCTCCGTCGTGGTGCCGTCCTCGGCCGTGTTGGTCTGCCGGATCGCGATGTAGGGGTTGGCCGAGGCGTCGATGTCAATGGCCGAGCCGCTGCGGTGATGGCCGCTGCGATCCGGTCGCCAGCCGATGTGGCTGCCCCGCACGCCGCACCAGTCGGCGACGGTGCTCGCCCGGCTGCCGTCGGGCTTGAGGCGCTGATCCTCTGGGGTGGCCCCCCAGCGGGTGTTGAGCTCGGCCTCTACGGCGTCGAGGCGACCGCGTAAGGTAGGGTTCACCCCACCAAATCGCCCGACCCGCCCCTCGGCGCTCACCCCGTCGCTCTGGGTGAAGCTCTTGCCCAAGAAGGGCCGGGTGTCGAGGTTGGTGGGCGCGGGGGAGCTGCAGGTGCGGTCAAAGGTGCGCTGATCTCGCTCTTCTTGGGTCTGCTGAGGCCGCCGGGTCTGACCACCGCTCATGGGGTCTCCTGGAGATAAGTCGCTGTTCTCGCAGCACTCTACCTCCAAAATGCCCAGACGTCCGACACGATCGTAGACCGGGGTCAGAATCCATCCCCGCCGCGGGCGGCCCGAAGAACGAGCTCTCGCAGCCAGCGGTGGGACGGGTCGGCGTGAACCCGCGGGTGCCAGAGGCTCACGAGCTCCAGCGGCGCCAGGGGGATCGGCGGCGGGCGAATCAAGAGCCCCGGGGGCGCCAAGGCGCGGGCGAGGCGCTCGGGCAAGGTCACCACCAGGTCGGAGCGCTCTACGACGGCGATGGCCGCCAAGAAGTGCGGCATCGTGACGACGACGCGGCGGCGCAGGCCCCGCTCGGCGAGGGCACGATCGACGGTGCTGCCCACGGCGAGGCCAGGCGCGACGAGGGCGTGGGGCAGATCCGCCCAGGCCGCCACGTCGTCGCCGCAGCGCCATGACTCGGGCCTCGCCACACAGACGAACTGATCGGCGCAGAGCGTGCGCATCTTGAGGCGCTCGGGGGCAGAATAGGAGACGCCCAAGGCGAGGTCGGCGGTGTCGTCGGCCAAGGCGGCGGCGAGGTTGGGGACGACGGGCAGCAGGCGAAGGTCAACCCCCGGGGCCTCCTCCCGCAGCCGCGCGACGAGCTCCGGCAAGAGCACACGCTGCAGGTAGTCGCTGGCGACCACCCGAAAGGTGCGGTCGGATCGGGCGGGCTCAAAGGGGCCCTGGCGGAGGAGCGCCTCGACGGCGCTGAGCGTGTCGTGGAGCGGCGCGCTCAGAGACTCCGCGACGGGCGTGGGCTGCAGACGGTGGCCCACACGCACAAACAGCGGGTCGCCGAGCATCTCACGAAGGCGGCCCAAGGCGTGGCTCATCGCCGAGGGGGTGCGCCCCAGGCGGCGACCGGCGGCGGTCACGCTGCGCTCCTCCAACAGCACGCTCAGGGTGACCAAGAGGTTGAGGTCGAGACGTGAGAGCTCAATCTTGTTCACATGACGCTCCAGTTCTATGCACTGGATTCAATCATATCCCTGGGCGAGATTGAGGGGGCCAACCAACCTGACTGGAGGTCACCATGAACATCCGCCTCGCCGCCCTGATCCCCTTCACCTTCGCCTGCGGCCCCAAGGACGCCCCCGTCGAGAGCGCCGCGGACTCCGACGCCGCCCCCGCGGCCCTGACCGGCGCGGAACTCGCCGGGCGCTGGGCCAGCGGCGGCTGCGAGGCCTACGATGACGGCCAAGGCGGCAAGAGCTACCTCACCCGCGACTTCACCCTCACCGCGGACACCTGGACCCTCGACCTGGGCATCTTCGGTGACGAGGCCTGCAGCTACGCGCTGTTCACCGTGGAGATCACCGGCCCCTACACCTTGGGCGGCCTCTCCCAGATCGTGCCCGGCGCCACTGAAGGTGACTTCGCCTTCGGCACCATCGTCTGGACCGCCAAAGACCAGGGCCTCGCTGATACCTTCACCGGCGCGGGCTGCGGGGCGAACGCCTGGGAGGTGGACGTGCCCCAAGACGTGAGCGCCACGGGCTGCATCGGCGTGGCCCACCCCATCGCCGAGTGCCCCACGGATCACGACGTGGTCGCGCTCTCAAACGGCCAGCTCTTCTTCGGCGAGCGGATCACGAACATGTGTGAGCTGAGCGGTCGGCCCAAGGCCTCAGGCCCTTTGGCCTCGATCCCCGCTGAGCCCTAAAAGCGGTATCCCAACGAGAAGCCCCACGAGAAGCCCCGGGGCGGGCGCTCCCAGCGCGCCTGCTCCCAGACCACCAACGGCTCGCCCTCGGCGTTGGTGACGTTCACCGCGGTGGACGTCTGGAACGAGATCCCCGCGAGGTAACGAAGCTCGACGGCGCCGACGAGGCCCGACTCGCCTACGCCGTTGAGGCCCACCCCAAACCCGCCGCGCAGGCCCTTCTCGCGGTACTCAGCGCTGCCTTGGCCCAGGCTCTCGCTGGTGTAGGAGATCGCGGAGCGAGACCAGCGCGGGCCGAGCACACCGACGACGTAGGGATCCAGGCCCTTTCGACCGCCTGCGCCCAAAGTTTTGGGGGTGACGTGCAGGGTGACGCGCCCGGCGAAGCCCCGGTGCCACATCGTGATGTCCCAGTCGCCCGCGGTGCGCCCAGAGAGATCACCCAAGGTGTTGAGCGCCCACTCGCCGAGGCGCTCGGAGAGGAACGGGCGATCGTTAAAGCCCTCCAGGCCCACGCCGACGCTCAGCCCCTCCCGTTGGTAGACGCCGACATCGACGGCGCCGTTGAGCCCGACCCAAGAGAAGAAGCTCAGCGCCAGGCCCAGCGGCCCGCCGGAGAAGGCGTTGAAGCCTACGCCGAGCTTCACATCGACGGTGAGCGGCGTGAACTCACCCGGCCGCTTCCGCGCCTCGGCCACAGAGAAGCGGTGGATTCGTTCGTCCCAGCCGGGCAATGGCCGCGCGTCGGCCAGGGGCGCCGGGGCGTAGAGCCCGGGGGGCGGCTCAAGGTTTGGGAGGGGGTGTAGGCTGAGCTCAGGCGGCGTCATGCTCGCCCCATTAACCCAGGCCCCGCCCAGGTGATCTCGCGGCGTGAGCCCGTTATGAGGTGCCGCATGTCCCCTCTGCTCCAAAACGCCCCGCGGCTGGGCGTCGGCATCTCGTGCGAGTTTAACGGCGGCACCCGGGCGCTCAATCTGGACGCCTTGGCCCTCAGAGAGGCCTGGCCCACGCTGATCCATTTTTTGGAGGTCGGCGCCGACACCCGCCGGGGCCTCGATGAGCACATGCAGCGCTGGGCCGCCCAAGGCTGGCCCACGACCTACCACTTCTTGGACCTCAACCTCGCTGAAGAGGAGGATCTTGACCCTCTGTGGGTGCAGCGCACCCAGGCCATCGTCGCTGAGCTGGGCGCGGCGTGGGTGTGTGGTGACGCCGGATATTGGCACGTCGGCCCCCGTGAGCCCGTTCACGACGTGCTCTTGCCCCCGGTGCTCACCCGGTCGAGCGCCGCGGAGATGGCCCGGGCCGTGCGCGCGCTCAGCGCCGCGCTCAACACCCTCGTCGTCCCCGAGAACCCGCCCGCCGTGGCCTACGTCGGCCCGCTGCACCTGCTGGACTACTACGCCCAGGTCGTCAGCGACGGCGACTGCGGCTTCTTGTTGGACTGCTCCCACCTCGCGATCTTCCAGGCCAGCCGGGGCCTCTCGCCGCTCACGGCCTTCGACGGCTTCCCTTGGGAGCGTGTGGTCGAGCTGCACATCGCCGGTGGCCGCCCGCGGGTGACCGAGGGCCTCCGGTGGATGGAGGACACCCACGATCCCGAGCCTACCGCCGAGGCCTGGGCGGTGTTTGAGGCGGCCTTGGCCCGCTCGAAGAACCTCAAGGCCGTGGTGTACGAGTGTGAGCACAACCCCGCGGACGAGGTCTACGACAACTTCGTGCGCCTCAACGACGCCTTCCCCGTGAAGGGCTGAGTCATGTCGCATCAAATCCTGCACCGTGTGACAGCCCGGATGCTCTGGGACGATCGCTTCGCCCGGGCGGTGTTTGAGGCGCCCGCCCAGGCCCTCGCCGGCCTTGATCTCGATGACGAGGAGCGCGCGGCCTTGGCCCAGCTCGACCCCCGCGCCCTGCGGGTAGACCCTCTGCGCCGCCGTCGCACCTTGCAGGCCCTCTGCGCCGAGCTCCCGGTGAGCGTGGCCCTGGTCCTCAACGAGCTTGGCCGGGTCAGCAGCTTAGACGCCTACTTTCAGTCCGCGCCTTTTCATCAGGCGATGATGGCCCGGGGCTCGATGTTTTTGGCGTTCACGGACTACCTCCGCAGCCTGCACCTCCGCTGCCCCCAGCTCCCCGACGTGCTGCGGGTAGAGGAGTCCCTCGGGGTCTGCCGCCGTGAGCTAGAGCGCCCTTGCCTACGCATCACCGCCGCGCCCACCCCACGGTCACCTGGGTGGCCCGGGCCCCGGGGGTGGCCACGCTCACCGTGGACGGCGAGACCTTGGGCTGGATGAACACCGTTCAACAGACGCTGTTTGAGCTGAGCCTGATCCCGGCGATGGGCCTGGTGAATGACGCGCCGCGGGTGCCGCCGCTCACCCCGCCCGGCGAAGGGGAGGCCAAGCTCTTCGTGGTGCACCCGGCGGCGGGGGGCTCGGGGCTCTTGGAGCTGGGCCGCGTCGTCCATGAGTTTTTGGGGCGGCTCGACGGCCCGATCCCCGCTGCTGAAGCGTTAAATCAGGCCTGCCGGCTGGGGCTGTCTCAGGCGAGAGCTGAAGCCTTGATCTCTGATCTGTTTGAGGAGGGCCTGATCATCGCCGAGGGCCCATGATGCCCTTCGGGGCGATGATCTTCGCGGTCGCCTGCGCCCCTGAGGCGCCGGCGCTGACCGCCCGCGCCACACACGACCATGTGCTCGTGGAGTCGAGCGTCCCCGTCGAGCGCGCCGCGCTGCTTGGCCCCGACGGCGCCACCCTGGTGAGCCGCCGCCTGCCCGCCCCGCTCACCACCTTACGCCTCGACTGGCGTGCCCCAAGCCCAGGGCGCTACACCGCGCGGGTGTGGTCCGAGGGCGCCTTTTACGACACGATCGTAGAGGTCGCCGAGGCCAGCCGACCGTTCACCTTGACCTTAGAGGCGCCCGTGGGCCAAGGGGCCCTGAGCCTCGGCGACACCCCTCCGGCGCCGGTGGTGCTGATCGACGGCGCCCCCACCCAGGTCGCGCTCACGCTCACCGCCCGGGACGCCGGCGACGCCCGGCTGAGCCTCGGCGCCCATCAAGAGGCGCGGGCCCTGCTCCCCGGCGAGCGCCTCGTGCTGCTCAGCGCCTTAGACGGCCCCGCCGAGCTTGTCGCGTCGTTGGGGGCGGTGTCGCAAAAACTCCAGCTCACCACCCAGTCGGTGCCCCTGGACACCCTACGCGCCCAGCTCAGCGTCGGCGCGCCACGGTTTCCCGCCGAGGTGAACGGCGCCCCAGAGCTCGCGCGCCCCGCCGGGCGAGTCACCTTGCCGTCGGCGTGGTGGCGGGCCGCGCAGGGGCTCTTTGGGCTGGGGGTGCGACCGCGCGACAGCGGCGTGCCCTGGTCGTATCAGGCCATCCCGGTCACCAACCACGGCGCCCAGGCCGTGAACCTGAGCCTCAGCGCCCGGGTGCTCGGCCCGGATGGCGCCCCGGCGGCGGCGTTTCGCCCCGACAACCGCGGCGGCGAGTCCCCCAACGGCGCGGTGACCGCCCTTCTGCGGGTGCCCGCCGGGGGCGAGGCCGTCGCGGTGCTGCCGGTCTATGTGGATGAGGCCTTGTTGCGACAAGACGACGGCCTGGCCTACACCCGGCGGGTAGAGGTCTCGGCCTTGGGCCAGGCCACGCCGCTGGTGGTGATCTCGGCGCCGCTGCATGTGAGCGAGGGCAGCGCGGCGGCGAGCTTGGGCCTGCTCGTGGGCCTCGTCTCCGCGGCGCTGGGGCTACGACAGCTCAAGCGGGAGGGCCCGGCCTGGCTGGGTGAGCCGCCGACGAGCACGCTCTTGACCATCTCCCTGTTCGCCGCTGTCGCATTTTTGTTCAACGCCGCGAGCCTGCTCATCGGCGTCGGCGTGGCCACGGTGCTCGGGCCGTTCTCGCCCCTGCTCACCGGGCTCATCGACGGCGCCGCCCGGGCCGCCATGCTCGCCACCTTGTTGACCCTCCATCCGCGGCCTGGGGTCGCCGGGCTGTACCTGCTCACCCAGGCCTTGCTCTCGGCGTTCACCTTCGGGCGGATCGGCCTGATCGAGCTGCTGTTTGTCGCCAAGCGCCTGTTCTGGGTGGAGCTCTTCTTGCGGGCGTTCGGCCTCACCACAAACCCAAGCTGGCGTGACGAGCCCCGCCGCCGCTGGGCGCGCCTCGCCGCGGCCCTGTGTTGTGCCGAGGTCATCAGCGAGGCAACAAGCTTGATGCTCTCCGTGGCGCTGTATCGCCTGTTCTTGGCCGACTGGTACGTCGTGATGATGCTCCTGGGGCCCGCCTTGGGCTATACGGCCTTGGCCTGCGCCTTGGCCGTGCCCTTCGCCGAGAGCCTGCGGAGGATTCAACGCTGATGTTGCGTCTTGAAGGCCTCGGCTACACCTACCCCAGCGCCGCAGCGCCCACGTTGACCAACGTGAGCCTGCAGCTCACGCCGGGCACCTTGACCTTACTCACCGGGCCCTCGGGCTGCGGGAAGTCAACCCTGCTGCGCCTCGCCGCGGGGCTGAGTCAACGGCACGGCCAAGGGCGGGTGAGCGGGCGCGCCTTGGTGGGCGGGGTCAACGTCGAGGCGCTCTCCCCGGCGGAGCGCGCACGACAGCTCGCCTTCGTGTCACAAGAGCCCGGGGACCAGCTCCTCACGGGCACCTTGGGGGACGAGCTCGCCTTTGGTATGGAGTCCGCGGGCTTTGACCCGGCGGAGATCAACGCCGCCCTGGGCCCGGCCTTGTCGCGGGTGGGGCTGCCGGTAGAGCTTGAGCGGTCTACCCGGGCGCTCTCAGGCGGCCAAGCCCAGCGCCTCGTCGTGGCGGCGGCGATGGTGGCCGGGGCCAAGCTCTTGCTCCTCGACGAGCCCCTGGCGATGCTCGACCCCGCCGGAGCCGCGGATTTAATGCGACAGCTCCGCGCGGCCTGCGACGACGGCGCGGCGGCCTTGCTGATCGAGCACCGCTTGGAGCAATGTCTGCCCTACGCCGACACCCTGGTGATCCTCGGCGGCGACGGCGTGGTGCTCGCCCAAGGCGCCGCGCGGCCCTTGAGCCCCGAGCTGGAGGCCGCCATGGGGCGCCTGGGCTTAGACGCCCCGGAGCTCTGGCGCCTCGCTCACCTCGTTCACCCGACGCCGGTGGATCACCTCCGCCGTCGCCCTGGGCGCAGCCCGCCGCCGGCGCCGGCGTTCACCCCGACGGGCCCCCCTGCCCTACGCGCGGGCCCCCTGCGACACCGGTACGAGCGCGCGGCGCCGCTTGCCCTTGACGTGTCGAGCCTTCAGCTCTTCCCCGGCGAGCGTGTGGCCCTCGTCGGCGGCAACGGCGCGGGCAAGTCCACGCTGCTGTTGGCGCTGCGTGGGGCCGTGCCCGCCGGCCCCGTCTCCGTCCGCGGGCGAGTCGTGCACGTCCCCCAAGATCCCGACCTCTCCTTGCTCTGTGAGACCGTGGCTGAGGAGGCTCGCCTTGGGCCCCGCCGAGGCCGGCCTGCGCGGCGAGGCGCTTCAGGCGCGGGTGCAAAAGGCGGCGGAGGACTTTGGGGTTGAGGGGCTCCTGGACCAGGCCCCCCAGGCGCTCTCTCGGGGCCAACGGCAGCGTGTGGCCGTGGCCGCCGCCGTCGCCACCGCCCCCGCCGTGCTCGCCTTGGACGAGCCCACCGCCGGGCAAGACTCGGCGAGCCTGGAGCGCCTGATGCTCGGCCTGCGCGCGTTCCCCGGCGCCTTGCTCTTCGCCACCCACGACCTTGGCCTCACCCTTCGCCACGCCACCCGGACGCTCGTGATGATTCAGGGCCAGATCGTGCGGGATGGCCCCCCACAAGAGGCCTTACAAGACCTGCCCGAGCCCAGCCCCCTGCCGTTGCCGCCCCTGGCCCAGCTCTGCGCGCGCCTGGGCCTGCCGCCGATGGATCCCCAGGCCCTCGCCGCGTTTGTGGAGCCCAAGCCGTGATCGACCCCCGCGCGCGGCTCCTGCTCATCGTGAACGTCGGCTTGCTCGCCGTCACCTTAGAGCGCCCGCTGAGCCTGGGGCTCTTGGCCCTCGCCGCCGCCGCCCCCCTGGTGATCTCACCGCCGCCTGCGCGCTGGTTTGTGCGGGGTGTGCTGATGGTGGTGGGCATCGTGTGGAGCACCGTGCTCTCTCAGGGCCTGTTCTACGCCGAGCAGCCGCGGGTGGCCTTGGGCTGTCTCGGCCCGATCTGTCTGTGGCGAGAGGGGGTGCTGTGGGGCTTGGCGCAGTCCACACGGTTTTTGGCGGTGAGCTTCGCGGGCTTGGCCTTGACCTTGACCACGCCCCCCGACCGGCTCTTGGCGGCCTTGATCGCGCTGCGGGTGCCCTTCGGCCTCGCGCTCATGGGCGCCACCGCCCTACGGTTTGTGCCAGAGCTTGGCCAAGAGCTGCTCATCGTGCGCGACGCCCGCGCCCAGCGGGGCCGGCCGGTGTACCGACGGGGTCCGCTGGTGTGGCTGCGCCTGGAGCTCTCGATGATTCGCCCGGTGATCGCCCGGGCTTGGCGCCGCGCCCAGTCTCTCGCCGAGTCCCTCGACACCCGCGGGTTTGACCCCCTACGCCCCCGCATCTCCCGGCGCCCCCTGCGTCTCACCTGGCTTGACGTGCTGATCGTCGCCCCGGTCACCGGGCTCACCTTGGCCGCCGTGGTCGCCCGGCTGATCACCTTGCTCTACACCTCAGACACCTGGTATCACCCGAGCTTACGCGGACTGTACGCCTTCACCCGCCTTTGGCTCTGAGCGGAATCAGCCGAGCCCCGCGCCTATCCAAGCGGCGAGGCCCAAGGCGCCCAAGCCGACGGTGAGCGCGGCGCCAAACCCCACGGCCAAGGGGCGCAGGCCGAGGCCCGAGAGCGTGCCAAGCCGCGTCGAGAGCCCGACCCCGGCCAAGGCCGTGGACAACGCGAGGGTGGCCGCCTGCTCACCGAGGAGCTTGGTGAGGCCCCGCCAGCCCTCTGCGCTGGTGACACCCCAGGCGAGGCCGCCTTGGCTGAGCCCCCAGTCGCCGACTGTACGCACCACGGAGAGCAGCAGAAACCCAAGGACGAAGGTAGGGAACAATGAGAGGAGGCTTGGCGATTTTGCGCCCGGCGCCTGGGCGCGCCCACGCTGATAGAGCCAGGTCAGCCCCGGCACCACGAGCACGAGCAGGGCGTTTCGGGTGAGCTTGATGACCGTGGCGATCTGCAGCACCCGCTCGTCACCATACACCTCTCTGTAGGCGATGGCGGCGCCCATCACCTGGCTGGTGTCGTGAATCGCCGCGCCCAAAAAAAGCCCCGCCGCGCCGGGGTTCCCAGCGAACAGCGCGTGGGCCAGCGCCGGGTAAAACACCATGCCCAAGAGGCCAAACAAGGTCACGTTGGCCACGGTGTACGCCACCTCTCGCTCGTCGGCCTCGATCCCGGGGGCGACGGCGAGGGTGGCGGTGACGCCGCAGATCGCCGTAGACGCGGCGGCGAGCAGGCCCAAACGTTCGCTCACGCCGATCCACCGGGCCAAGAGCCGCGCGCTCACGAGCCCCAACAGCACCAAGGTGACCACCACGGGCACCCCCAACGCCCCCACCCGCAGCACGTCCAAGGCGTTGAGCTTGAGGCCGATGAGGATGACCCCGAGGCGTAAGGCATATTTGGTGGCCCACTCCAAGCCCGGCGCCAACACGAGGCTGAGCTTGGGCAGCGCGCCGCCGAGGGTGTTGATGACCAGGAGCCCCAAGAGCACGGCGACGGGGATGGCCGAGAGCGGGCTCGCCCCTGCGGGCAGGCCCCCCAGACGCAGCAGCGACGCGCTCAGCCAAGAGGCCAGCGGCGCGGCGACCAGCGCGAGGCCGAGCGCGGCGCCTAAACCGGGGGCGAGTCGGGGGAGGTCGGCGGGGCGGGACATACCTCGCTGGTAACCCCTCGCGCGCCGCGGCGCGGGATGTTTCAGAAAAAACTGTTTCATTGTTGCATGTTTCACAGACCATCGTTTCGATGTTTCTGTGTTTCAGCGCCACATGTTTCACAGTCAATCCCCTCAAACAAGGCGAGGATCCTTGATCCTTCAAGGCGATCCCCAAGGCCAGATCGGCCCAGAATCACCCAAATTAGGCGGTTTCCACGCGCTTGTGGCCCAGCAAACAGCTCGTGATCTCCGCGTTTGTTGACTTCTGATCACACAGCCGCTACGGTCCAAGAAGCGTCCCACCTCGTGCTCCCAAGGTCGGGTCGCGCGGCGGCCCACCCCGCCGAGACCGCGGCCTCTCTGTGAGGGCTGCGCTCAGAAGACCCCTCGCCCCTGGGTTCCCCAATGTTGTTCACGCTCTCCGCGCTCCTCCTCTTCGCTTGTGGCGGTGAGCCCGCCGCCCCCACCGCGCCGCCTGTGGCCGAGACGCCCGCCGCCGCGCCCGCCGCGCCGGTGGTGAACAACGAGGGGGTCAATTGGGTGGCTCCCGACGAGGCCACCATCCCCGCGGGCCCCTTTGGCGACTCCATCCGCCGGGGCATGGAGCTGTTCGTCAAGACCAACCAGCTCTTGCCCGACTACGTCCCGTCCAACATGAGCTGCAGCAACTGCCACCTCGACAAAGGGCGTAGGCCCTTCGCCGTGCCCGTCGTCGGCGCCCACGCCCGCTTCCCCAAATACCTGGAGCGCACCGGCGCCGTCATCACCATGCAGGACCGCGTGAACTACTGCTTCACGCGCTCTCTCGCCGGGAGCCGACTGCCCTCAGACAGCCAAGAGATGATCGACATGGTGAACTACATCGCCTGGCTCTCCGTGGGCGTGCCCGTCGGCACACACATCGAGGGGGAGTCGCTGCCGGCGATGAAGTCCAAGCTCGAGGGCGACGCGGCCCGAGGCGAGGCGCTCTACGGCCAGAAGTGTGTGGCCTGCCACCTGCCCACGGGCGCAGGCGTCGTCGGCGCGTTCCCGGCCTTGTGGGGCCCCACCTCGTACAGCATCGGCGCGTCGATGGCCCGGGAGGAGCGCGCGGCGGCCTTCATTCAGCGGTTTATGCCCCAGAACGCCCCGGGCACGCTCACGGATCAAGAGGCGTACGATCTCGCCGCGTTTGTGAACAGTCACCCGCGCCCCGACTCGCCCAACAAAGAGAACGACTGGCCCGAAGGTGGCGCGCCGTACGACGTGCCTTACGCCACGAAGGGCCACGAGGCCTACAAGCCCCCGCCGCTCTTGGAGCGCGCCAAGCCTGAGCTGGCGGTGGTGCCCAAGCCCCCGCCGTTGTCGAGCATGAAGCCATGAGCGGCGGGCCGCAGACGAGCCGCCGCGGGCTCTTGGGTTTGGCCGCGGGCGTCGTCGGCGCCGTCGCCGCGGGCCGCGCCGCCATCGCTGAGGATCCCCCGCCCGCCGCGCTCCCCGCCGTGCCCGAGGACGCCACGCGGGTGCTCGGCGGCGGCGTCACGCCTCGCTCAGACCGCTCGCCGTTTGAGTCGCCCGCGGTGAGCCCCACGGGCCACGTCAGCGGCACGGCGTTCTCGCCGCTGCAAGACTTCACGGGCACGATCACCCCCACAGACGTGCAGTTTCAGCGCCACCACGGCGGCATCGCCCAGATCGACCCAACCCGCTACAAGCTCCTGCTGCACGGCCTCGTCGAGCGTCCCCTCACCTTCACCTTGGCCGAGCTCAAACGGTTCCCCCACGTCACCCGGGCTCACTTCTTGGAGTGCGCCGGGAACGGCCGCAAAGCTTACCGTGAGCCTACCCCCGAGCTGACGCCCCAGTTTATCGACGGCCAGCTCTCAAACGTGGAGTGGACGGGCGTGCCCCTCGGCCAGTTGTTGGCGGAGGCCGGGCTCAAACCAGCGGCGCGCTGGCTACTTGTCGAAGGCGGCGACGCGAGCGTGCTGATGCGCAGCCTGCCCATTGAGAAGGCCCTTGACGACTGCCTCATCGCCTTCGCCAGCAACGGCGAGGCCCTTCGCCCGGCGCATGGGTATCCGGTGCGCCTCGTCGTGCCCGGCTGGGAGGCGAACATCTCGATCAAGTGGCTGCGGCGCATCGAGGCCGTCGAGTCCCCGGCCATGGCCAAAGATGAGACGGTGCGCTACACCGACGCGCTGCCCGGGGATCTCGCGCGGCAGTTCTCGTTTGTGATGGACACCAAGTCGATCATCACCTCCCCTTCGCACCCCATGCAGCTCACCCCCGGGATGTGGACGATCTCCGGCCTCGCCTGGACAGGTCGAGGGCGGATCACCAAGGTGGAGGTGAGCACAGACGGCGGGGCAAGTCTTGGGCTGAGGCCGAGCTCTTCGGCGCCGAGTCTCCCAAGGCGGCGTCGCGGTTTGTGCTGCCTTGGCGCTGGGACGGCGCCCCCACCACCCTGATGAGCCGCGCCGTGGATGAGACGGGCTATGTGCAGCCCACCTACGCCGCGTTTCAGGCGGCCCGGGGGATGGGCGCCGACTTCCACTTCAACCCGATCCGCGCCTGGCGTGTCGCCCAAGATGGCCTCGTCACCTTCGTTGCGAACCCGGAGGCCGCGTGATCTCCACGCTGTTCTTGGCCCTGCTCCTGGGCTGCGGCGTTGACGCGCCCGCGCCCACCGCCCCCACGGCCTCGGCGCCCACCGCCGCCGCCAAGGCCCCTCGCACCTACGCCCCCGTCGGCCTCGGCAGCCCCGCCACCGCTGAAGAGATCGCCGCTTGGGATCTCGACGTGAGCCCCTCCGGCGAGGGCCTGCCCGCGGGATCAGGCACAGTCTCCCAAGGCCAGGCGCTCTACGCCGCGCAGTGTATGGCTTGCCACGGCGTGAAGGGCGAAGGCGGCGTCGGCCCCAAGCTCATCGGCCCCGACGACGCCAAGACCGGCTTCGGCGACGACCCCAAGATCCCCAAGACCATGGCCAACTGGTGGCCATACGCCACCACAGCGTATGACTACATTCGCCGGGCCATGCCCCAGCACGCGCCGGGCTCGTTAACCCCTGACCAGACCTACGCGCTCACGGCGTACCTGCTCGCCGAGAACCGTGTCGTTGGCGCGGACTTCGTCGCCGACGCCAAGAGCCTGCCCGCGGTGAAGATGCCCACCACGGTGAAGTTTGTGCCGGATGACCGGGGCTCCTCCACCGTCGTGCGCTGACAAGGCTCTGCGCTGAGACAACACGGCGCCGCCGTCGTCAGGACGCGACGGCGGCGCTTTGTTGTTGGGTGGAGCTCAGTACCGCAGAAGGCCGTAGCCCAAGGCGCTCAGCCGGGCGACCTCACCGATGCCGGTGTCCACCACCTCAATCGGGAACGCCAGCCGAGCCCGGTCAAGGCCGTTGCGCTCGATGGCGTTTCCGCAGGCCACGAGGCGCACCCCGGCGGCGCGGGCGGCCTCTACGTCGGCCTTCAGGCTCTCGGGGATGGTCTTGAGGTCGGGGTCGAGGATCGCCGTCGCGCGACCGTAGACGATCCAGTGCACCTCGTCCACTTGCCCAGACTCCATCGCGGCCTTGGCGTGCTTGAGCGAGGCGCTGAGCGTCTGTACGTCCTCAAGGCCGGTGTTGGCGATGAAGACGAGGCCGGTCTTGGCCTTCACCTCTTCTGCGGGGGCGGCGGCTTTGCCCGCGCGACCGCCCGCCTCGGCCTCCCCAACGAGGGCAACAAACGAGCTGAGGGTGAGCAGCGCGGCGAGGGCGAAGAGACGGGGCATGTGGGCTCCTGGGGCTCTGGGTGGGATGACGGTGGGGGCGTAGGGCTCAGAACACGGCGACGAGCTGCAACGAGACGCGGTCCCCCATCGTCGCGGCGATGGCCTGGGCGTCGGCGCTGGCCCCAGGCGCCAGAAGCCAGCGGCGCTCATAATCGAGCATCACCCGGGCCTTGGGGCTCATCTGAAGCTGCACATCGGCGGTGACGGTGTGGAAGACGCGCAGGTCTGTGGGGCTGTCGACCAGACGCCACAGCCCGTCGTAGCGCAGCCCCGCGCCGATGGGGCCCGGCTGGTGGTGAACAAACACGTTGAGCCCGGCGGCCTCACCCTCAGCGGCGACGACCACCGGCTGCCCCGGGAAGGGCGGGTTCGCGCCGAGCTCAATGGCGCCGACCCCTTGGATGACCTCCGCCCGGGCGTGCAGCCCCTGCCGCTCAAGCTGCACCCCGGCGCCGCGACGCGTTCGCCGGGCCTCGACGCCGTCCACGTCACGCTGGCCCTCTAACCAGAAGGCGTACAGGCTCAGCTCATCCCGGATCGCCGCGTCGGGCTCCCCCCAGACAAAGGGCGCCCAGGTGAGACGGCCGGAGAGATCCTTGGCGTTGTCTGTGTCTAAGGCGCCCATTCCGCCGTTGGAGAGCATCAGGGCGTAGGTCAGGCTGCCCTGGCCCAAGGTGAAGGAGTCAAACGCCTGAATCCCGACGTCGCGAAAGCCGCTCACCCCGGCGGTGTAGGCCCCGCCGCTGCTCGGGTTCTCATTGAGGAGCTGGCCGGTGACGTTTGAGACCGAGACAAACTCGGCGGCGATGGGGTTCATCTCCAGGGCCTCTTCGCCCAGAGGCAGCTTAAACTGGCCCACACGCACGTTCAGCCCGGGGGCGACGGCCACGGTCACCGAGGCGTCGGTGAGCACGATGGGGTCGATGCGGGTGAGCGCGTTCTGGCCCACCTCGGCGCCGAGGAGCCAGTTGACGCGGCCGTCTACGCCGGGGATCGTGCCCCGAAAGCCGAAGCGCGCGCGGCGAATCGAGAAGCCCAGGGTGGCGTCACCCGACCCAACACGGTTGAAGTTCGCGCGCTCGCCGTTAAAGTCGAGAAGGGAGTCCGCGGTGAGCCCTGTCACCGGCTCACCGCCTACGACGGTCTCGGCGAGGGGCTGCACAAAGCCCCACGCGCGCGCCGCGGCCGGCTCAGTCGTCGTGGCGGGCTCGGTGCCCTGCAACATCACCCAGTCGGCGGCCAAGGCCGCGCCGAGGCTCCAGATCAACACAGACATCGTCGTCGCCCCTCCGCTCAGGCGGATTGTCTCTCAACTCGGCCGCAGCGCTGGTTCGCGGGCACGGCCACGTCGATCTGTTTGGGGTACGCGAGGTTGAGGTTCGCCATGATCTGCACAAACTCTTCTTTGGAGCGACCGCCGCCCAGCCGAGCGTTGAGCGCCCGCTCCTCCTTGATGGTGGAGACCGTGCGGCCCTTGTAGTCGTGGGCGGGGAAGACCAGGGTGTCGCCGGGCAGGCTGAAGAGCTCACGGTGAACGGAGTCGTAGAGCCGCTCGGCGCTGCCTTGCTGGAAGTCTGTGCGCCCGCAGCCGCCGATGAGCAGCGTGTCCCCGGTGAACACGCGGTCGGGGGCGACGTACGCCACGCAGCCGCTGGTGTGTCCTGGCGTCTCACGCACCTCAAGGCTCAGCTCGCCGATCTGGATCTTGTCGCCGTGCTCCACGAGCACGTTCGCGCAGTCGGCGCCGCCGTCTTTGTGTACGACGGTGCGGCTGCCCAGACGACGGCGCAGCTCATCCCCGGCGGTCACATGGTCGGCGTGAACGTGGGTCTCTAAGGTGTAGACCAAGGTGAGGCCCAGCTCATCCAGCAGCGAGGTGTATTGCTCGACGTCCACAAAGACGGGGTCGATGAGCGCGGCGCGGCGGGTGACGGGGTCGCCGATCAGGTAGGTGTAGGTGGAGCTGATGGGCTCGAAGAGCTGACGGAAGATCATTTTGACCGCCGAAATCGTTGGTTGTTGGGGCTGAACCTCAGGAATGCAATCCTCGTGCCATCCTCTGCACCTCGTCCGATCTTCACCCCACACCCGCTCGTGGGCCCCGGCTGTTTCATCCTGGGCCAGCCGGTTTCGTTTCAGCCCGGTCACGCTGCAACAGCGCCCGGCGAACCCGGCGGATCGGGCTCCTCGGCGGGCTGGGAGGGGGTTGGGTTCAGCCGGGCCAGGCCCACACGCAGCATCCGCGCGTAGCCCCGGAGGGGATCGTCGATGGTGGTGATCCGCGCCTCAAACCTCACGACGGCGTCGGCGAGTCGGTTCGCGAGGCCAGCGGGGCGCTCTAAGCCCTCGGGGCGCAGGGCCTCGGCGAGCGCGGCCGCGCCCTGCTCCACCTCCCCATCACAGGCGGCGACGAAGGCCAGGCCCAAGGTGGCCAAGAGTGACTGTGTTGCATCGTGCGGCTCACGCTGCCGTGGCAGGCCGTTGGCGTCCCAAGCGAGCATCCCACCCGCGAGGTTAAACAGGGCCGAGAAGCCCTCCTCCCCCAAGGCCCGGGCGCCACGCGCCGAGCGGCCGCCGCTGCGACAGACGAGCAGCAGCGGCGCGGCCCGGTCCCAGCCCAAGGTCGTCGTGGGCAAGGTGCCCAGCGGGACGTTCACCGCGCCGGGGATGTGCCCCAAGGCGCCGGTCAGCTCCGCGGGCTCCCGAACATCCACCACGGTGAGCTCGGGCAGGTGCAGAGTCGCGACGAGGGGCGAGATGTCACGAACCCTGCAGGCTGGGGCGTCGGCACGGGCGAGCAAGAGCTTGGACAGCACGACCACTCCAGGGTGTGAGGGGGACAGCCTCCGCCACAGCAAGAGCCGTGCCAGCTTTTTCGGGTGTCGCCGCCCCAACACCGGCGCACGAGGGCCCTTGCGGTTCACCGCACGTTTCGATATGTTTCAGAAATGAAACACCACCCTGATCTCACGCAGTGGGTCAGCCGCCGCGACCTCCTCGAGCCCCTGACCACCCTCGCGGCCCTGATACCCGACGCCGCGGTGATCATCACCGACGCCACGCGCCGGGTGCTGTTCTGGTCCGCCGAGGCCGAGCGGCTCTTCGGCTACACCGCGGACGACGTGCTGGGTTTGCCCTGCCCCGACGGGTTGTTGTGTGACGGCGAAGGTTTACGCCCCTACGGCGTGACCGTACGCGTCACCCGCGCCGACGGCGCCACGGTGCGGGTGCGCCAGTACGCGCGGATGATGCACCACGACGATCAGCCCGACGGCGCCATCCATGTGCTCGCCTTAGACACCACCACCACCACGCTCGGCTCGGCGGAGCTGCTGATGGCGGGGGCGACGGAGTTTCATGGCCTCGTCACCCGCGACCCCACGATGCTCCAGGTCTTCCAGATCATCCGAAACGTCGCCGAGACCGAGGCCACGGTGCTCGTGCGCGGCGAGAGCGGCACGGGCAAAGAGCTCGTCGCCCGGGCGATTCACCTAGAGAGCCGCCGCCGAGACGGCCCGTTCATCGCCGTCAACTGCGCGGCCTTCACCCCCTCTCTGCTCGAGAGCGAGCTGTTCGGCCACGCCAAAGGCGCGTTCACCGGGGCGGTCACGGCCCGTCGTGGCATCTTCGCCCAGGCCGACGGCGGCACCTTGTTTCTGGACGAGGTCGCGGAGCTGCCGCTGGAGCTTCAAGCCAAACTTCTGCGGGTGCTCCAAGAGCGGGTGCTCGTGCCCGTCGGCGCCAATGAGCCCGTGGAGGTGGACGTGCGCGTGGTGGCCGCGACGCACCGCGCCTTACGTGAGGAGGTGCGCGCCGGGCGTTTTCGTGAGGATCTCATGTTCCGCCTGCGGGTGGTGCCGATCTTCTTGTCGCCCCTGCGCCAGCGCCCTCTGGACATCGAGCTCCTGCTGCGGCGCAGCCTGGATGAGCACAACCGGCGCGGCCCGCGCGGGGTCACGGCCTTCTCGCCCGAGGCCATGAAGGCGCTCTTAGACCACTCCTGGCCAGGCAACGTGCGAGAGCTGCTCAACGTCGTCGAGTACGCCTTCGCCGTGGGGCGCGGCCCGGTGATCGGCCTGCATGAGCTGCCCCCGGAGTTCCGCGAGGCCCGAACCCCCACGACGGGCCGCCGAGGCGCGCCGACCAACGAAGACGACGAGCGTGAGCGGGTGCGGGTCGCCCTCGATCGTTGCAACGGCGATCTCGACCGCGCCGCGGCGTCGTTAAAGGTGAGCCGCACAACGTTCTGGCGTCTCCGAAAACGCCTCGGCCTCTGAGCCGCGCTCGCCCGCCGAGCAGGTGGATCCACGCGGCATCGCAAACTCTTTCGGGCTTGGGCTATACTCCCGCCTCGCACCCCCAGGAGCCCCGATGCCGCTCGCGCTGCTCATCACCCTCGCCTGCGCTGAGAAGACGCCTGAAGACACCGCGCCGCCGGTGGACACCGCCCCCGTGGAGGGGTTTGGCGATCTCGCGCTGCGGATGCAGATCGACGACGACTACGGCGAGGCCATCCTGGCCGACGGCGAGTCCTTGGTGGGCACCTTTCGGGGCAGCCTGTACTTGAGCGAGCAGGTGACCGGCGCCGGCCCCGACGAGGGCGCCGAGGCCCTCGCCAGCCTCTTCATCGAGACGGTGGACCTCAGCTCCTATGAGCCCACAGACGTGCTGCTCACCGTCGAGGGCCTGCCTTCAGGCTACGTCACCGCCTTGGGCTTCTTTGACAGCGACAACAACGTAGACCCCGACAACGCCGACCCCGACACCGGCGACCCGGTCACCCTGCCCTTCGACAACGAGCTCCTCGTCGTGGCGAACACCGTCACCGAGGGCGTCATCTTCTTAGGCTTCCGCAACCCCTGAGGTGCCCCATGCGCGCTCCGCTCCTCACCCTCGCCCTGTTCACCGTCGCCTGCAATGACGCCCCCGACGAGGAGACCGGCCCCGTCGATCTGCGCGTGGACTACCCCGATCCCGTCGAGGGCGCGCTCATCTTCGAGACGCCGGACCTCGTGATCCCGGCCTACAGCGATATTCAGATGTGCACCGCGCTCACCTACACCGGCGAAGACGTCGGCATCGTGCACATGATGAACTACCAGGGCCCCGGCGGGCATCACCTGGTGCTGTACGGCACGACCACCCCCGCGCGTGAGATCCCCGACGGCGAGACCTGGGACTGCACCGCCACCGAAGACCTCCAGATGGAGAACATGGAGCCCGTCATCTTCGGCGGCACCTTAGAGCGCCGCGACGACGTCACCCTGAACGAGCTCGACCTGCCCGACGGCATGGCCGTGCTCCTGCAGTCCAACCAGCGTTTTGTGGTTCAGGCGCACTACATTAACGCCACGGCGGATGACATCCTCGTGCACGACGAGGCCCAGTTTGAGGTCATCCCTGAAGATCAGGTCGAGACCTGGGCCGCGCCCTTCGCGCTCAGCTCCGACCAGTTCTTGATCCCCGCGGGCACCGACAGCTACACCCGCACCTTCACCTGCACCTGGGATCAAGAGCCCGTGAACGCCCTGTTTATGGGCGGGCACATGCACGAGTGGGGCAAGTCGTTCAAGACCACCCGCACCCGCGGCGACGGCCCTGAAGAGGTGCTCGTCGATGAGCCCGTGTGGGACGCCGTCTACCGCGACGCGCCGAACATGCTGGAGTTTGAGCCCGGTGAGCTGATGTTTGAGCAAGGCGACCAGCTCACCACCACCTGCGAGTGGTTTAACGACGAGCCCGAAGACCTCGTCTTCCCCCACGAGATGTGTGTGACCTTCGCGCTGGTGTACCCCGCGAAGCTCCCCTGGATCTGCAGCGACGGCAACTGAGATGCGCCTGCTCCTCCCGCTCGTCCCCCTCCTGGTCGCCTGCGCGTCCGAGCCTGTGGCTTTTCAGGAGGTCAGCGACACCGTCATCGCCGGGTGCGCCTTCTCAAGCTGCCACGGCAGCGGCACGGGCGGGCTCACCCTCGACGGCAGCGCAGACGACCGCGACCGCCTGCTGAGCGGCGAGAGCGTCACCGGCCTGCCCTACGTCGTCCCCGGCGACCCCGACGCCAGCTACCTCGTGCACAAGCTAGAGGGCGGGCCCGACATCGAGGGCGAGCTGATGCCGCCGGGCACGCCCTTGGATGAGGAGACGATCGGCCTCGTGCGGGACTGGATCGTGGAGGGGGCGGGGGAGTAGGGCCAACAAGGCTCTGCCGACACGAGCCCCTATCGCCTCATCTCCCGCCCGCCGCGGGTAACGAGCCTGCGGTAGCTCGTCAGGGGCTATCCCGCGCTGGCGCACCACACGGTAGCCCAGACGCTCCAAGCCGCGGACCCATTGGCGCCCTGAGATGACCGGAAGTGGAGGCATCAGCAGGCGATCTGTGAGATCTCAATCTCGACCGGCTGCGTGTCCTCTAAGCAGAGGAGCGCCGCTTCCAGGGCGTTGGCCAGGGCTTCTTCTTTGGTTCGCCCTTGGGTGATGCAGCCAGGGAGCGCAGGCACCTCGGCGACGATCCAGCCGTCTTCACCGGATCGCAGGATCACGATCATTCAAGCCTCCTGCCCACATCATAACCTCAACAGAGGAGAGGGCTGCGCTTGCGCGTCCCGCTCACCCACCTCGAAGCGCGGCGCCCTGGGCCACCTTCGCGGCTTGAGGCAGGCAGCGACGGCCGGTCTTGGGGGGGCGGAGGGCGGGCAGGCTCGAACTCGCGGCGATGACCAACCGTCAGCACGAGTATACGGAGCTGAAAGTCCTTGCCAACTTCGTAAATGACCCGGTAGTCGCCCACCCGCAGCCGAAACGTCTCGCTACCCTTTAGGCGTTTGCTAGCAGGGGGGTGAGGGTCAAAACGTAGCGCCTCAGTGGCTCGAAACAAGCGACCGCGGACCTGAGCGTCAAAACCATTGAGATCACGCAGAGCGCGGCTGGTGTACTCAATCATGTAGCCGTCCATCTACAACCCCAACGCCCGCCGAACCTCATCTGAGGACAAGATTTGCTCGCGCCCGTCCTTGAGCGCAGCCCGCACTTCATCGGCCGCCGCGAGATCTAAGCGATCCTCTTCTTCATCTTCTACGAGCGGCGCCGCCTCGATGCTCTCGGAGAGAAGCCGTAACAGGCGCAGGCGCTGCGCGAGAGGTAGCTGCAGGGCCTCAAGAATGACATCGTCCATTCGGCCTCCAGTTATTTCACCATCATAGACGTTTCGGCGCGTGCTCTGATGATCAATGTGGCGGCGGGCGATGGGAGTCGAACCCACCAGACGACGCCTCTCGACGCGCCTCTACCGGTTTTGAAGACCGGGGCCTCCACCGGGATGGCGACGCCCGCCACAGCTCAGCTAACCTGATCACGGCGAGAGGCGCTTGCGCCTTCGCGCTGCGGAGTAGAGAATCCCAGCGTTCGTTCGGCAGGAAGACCATGCGCGCAGAGATCCGTGTACCCGTCGCCCTCGACCGCGCAGGATCGCGCGGCACGGGCGCCACGATGTGGCTCGACACCCATCGCCTTGGCCTTCGCACACGGATGCGGCTGGCCTTGGGCGAGGCCGTGCGGTTCGCCCTCGCGCCGCCAGGGGGCGGCACCTGGATCGTCGGGTGGTGCCGCATCGACGCCACCCGCGCCGCGGACGTGCCCGACGCGGTGGATCTCACCTGCGTGATCACCCGCATGGAACCCGAACATCGGTCACGTTTTGACGCGTGGCTCGATGAGCTCGCGCCGCCGCCGCCGCCGGATCCCGACCTCTCGGCGAGCGCCGCCTCGCCCAACCCACGCCCGGGTCGCCCTGTGGCGATCACCAAAGAGGCGCTCAAGATCCTCGACGAGTCCGACCCCCGCTCCTCGGAAGACACGGATCAGGCGGGCGGCCTCTCCGTGGGGCGCCGGGCGATCCGCGAGGCCCTGCGCCGAAGCGAGCTTGGCCGCGGCGGCGGAGCCGGTCGCGCCGACACCTTGGCCGCCCTGGCCCCCGACCCTGCGCCCGACGCCGACGCCGAGCCCGGCTGGGACGAGCCCACCGCCGACTTCACCGACGATGAGCCAACGGCCATCACCCCCCTCGCCGCCCTCATCGAGGAGGCCGCCCGACAAGGCATCAGCGCCGAGTTTTTGGCCAGCGAGCGCGTCGCCCGCATGGACGACGACGAGGGGGAGCTCAGCGGAGACGACTCCAGCCTCAGCGGCGACTTCGGCTTTGAGCTCGACGGCGACGCCCTGAGCGGCGACTTGAGCGGCCTCAACGAAGAGTCTCTCTCCGGCATCGAGGTTGAGGAAGATCCCGTCACCTTCGACGGCCTTCACTCCATCGACGAGGAGGCCTTCCTCGCCCAAGAGGAGCCCCTCGCGGCCCCAGACCTGGGGGATCTCGCGGATCTGGGCGGCCCCGACCTCGACGCCGCCGACACGCTCGCCCCGGCGTTCACCCTGGACGACCTCGGTGACCTCGGCGACCTCGGCGACTTGGCAGACCTCGGCGCGCCCGCCCAGACCGACAACAACGACGCGTTTATTGACGGCGTAGACGCCCTGGGCGAGCTTGAGGCCTTGGAGTCTCAGCCGAGCCTGCAGTCGGCCCCGACCTTTGACGCCGAGATCGACCTCTTCGGCGAGCTCGGCGTCACCGCCGCGCCGGAGCCCGATGAGGACTCCCCGACGCTCCTCAACGACGCAGAGCCCGCCGCCGACACCAGCGCCGCGCTCGATGACCTCTTCGGCGGCCTCTTTGACGACGGCCCCGCCCAAGACGACGGGTTCTCGGGCTTTGGTGACACCCTCGGCGACACCCTGAGCGACCGCAGCGTCGAGCACATCCAGTCGCCGCCCCCCGAAGGCGCGGGCTTTCGGCTCTCTTTTGACGAGGCCGCCGCGTCCCAGGGTCAGAACGTCGGCTTTGACCTCCAGTTTGATGAGCCGGTCCCCGACTCGGGCTCCTCGGAGTACGCGCCCCCGCCGCGCCCGCCCCGCCGCCCCAAAGACGAGGCGCCGCCGCCGCCAAGCCGCGTAGACGACCCGGAGGAGCTGCTCGACGTGCTCGGCCTCACCGAGCCCGTGTCGGTCGCCCACAAGACACCAACGCCCGCCGCGCCTCCCCCCGCCGCGCCGCCAACACCCACACCTCCAACACCCCCGCCGCCGCCCCCCGACGCCCCGATCACGAGGCCGCCCCGGGAGGAGCCGCTGTTCACGCGCAGCGCCGAGAAGGGTGAGCTTCAGGCCCGCTGGCGCGCCCAGGCGTCCTTCGCCCGGGATTACCACGACCAGCTCAGCCAGCGGCGCCTCGACGTGAGCGACGTGGAGGGCCTGCCCGCCGAGGGCGCCTTCACCAACCTGCGCTTTGAGCTCCCCGACGGCCAGGTGCTCGCCCTGCGCGGCCGCCGCGTCGGCGACGTCTTGGAGCTCGACATCCCCCGCCCCGCGCTTCAGAAGCTCAAGCGCCTCGCCGAGACCGCCTGAGCCGCGCCCCCTTCACGGCAAGAGGCCCATGCGCAGGACCCGCCCCAGATCCGGCTGAGGGCCGATGGGGTTCGCGGCGTCGTAGCTCGGCTGCGGCGTGCCGAAGGCGGCGAGCCACGACCGCACGAGCAGCGGGTCTGGCGGCGCGCCGTGGAGGTGCAGGTGGATGGCGCTCAGCGCCCCGGCCACCCCGGCGAGCTGCGCTGAGGCCCCAGAGGTGCCCCCAAAGCGGGCCGTGTACGCCTGGTTCGGGTCGGAGTCGGGAAAAAACAGCTCGTTGAGCCCCGCGCTGTCAGAGCCGACGGTGACGGTGTCGCTGAACCAGCCCTGCACGTCTACCCGCGCGCCGTAGGAGCCGCCGTAGGGGTACCAGGTGCGCGCCGGGTCGTCTTTGCCCGGGGGCATGCCTCCGCCGACCATCACCGCGCCGGAGTCGCGCACCGCGCGGTCAAACCGGCCGCCCCACTTGGGATCATCCAGGTTCTGCGCGCCGTTTCCGCCGGGCTCAATCACGATGATGCCCTTGGCCACCGCGAGGCTGATGGCGTCAAACACCGCCTGGTCGACCTCGACGGGGCAGTAGGCGCCCTGGGCGTAGGCCTGCTGCTCGATGAGCAGGACATCCCCCGGGCCGAGCAGCGTCGTCGCCCCGGCGATGGCCGCGGCGATGTCGTAGAGGTCGGCCTCGACGAAGGGAAAGATCACCATCGGCGTGGCCTCGGGGACCAGCCCGGTGACGCCATACCCGTTGTCCCCGGCGAAGAGGATCCCGAGCACCCCGTTGCCGTGGTATTCATACAAGCCGCTGTCAAAACCCCAGGTCTCCGCGGCGTCTGCCGCGATCAGGTCCTCGTGCCCCGCCGTCCAGCCGTACTCCAGGTCCGCCACCGTGACCCCCGCGCCTGTGCCGCCGGGCCAGGTCCGGGCCCAGGTGACGCCGAAGCCGTCGGGCGCCGCCTCGGGGTAGATCTGGAGCGGGCTGAAGTCTGGGGTCTCCGGCGGGATGTCCATCGGCGGCGGCTGGGCCTCGGGGGCCAAGGTGGCGAGCTCTACCCAGTCCTGCTCGTTGAAGGCGTCGGCCACGGCCGGTCCCCAGCCCGGGGCCACCTCGACGCGGTAGTACAGGCTGAGGTCGGCGAGGCCAGGGGCCAGCTCATCTCGCAAGGCGCGCAGGGCGAGGCCGTCCTCAAAGACCGGGCGCACCTCGGCGCCGTCCATGGTCGGCACACCCCGCACCCCCTCGTTGAGCTTGACGATGACGACGTCGTCGCGGCGGCCCTCCTCCCACACCGTCTCTGGAGGCTTCGGCGGCGGCGGGCCACGACGGGGCGTCGCGGCCTCGGCGAGTCCAGGCAGGGCCCCCAACAAGAGCGCGCAGAGGCTGAGGCGCACGGTCACTCCTGGGTGCGAGAGGTCTCCCTACCGGTGAACCAGCCAACGGCCTTGGCGCAGGGTCACCCGGGTGGGGCCGTCCACACGGTCTGGCGAGGGGTGCAGAGGGTCGCCGGGCAGGTAGATGGTGACGCTGCCGTCCTCATGCAGCTCACCCGTGGGCTCGATGGGCACCACACGGCGGCTGGCGGCGGCGGCGAGCACGTCAGCGGCCTGCTCGTAGGGCAGAAGCTCCCGCAGGGTCACGAAGGTCGGCGGCGCGAGCTGCACCTGGCCGGCCTCAAACTTGGCGAGGGCCTCGGCGGGCGTCCACCACGCCGACTGCACCGTCTCGCCCTCATCGTGGCTGGCCTCAGCGGCGTCGGGGGCCTGGGCCACAAAGAAGCGGGTGCTGTAGCGCCGGGGCTCGATCTCCGGGGTGATCCACCACGACCAGAGGCGGATCGCCTCAGCGTCGAGGTGAAGGCCCAGCCGCGCCACCAACGCCTCGAAGCCGAGCGCTCCGCGCAAGAGCGCCTGACGATCCTCGACGCTCGGCGCGCCGCCGCGAGCGAGCAGCACGCCGGCCTCTTCGAAGGTCTCGCGGATCGCCGCGGCCTGCAGGGCCGCCGCGCCGTCGCCTCCGATGCGCGATCGGTCCGACGCGCCACCGAACAGCGGCAGGACGCTGTCCGACACATCCACGCGCCCCCCTGGAAAAACATGGGCGTCCGGCATAAACGCCATCCGCGCCGATCGTTTCACCATGAAGACCTGCGGACCGGCTGGGCCATCACGCAGAAGAAGAACGGTGGATGCGGGACGCGGCTCAGAGGGCATACACTTCTCATAGCGTTCGTCCCGCCGTCTCGCACGCGCGGCCCGACCCCTAGACGCACCCCCTGGTCTCCACACACTCCCCTGCCCGCCTGACTGGCGCCAGGAAGCATCGATGATCTGCATGACGCAACCGCCGAGGTGTACATGATGTCCTGCCTCACGCTTCTTCTGGCGTCGGGCGCCGCCTGGGCCTGGCCGTCGAGCGCAGACTGGGTGCCGATCACCCAAGGCGGCGCGGCGATGAGCGACGTGTTCGGCGACGCCGAGGCCGGCGCCCACGTCGACCTCGTCGGCGACGCCAGCGCGCCGGTCGGCTACTGGTACGCCGACGAGGACGCGCTCTACCTGCGCATGCGGGTGGCCGACGCGCCGTGGCAGGCCGCTGAAAGGCGCCGCGCTCAACGAAGGAACCTGGACCTTCGGCTTTGATCTGCGCAGCGACGACGGCGACGGCTCCACGAGCACCCTCGACCGCGCGATCTCCTTCTCGGGCTCGGTGCTCGGCGCGAACTCGATCATCCTCTACCGCAACAACAGCGGCCGTGAGGGCCCCGACGCCCGGCTCTCGGCGGTGTTCATCTACTCCACCGACCCCTCCGGCGAAGACCTGGTGCGCACGGCTGAGGCCGGCTCGATCCTCGGCGGCGCCCGGGACTGGATGATCGACGTGGTCATCGACCGCGACACCCTCGCGGCGAACCTCGACATCCACGAGGAGACGATCTTCGCCTTGGCCCTGCTCACCGGCGAGGGCCGCGAGACCTCCTCCAACAACGCGGACATGGCCGGGGCCCTGGACCTCTCGCTGATGGAGCCCGGCTGGAGCGACGAGATCGCGCTCGACGCCGACGGCGACGGCCTCACCGGCGCCTTTGAGCTGGGCATGGGCCTCGACCCCAACGACGCCGACACCGACGACGACGGCGTGCGGGACGGCGACGAGCTCAACCTGGGCCTCGATCCCTTGGCCTGCGACACCGACGGCGACTTGTTGCCCGACGGCCTAGAGCTCGGCGTCATCAGCCCCGATCCCGACACCGACACCGCCGGGGCCTGCTACCGCACCGACTCCAACGCCACCTTCACCACGAACCCGCTGGACCTCGACACCGACGACGGCGGCTTCACCGACGGCGACGAGGACTGGGACACCAGCGGCTCGGTGGACTACTGGGAGATCGACCCGCTGGTCACTGAAGACGACCTCGACACCGACGCTGAAGGCATCCCCGACGCCATCGAGGTGAAGTGTGACCTCGACCTCGGCGTGTTCGACGACGCCCCCGACGGCGGCGACAGCGACGGCGACGGCATCTTGGACGAGGAGGAGTGGTCGCGGCGCGGCCTGCGCGACTTCGACGGCGACGGCTACGTCAACTTCTGCGACGAAGACAGCGACGATGACGGCGTGCCCGACGAGATCGAGGGCGACGAAGACAGCGACGGCGACGGCTTCCCCGACTACATCGACACCGACTCCGACAACGACGGCACCCCCGACGGCGACCCGGATGAGGACAGCGACGGCGACGGCATCCCCGACTACCAAGACCCCGACGACGAGGACGGCCCCGACGGCGACCTCGACGGCGACGGCCTCACCAACACCGAAGAGGACGAGTGCGGCTCCGACCCCACGAACCCCGACACCGACGGTGACGGCATCCCCGACGGCGAGGAGGGCCCCTGCGATGAGGACGAGGACTGCGACGGCATCCCCAACATCCTCGACCCCGTAGACGACAACCTCTGCGACACCTCCGTGCCCGACGACACCGCCGTAGACGTGCCCGGCACCTTTGACGGCGGCGTGTTCACCGGCGGCGCCTGCAGCGCCGTCGCCGCGGGCCCGGCGCTGTGGCCCGCGCTGGCGGCCTTGGCGCTCCTCGGTCGCCGCCGCCGCAAGGCCCAGCTCGTCGGGCTCACGGCCACGGTGGGCGCCGCGCTCACCGCGCCGTCTCTGGCCTTGGCCCAAGACAACGTCGGCGAAGGGGACGCCGGCCAGGCCATCAACGCCCAGCGTTTTCACCCCACCCTCGACGCCCAGCGGCTCATCGTCACCGCCGACAGCGCCGTGGGTGAGGAGGGCCGCTTCGGCGGGGCGATCTTCACGAACTACGCGAACGACCCCTTCGTGTTTCGTTACGACGACCCCACCCGCGAGGAGCTCGGCCTGCTCGCCGACGTGGTCACGACAGACCTCACGGGCTTCGTGAACCTCACGAACCTACGCCTGGGCGTCAACCTGCCGATGCACCTCTACTCCACGGGCTACGCCGTAGACGGCTTTCGCCTCGTCGGCGACGCCCGGGTGATGGCGGCGTTTGAGCTCATCCCCCGGCAAGGCGACGGGGTGGGCTTGGGTGTACAAGGCAGCCTGGATTTGCCCACAGGCGCGGAGACGGCCTGGCTGGGCGAGGCGAAGGCGCTCGGCGGCGGCGGGTTCATCGCCACCTACGCCCGGGGGCCGTTGTTGCTCGCGGCGAACCTCGGCGCCCGCAGCGGCTCGGGCCAGCTCCTCCCCGACGGCCTCGTGCTCGGCCCCCGCCTGGACTGGGCCGCTGGGGCGAGCTTCTTGTTGACCGACCGCGCGGACGGCGCCGTGGAGCTCTCCGGCGAGCGGTTTATCGGCGGCGGCACCATCGGCGCGTCCCCGGCGGAGGTGCTCGTGAGCGCCCGGGTGCGGGCGGTGGGTGAGCTTCGGGTTCAGGTGGGTCTCGGCGCGGGCGTGACCCGCGGGATCGGCGCCCCCGACGTGCGCGCGGTGGCCGGGCTCGGATGGAGCCCTCCCCTCGCGTCCGTCGCGGAGGCCGCTCCCGTAGGCCCCGACGACGACGGCGACGGCGTGCCCAACGACCGCGACCTCTGCCCCGACCAGCTCGAGGACTACAACAACCAAGACGACGCCGATGGCTGCCCAGATGAGAACGTCACCCCCACCCGGGTGCGTGTGCTCGACGAGTCTGGCCACCAGATCAGCCCCTCCGTCGTCGATCTCAGCGCCGGTCCCGAGGCTGATAGCTTCACCCTACGCGACGGCGAGCTCGTGCGTAGCCTCGTCCCCGGCCGCTACCAGGTCACCGCCTCGGCGCCGGGCTACGAGCCCTTGAGCGTCGTCATGGACGTGCCCAAGGCGCCCCAGCACGAACAAAACCTGCGCCTCAAGAAGATCCCCGTGCCCGGCACGGTGCGGGTGCTCGTGCGGGACGAGGCCGGTCGCCCGGTGATGGCCACGGTGCGGGTGCTCAGCGAAGGTGGCCCCACGGGTCAGGCCCAGCCCGACGGCCTCGCCGAGATGAAGGTGCGCCCTGGCGCGCACTCCTTGGTGATCAGCGCTGAGGGCTTCCGCACCGTCGAGAAGGCCGTAGAGGTCACCGAGGCCGGCATCGCGTCGGTGGACGTCACCCTCACCCACACCCTCGCCCGGGTCGAAGGTGACCGCGTGGTGATGATGGACAAGGTGTTCTTCGAGTTTGACTCGGCGGTCATCTTGCCCCAGAGCTACGCCGTGCTCGACGCCGTCGCCCAGGTGCTCATCCAGCACCCCGAGCTGACGCTGGTGGAGGTCCAGGGCCACACCGACGACCAAGGCCCCGATGTCTACAACCAGAAGCTCAGCCAAGCCCGGGCTGAAGCGGTGCGCAGCCACCTCACCCGCGCTGGCGTGGCGCCGGGCCGCCTCGTCGCGAAGGGCTACGGCGAGGCCCGCCCCTTGGTGAGCGGTGAAGACGTCGAGTCCCGCGCGACCAACCGCCGGGTGGAGTTCACGATCGTCCGCCGCGCCGAGTCCACACCGCGCTAAAATCTCGTGCCTTCGCCCCTCCGCGTGCGTGCATCGCGCGGAGCTTGGCGTTGAAGCAGGCGAACAGCGCGTTATTTTCTGGCCCCCAGCGCCTTGTGATCTCAAGGGTGTTGGCCCCGGCCCAGTGATGCGGTAGGGTGAGAGCAGCCTCTGGAGCCTTCGCGGATGTCCAACAGCGAGAACTCAGACCCCAAGTCCGACTCTCTGTTCAGCGTAGGCGCTGGGCGCACACACATGGAGGAGCCCGCTGACGTCACGATGAAGCTCACGCTGCCCCGCGGTCGCCGGGGTCGAGGGGTGCTCATCCCGACGGTGCGTGTGGTCGCTGGGCCCGACCTGCTCCAGTTCGTGACGCTCTCCGGCGGCCAAGAGATGGTCATCGGCCGCGATGAGTCCGCCGGGTTGGTGTTGGGCGACGCCTCGGTCTCTCGGAACCACGCGTCGTTACGCTGCGATGATGGCGGCGAGATCTCGGTGTACGACCTCGGCAGCACCAACGGCACCGCCGTGAACGGCGCCACGGTGCAGCGCGCCCTGCTTCGCCCGGGGGACCACCTGGAGATCGGCGCCGTCTCCTTGCGCCTCGACCTGCTCGGCCTGGATGAGCTGCACCACCTCAGCCGAGTGCTGGAGAGGATGCGCGCCGCGGGCACCGACCCCCTCACCGGCCTCCAGACCCGCGCCTGGCTCGACGAGCGGCTGCCGGCCCTGCTCGCCCGCTGCGAAGACGCCGGGCAGCCGTTCTCGGTCATCTTCCTCGACGTCGATCGGTTCAAGTCGATCAACGACACCTTCGGCCACCGCGTCGGTGATCAGGTGTTGCAGGCCCTCGCCCGGCTTGTGCTGCTCGACGTCCGCGACAGCGACACCTGCGCCCGTTACGGCGGCGAAGAGATCCTCGTCTTTTTGCCCGGCACCGACGAGAAGGGCGCCGCCGACGTCGCCGAGCGCCTCCGCAAGACCATCGGCACCCACGACTGGTCGCGCACCGCCGTAGGCCTCAAGGTCACCGCGAGCTTAGGGGTGGCCCAGAAGCTGCCTGAAGAGGAGATCGTCTTCTGGCTCGACCGCGCCGATCGGGCCATGTACCAGGCCAAGCAGTCGGGGCGAAACGCCGTGCGCTCGGCGAGTGAGCCCCCCTCAGAGGCCGTGGCCGCCGCCCCCGCCCCGAGCTAATCCGCCGGGCGTGTCCGCCCCAAGGCACCGCGCCAAGGCCCCATGCAAGACGGCTCCCGCTCACGGCACCTCCCCGCCACCGTCGGAATGGCGCTGGTGGTGCTGTTCTTCTCGTTGTTTGGGCTGGTCAACACGACGTCTCGTTACCAAGACCGTGAGCGCCGAGCCATCGCTGAAGCCGAGCGTGATCTGGGCCGCCTCGCGGATCGTTGGGAGGAGCGTGTCAGCGACGCGGTCATCGCGTTCATGGACAACCTCGACCCGCCCCTGGTTGAGCCGAGCCTCGCGGAGCTTGAGCGCACCCGCAGCGAGCGCACCCCTTGGCTGCAGGCGCTCTACCTCTGGCGGGACGAGCGGGGTGTACGAAAGGTGGTCTACCCCACCGAGCCCCCCGACTACAACCTGCCCGCGCTCAACTCCGAGTCGTGCATTCGCCAGGCGACGAGCGCGCGTGAGCTCGGGGACGAGGCCGAGGCGCGGGTGGCCTACGCCTTGTGCGCCGATCACGGCGCCGAGCCCGCCCTGCGGCTCTTCGCCCGGGTGCAGCTCGTGCAGAGCCTCCTCGACGCGGGCCTGCCCCAAGACGCGCTCCTCGCCGCCGACGCCGCGCCTCTGCCCGCCCGCATCGACGAGTCCTTACGCGGCGGCCTGCCCCTCACCGGCGTGCTCAGCCTGCAGCAGCTCGCGGCCTCCGCCGCCCGCGACTCCGGCGACCGCGACGGCGCCGCCCGCCGCCTCACGACCTTGGGTGAAGAGATCGGCGCCTTACGCGGCCCGGGCCTGGATCGCTCCTTGGGCAAGCTCAAGAACTCGGTGATCCCCGATCTACGCGACTTAGGCGCCGCCGCCGAGGCCCGCGCCCTTGAGCCCCTCGCGGCCTTGGCCGACCGCCGCCTCGCGGGCTGGGGTGAGTTTGAGCGTGGGCTCTTACGAAACGCGAGCCCCGAGACCGGCCTGCACGCGGTGTTTGACCAGTACGCGCCGCGGTCCTACCTGCTCGTCTGGACCTGGCTGCCCAACGATCAGCTCTTCGCCGCGGTGCAGATCGACCAGCCCACCTTGTTGGACGAGCTGCTCGGCGAACAAGCCGAACAAGGCAGCCTCGACACCCACCTCATCGTGCGCACCGTGAACGACGTGTGGGTGGCGGGCGGGGACGACGTCGAGGGCGTCGCGGTTCAGCAGCCTCTGGGCGGCCTGCTCGCGCACCTCAAGCTCGCGTACACCGAGTCCCGGCTCACCGACGCACGAAGTGAGAACACCCGCCAGACCCTCGCCGAGTCCGTCTCCGTGTTCGTGATGAGCCTGATGGGCGTGTGGGCGCTCCTCGCGCTGCAGAACGCCTACCGCAAAGAGCAAGAGCTCCTCGACCGCCAGCGCGAGTTCGTCACCCGGGTCACCCACGAGCTCAAGACGCCCCTCGCCGGCATCCGCGTGATGGCCGAGAGCCTGGAGCTCATCCCCGAGCAAGACCCCCGCACCATCGAGAGCTACGCCGGGCGCATCGTCACCGAGAGCGACCGCCTCACCTCCCGCATCGAGGAGATCCTCGCCGTCGCCCGCGCCCAGACCCCGGCGGCGAAGGCCCCCTACGAGCTGCGTGAGCTGCTCAACCAGATCGCTGAGGAGTGGGCGCCCCGCATGAACGACGCCGGGGTGCGCCTTCACCTCCAGCTCGGCGATCGCCCCGTGCCGATCTCCGGCGACGCCAAGCTCGTGCGCGACGCCTTGGTCTGCCTGCTCGACAACGCGCTCAAGTACCGCAACACCGAGCGGCGCGATCCCCAGGTGTGGCTGGCCCTTCGCCAGGACGGCCGCTACGCCACCGTCGAGGTCTTCGACAACGGCATCGGGGTGCCCGCCAACAAACGAAAGGCCATCTTTGAGCGTTTTGTGCGCATCGAAGGCCCAGGTCGCGGCAAGCAAGGTGGGCACGGGCTCGGGCTCGCCTTCGTCGCCCAGGCGGTGCTCTCCCAGCGGGGTCGGGTCGAGTGCCGCGAAGCAACCACAGGTGGGGCGAGATTCATCGTGCGCCTGCCGTTATCATAAGCGCTCATTCACGCGCTCAGGAGTCCGCTGATGGAGCCTACGGCCCGCATCATCCTCGTCGAGGACGACGACACCATCGCCTTGGGCGTCACCAAGATGTTGGAGCATGAACGTTACGAGGTCGAGCGGTACGACAACGGCGAAGACGGCCTCGCCGCCGTGCGCCGTGATCCTCCCGATCTCCTGCTCCTCGACGTGATGTTGCCCGGCATGGACGGCCTCGCCGTGCTGCGCGCGGTCAAGAACGAGAACGCCCACGTTCAGATCATCATGCTCACGGCGAAGGGCGAAGAGATCGACCGGGTGCTCGGCTTAGAGATGGGCGCGGATGACTACGTCACCAAGCCCTTCTCGCTGCGGGAGCTCATCGCCCGGGTGAAGGCCCGCCTGCGTGGCCGCACCACCGAGCCCCGCCCGGTGACCGCCGAGACCTTCACCTTCGGCGACTGCACCGTGGATCTGCGCCGCCGGGTGCTCTGGACCCGCGGCGAAGAGCACCGCCTCACCACCCACGAGGCCCGGGTGCTCGACTTCTTGATCTCCCATCGCGGCGCCGATGTGCCCCGGGAGACCTTGCTCCAAGAGGTCTGGGGCTACAGCTCGACGTCTCTGACCACCCGCACCGTCGACAACCAGATCCTCAAGCTCCGCAAGAAGGTCGAGGCCGTGCCGTCAGATCCCCGGCACATTCTCACGGTTCATGGGACTGGATACCGCTTTGAGCCGTAAGAGGGGGCGAATCATCACCCCTCGGTGACCACCATGCCCCCCGCGCTCCTTCGGTACCTCGTCGTCTCTTATGCCCTCGCCGCCCTGCTCGGCGGGGGCGCTGGGCTCATCGGCCAAGGGCCCGGCACGCTGGGCTTCGTCGCCCTGGCCGCGCTGATGATGTGGACGCCCACCGTCGGCGCCTGGGCCGCCCAGCGTGCCAAGGGGGAGGCCCTCGTTGAGCCCCTGGGCCTGCGCCCGGTGCTCAACCGCTGGCTGCTGGTCGCCGTCCTCGCGCCCTTGGGCTTGGCCCTGCTCACCACGGCCTTTCAGCTCTTGATGCCCGGGGTCAGCTTCAACCCCGACCCGGCGAGCATCCTCAGCCGTGTGTCCGGCGTGATGACCCCTGATCAGCTCGCCGAGGCCACGGCCACGCTCAATCAGCTCCCCATTCACCCCTACTGGCTGAGCTTGCTCCAGGCCGTCGGCGCGGGCCTCACGGTGAACGCGCTGTTCGCCTTTGGGGAGGAGATCGGCTGGCGCGGCTTCATGTTGAAGGCGCTTGACGGCCGCGGCTTCTGGAGCGTGTCGTTGTTGACCGGCGTGGCCTGGGGCTTTTGGCACGCCCCGGTGATCCTCCAGGGCTACAACTACCCCCAGCACCCGCTCCTCGGCGTGCCGCTGTTCGCCGTGTTCTGCGTCTTGCTGAGCCCCCTGCACACCCTCGTCCGCGAGCGCGGCGGCAGCGTGTGGCACGCCGCCGTCCTCCACGGCACCTTCAACGCCGCCGCCGGGGTGCCCCTGCTCGTGGTCACCGGCGGCGACGACCTCACCACCGGGGCCGTCGGGCTCCCGGGGATGATGAGCCTCGTCGTCGCCAACGGGCTCATCTGGCTGTGGCGGCGCCGTGAGGCCCGCCTCGATCCTCAGGCTCAGTAGGCCGTGCCGTCCATGTAGTCCCGAGCCAGCGCATAAGCGCTCAGCCCCACCTCAGAGCCCTGACGCCGGCCGTCGCCGTCGTCGGGCCAGATGTGAATCCCGCCCCAGATGCGGGACTGACCGGCCTGGTCCGCGGCGTCGTAGTAGGTGGCCCACTGCAGGCGCACCTCGTGGATCGGGCCGTCCTCAAACACGAGGTACGCGCTGGGGTTCGCGACGAACTCGCCCAGACCGCCGGGGTAGTACGCGCTGCCGGTGAACGAGGTCAACACCTCGGCGGCGGCGCGGCTGAACGTGCTGTGCCCGGAGATGTACCCGGGGAAGCCCGGCGTCACGAAGGTGCGGCGTTGGTAGGGGATCCACTCCACAGCGCGCACCCAGGCGTGGCCGCCGACGTCGTTGGCGCGGTCGCCGGGCTCACCCCGCCAGGTGTAGATCGCCAGCTCACCCACAAACCAGCGCAGCTCATGGTGGCGCTCGCCGGGGGCGGAGCTCTCTTCAGTGATCAGCTCGACGACGCCGTCCTCCAGGGGCAGGCCCCCAGCGTTGTAGCTGGGCAGGGTGGGATCCGACGACTGCCCCAGGCTCGCCATGTAGCGGATGAGCTGAATCGGCCGGGCCGCCGTGTAGTCGCGCTTCACGCCCCAGGCGGTGATCGCCGCGTCGTGAACGGCGCCGTTGATCGCCAGATAGAGGCTCACGTCCCATTGCAGGCGGTCCACCGGGTCGCCCTCGCCGCCGATGCGCAGCTCATCCTGGGGCAAGGCGTCGCTCACGTCGTTGGCGATGACGTTCCAGTGGCCCGGCGGGGTCTCGGACTTGGGGCCATCCGCCCAATACTCGGCGAGCACACGGCCAAAGTCAGAGCGCAGCGTGATGTTCGGCTCATACGACGAGCCGGTGACGGGGTTGACCGCGTGGCCGAGGCCGTCGTTGGCGCCGAGGCCGTTGTTGCCATAGGCGCCCGGAGAGAGGTCGATGGTCTCGGTGTCGGCCACATCAAGCCAAGACGTCTTACGCACGACGTCCATCACCCACTCCGCCATCTCGGCGTCGCTCATCTTGGGCGGGGCTCATCGTCTCCGGCGGCCCGGCGATGGAGAACGGCTCCACGAGGCCCCAGGTGGGGCAGATGTAGCCCTGCAGGCCCGAGTCGAGCACGATGCCGTTCTGCGTCTCCGCGAGCGCGATGTTCAACAGCGTCCACTCGTTCGGGTCTACCAAGGCGCCGACGCCCGGGTCATCCACGACGATGGGCGGGTTGGGAGAGGTCCAGCCCGTCGTGTCTTTGTAGTTGTCGTGCTCGTTGGCGCCGTCGTCGGCGTAGTGGTCGATGATCGCCTCAGCGACGCGGTTGCCAAGGGCGACGGGGTCCTCGCCGTCGGTGTGGGTGTCGGTGGGGTCTAAGCCCAAGACCCCCATGAAGTCGTCGTAGCAGGCCGTAGACGTCGCCCCGCCGTTCGCGGCGGCGTACCGATGCGTCAACACGCGGTAAGCGGCGTAAGAGATGGCGATCTCACGGTCGCCTTCGACGTCGTCGCTGGTGAGCTTCTCCGAGGTCAAGAGGCCGTCTGCGACCTCGTCATAGGCCGCCCAGGCGTCCCACATCGCCGCGCTGACGTGGAACAGGTTTCTGGCGTGAACGCCGGGCCGGGGGAGGTCGCGCCGGATGCTGTTGATCATCTGCTCGTTCCACCGATGGGCGATGGAGCCGTCAGGGACGGGATCTGCGTAGCCCTCGGGGCAGCTCGCCGCCGGGGTCTCGATCTCCTCCGCGACGAAGAGCTCCGTGGGCTTGTCCGTGCGCCAGATCACGCCCTCGCTGAGCGATCCGGTCAACACCGCGCCGCCCACGGCCCACAACGACTCACCGTCGTGCCAGGCGCCGTGTAGAGACTCCGGCGGGGTCTCCTCATCGTTGGGGATGTACGTCCACTCTCCGCCCTCACGCCGGAAGATCGCCGCGTCGGCGCCGGTCACCCACAAGGCGCCGCCGTCCTCAAAGCTGAGGCCCTGCAGCACCGGGGCGCCGGGCGGGGTGGCGTCGGTGAAGCCCTTGGCGGCGTCTCCCAGCAGCAGCACGCCGCTGGAGTCGCCGCCGGTCACGGCGATCTGCTCGGCGTTCCCGGTGACGGTGAACAGCCGGGCCGTGGTGCCGCTCTCAACGACCGACCAGCTTGATCCGTCGTAATGAAGGATCGTGCCGTTGCCGCCGACGACGTACACGTCATCCTTGGCCCGGCCCCAGACCTTGAGCAAGGCCGGCAGCTCGCCGTTGGCGTCCAGCGGCATGTCGTCGGGCAGGCTCACGTTCTGCCACTCCGAGCCGTCGTAACGCCAGAGGAAGCCCCAGCGCCCCGCCCAGCCGCCCACCGCCCAGACCTCATCCGGCGAGGCCCCCCAGAGGCCGTACACCGTGTCGCGGGCGAGGCCCGGCGTCTTGTGACGGGTGAGCGTCACGCCGTCCCAGGAGAGGATCGTCGCCCCGGCCCCGGCGAACATCACGCTGTCCGCGTCGAAGGCGTGAACCCACCACAGATCGTAGAGCGAGGCGTTGGCCAAGGTCGTCCACTGTGACCCATCCCAATGAAGCGCCAGGCCGCCGGTGCCTGGGTCTGCGCCCGCGACCCACACGTCATCGGGGCCGGTGCCGCCCACCGACATGAACGCCGCGCTCGGGTGGGCGCCCGCGGGCAACACCTCAGCCGAGAACGGATCCACGGCGCTGTCCGTGGGCTCTGGAGCGTCTTTGCAGGCGAACAGGACTGAGAGGGGCAAGAAGAGCAGCAGGGTCCGGGTCATGGTCTCGTCACTCCGCGAGATTGGGATGGCGCCCGCAGGCTGGAACTTGGATACGATAACCCTGAAAATTAGCGCTCAAAAGGCTGATCAGAATGTCGCGAATCCCATCCCTGATGGCGCTCATCGCGCTCTGTGGCTGCCCAGGCCGCGACGATGAGGACACGAGCTGCCCCACGCTGGACACCACCGTCGAGCTCGGCACAGGCGTCGACACCTTCATCCCGCTGAGCGACGGCGACCCCCTGCCCTTTGAGCGAGGCCCCCAAGGCGGCTACCACGTCTACGCCAGCCTGCGGGCCACCGGCGTAGACGTGGGTGACCCAAACTACCCCTTTGAGCTCACGAACCCCCACATCTGGTTCAGCGTCGAACAAGAGGGCGCCGAGATCGCGCTGTTGGTGGATCAGCCTCGGGCGCTCACGCCCCTCGACGACGCCGGCCACTTCGGCGTGCTCGGTGAGCTGGTCATCTTCAGCGTGCCCGACCCCACCACGCTCAACGGCACGACGGCGCGTTTGACCGGCCGGCTCACCGACCGCTGCGAGCGCGGCGGCGAAGACAGCCGTGAGGTCGTGCTCAGCCTGACCGCGCTCTAAGGCCGCTACTGCGCGGTCCAGAAGCCGGGATCCCCCAAGGCCTCCAGGTGCGCGGGGATGTTCGTCTCTACCCCGGTGACCACGAAGCCCTTGAGCAGCCGCTGGGCCTTCACGATGCAGGCCTGCCGCGTCGGGGCGCGCACGATCAGCACGGCGAGCAGGCCCGAGACCCGCTGGGTCGGCGCGGGCTCACCAAACACCAAGGCGTCCGCGGGGGGCTCCCAGGTCTCGATCTCGCCCGGGGCCAAGGCCCGAATCCGGAAGCCCAAGGCCACGCCGTCAGCGCTGAGATCCGCCCGCTTGAAGCCCAGCGCCTCACCTCGGGCGATGCGGAGCTGGAGCTCGGGCGACCGAAGGCCGTAGACGTGGTCGTTGAGCAGCATCCCCAGATCCAGGCGTGGGCGCATCCCCAGGCACCACGCGGCGCCCGAAGGATCGGTCAAGAAGCCGACCGCGCCGATGCCCTGGAGCCCCACGCCCTTCGCCACGGCCACGGCGGCGTCCTCCACGGCGGCGGCGAGCTGCGCCGAGATCGACGCCGGGAGCTGGTCTACGGTGAGCATGCCGTTCTTGCGCAGCGACTGCTCGCGCACGCCCAGGGCCACCACTGAGCCCTTGGCGTCAGCGGCCACGGCGACGACGAGGTGCCGGGCCTGACGCACATGGGCCTCAAACCAGATCGCCTCCCCGGCCTCGAGGCGCGCCCGGGCCAAGGCGTCGGCCTGCTCGGCGGTCTCGGCGCGCTGGGCGAGGCGACCGCGGTTGTCTTTGATCCACAGCGGCAGCCCCAGGTGCTTCACCACCTCGTCAATCGGCGCGGCGTCGCCCTTTCGTAACAGCCCCGTGCCCGGCACCGGCATCACCTTGGCCCGGCGGGAGACCTCCCGGGCGCGGTGGCGGTCCCCGGCGTTGCCGACGCGGTCATAGGGCGGGCCGATGAGCAGCAGGTTGGCCGCGGCGACCTCTTGGGCGAAGGCCGGGTCTTCTGCGAGGCGCCCCAAACCGGGGTGGATGGCGTCACAGCCCGCGTCGTTCGCCGCGCCGATGAGCTGGTCCATCGTGGGCTCGTCGGGCACAAACGCGGCGTAGGTCGCCTCATCCAGGCGCGGCGAGGGCTCCTCATCCTCGCTGAACGCCACCACCGTCTCCGCCCCTTGGGCGCGTAAGCAGCGGTCGATCCACACGGCCATGGGGCCACGCTCGACGATAAACACACGGGTGCCGACGCTCATCGTCCACTCCAGACCGGCGGGCGTTTGCCCAGAAAGGCCATGATGCCCTCAGCGCTGTCTTCGCTGGTGAGGTTCGCCTCAAGCTGGCCGTGCAGGTATCGAAGCGCGGGCTCATAAGGCAGGTCAGAGGCCATAAACATCGCGTCTTTGCCCAGGCGCACCACCGCGGGAGAGAAGCTCGCCGCCGCCCGCGCCAAGCTGAGCGCCCCGGCCAAGGCGTCCAACTCGACCCGGTTGATGAGCTGGTAGGCCAGGGCCTCTTCAGCGGTGAGCAGGCGCGCGGTGAACACGAGCTCGGAGAGGAGCTTCGGCGGCAGGCAGCGCTGCAGCTCGGCGAGGATGATCATCGGGAAGAGCCCGACCTTCACCTCTGGCGTGCCCAGGCGCGCGCCGGGACGGGCCACGACCATGTCGCAGCCGAGCATCAACCCGAAGCCGCCGCCCAAGGCGTCGCCGTTCACCGCGGCCACCACGGGCTTGCCCAGGCGCCGCAGCGCGAGGAGCAGGTCGGCGAAGCGCCCTCGGCCCCGTGACGCGGCCAAGGCGCCGTCATCGGTGAAGCCGCCGCCGCCCAGGTCACCCCCGGCGCAGAACGCGCGGTCACCGGCGCCGGTGATCACGACCGCCCGCACCTCGGCGTCTTGGCCCGCGGCCAGGACCGCGTCATGCAAGGCGGCGACGAGGCCCGGAGAGAGGGCGTTTCGCCGGTCGGGCCGGTTCAGGGTGAGCACGGCGACGCCCCCCTCCACACGCTCGCTCAACACCAAGGGCGCGGGCTCCTCCATTCGACCTCCAGCACAGCACAAGCAGCACCGTACGAGCGAGGAGGATAACAAACTCCCCCGCCCCAAGGAGCCGCTGTGCGTGTGGTGATCGTCGGTCGTGGTCGCCTCGGACGCAGCTTGGCGCTCCTGCTCCCGGCGCGTGGGCAGCCCGTGACCTTGTGCGCCCATGACGAGGCCCTGCCTGAAGCCGACGTCATCCTGCTCACGGTCAACGACGACAACGTCGCCACGACCGCCGCCAGCCTCCCTTTGGGGCCGATCGTGCTGCACACCGCCGGGGCGCTGGGCCTCGACGTGCTGCTCCCCCATGAGCGCCGCGGCTCGTTGCACCCGCTGATGTCGTTCCCGGGCCCCGAGCGCGGCGTTCCGCCCACCGACGGCGTCCCCGCGGCGATCGCCGGACATCCTGAGGCCCTCGCCGCCGCCCGCGCCCTCGCCGAGCGTCTGGGCTTCCGCGCCTTTGAGGTGCCCGGCGACCGGCGGCTCTACCACGCCGCGGCGGTGATGGCCGGGAACTACGCCACGGTGCTCCACGACGCCGCCTCCACCCTGCTCGCCGCCGCCGGGGTAGACCCGGCCCTGGCCCCCAGCCTGCTCGCGCCCTTGGCCTTGGCCTCCATCCAGCAGGGCGCCAAGGTCGGCCCCACGAAGGCCCTCACCGGCCCCCTCGCCCGGGGAGACGCCCAGGCCGTCGCCGCCCAGCTTCACGCCATCGAGGCGCTCAACCCCGAGCTCGCCGCGCTCTACCGGGCCGTCGGCGCCTGGGGTCTCCTCCACACCCTCCACGACGCCCCGCTGAGCGAAGATCAGCGCGCGGCGCTGCGCCTGGCCTTAGGTCTTGACGCCGCCCAGCGCTGACCATTGCCGACCCCCCTTCGGGTGGTATATTCGTGTGTGAGCGACGTGAAGTCGCCAGGAAGGAGCAGTCCATGCTCGACGCCTACATCATCCGCAAGATCCGCGAAGACCGCGAACGGCGGGAGTCAGGGGCGCAACCGCTGCGCATCGAGGTCCCACGGCCCCCGCCGGAGCCGCCTTGGGACGAGCGCGCGGGCAGCGAGCCCAAACGTGACGACACCGAGCGCGGCGTCGTCATCATCGACTTCAACATCTGAGCGGTCCCACCCTCACCTCCGCCGCCGCCCAAGACGGGCGGTTGAGCGGTCAGCCCTCACCGATCCTCTCGACGCTCAGCCGTTGAGCTTCACGAGCAGGCGCGCGACGACCAAGGCGTTCCGCACCATCGGCGAGAGGTGCTCCGGCGGCATCAGGCCCATCAGGATCTCCACCCCTTTGGTGTCCTGACGCACCGCCTTCACCCACGGGAAGTGCATGAGCTGAGAGACGGCGCTCACCAAGGCGCCCTCGTTCAGAAGCGGCCGGGCCATGGACGGCAGCTCCGCGCGTAACACCCAGTTCATGTGCTGGCCGACGAGCTTCCAGTCGGTGTCATCGGCCAGCGCGCCCTCCGCGTGGGCGGGCATCATCATCAACGGCTGGCGGCCAGGAGAGGCGACCCACACCGTGACGTAGCCCTCACCGATGGGCTGGACGATCACCTCGGTGCGGATGTTGTCGGCCTGGCTGGCGAAGCCGATGCCCTCTTTGGGGTGAATCTCGACGCGGCGGCCATACTCCCCCGCCACCGGCTCAAGCTGCTGCACCCAGATCTCATAGACCTCGGAGTTGTCTGACGCCCACTGCCACAGAAGCCAGATGCCCACGAGCAGCACGCAGAGGCCAAAGATCGCCAAGAAGAGGTTGAGGTACACCCCGATCATCACGACCTGCTCGCCGCTGATGAGCGCAAAACGCACCATCAGCTCGGCGAGCGCGGTCGCGTGACTGGCGCCGTACAGGCAGGCGGCGCCAGACAAGAGGGTGACGGTGGGGGCGATCCACCGCATGGGCTGTGGCTCCGCGCTTGGGTGCCTCACCATTCTATTGATGCTGCGCACCTTGTCCAACCCATCGGCGTGTCCCTTGCCGAGCCACCCCAGAGGTGCTATCAGCCTGTGGCTTCTGTCGAGCCCTCTGTCTCGGCGATCAACTCCTCTCCCTTCCTCATCTATCGGTTCTCAGGAGGCCCCAATGGCCCGCCGTTGCAGTCTGACCGGGAAGCGCCCGAACATCGCGCACAAGGTCTCGCACTCGAACATCAAGACCAAGAAGCGCCAGCTCCCGAACATCCAGAAGCGCAGCCTGTGGCTGGAGGAGGAGCAGCGCTTCGTGACGCTCAAGCTCTCCACCCGCGCGATCCGCACCCTTCGTAAGAAGAGCCTCGCCGAGTTCGCCAAAGAGATGGGCGTCGATCTCTCCAAGTTCTGATCGTCCCTCGCCAACGCTCAAGAGCTCGTCCCCTCCCCTGGGGTCGGGCTCTTGGTGTTTTTGGCGCCGTGTTTTGAGCGCGGTGTTTTGAGCCGAGCCTCGCGCTCAGGCCTCGGCCACACGCTCTAAGTGGTGCGCGATGGAGTTCGCGTAGTACGCCAAGAGCCCGTCAGAGCCCGGGGCCAAGAAGTAGCGCCCGCCAAGCTCGGTGAGGATCCCCCGGCGCGACAGCAACGCCGCGGCGAGGATCCCGATCTGCTCGGCCTCCTCGGCGTCGAGCACCTCCGCGTCTAAGAACGGCACCCCCGCGTCGGCCTCGCGGCGGTGGTGGAAATGATCAAAGGCCCGGCCCAAGGCGATCGGCGCCCCGGCGGCGCGAAGGCTGCGCAGCACACCCCGCACCCGGGCCTCCACGGCGGGCACCGCCAGCTCACCCCCTTGAAGGATCGCCGCGCAGAAGATCGGCACCGGCGTGGCGGGGATCACCTCGGCGACGCGGCGCGTGAGCAGCTCACCGGCCAAGGCCTCCAGCGCCGGCTTCCGCGCCTCATCGGGGAGGTTGTGGAGATCAGCGCCGCCTGGCCAGTCGGTGAGGCGTAGGGGCCGCCCGAAGCTCACCGCCGCGTAGCCAAACTTGCGGTGAGAGCGCGTGGCGACCCGCAAGGCGTTGGCGATCACCAAGGTCGGCGCCCGGGCCAACATCCGGCCCAGGCCGATCACCCGCTCGGAGAGGCTGGGCGCGGCGCGAGGGCCGTCCAGCTCGGCGACGAGGCTTCGGTCCTCAAAGACGCGGTCGTAGTTGACGCCCACGGGCATAAACACGATCTCCCGGGTGGGATCTTCCTTACGCAGGCCGATGAGGTAGTCCAACAGGCCGATCTTGGGTTTGCGTAAGGCGCCGTCGCGGGAGAGCCCACCCTCCATAAAGAAGCCCGTGGCCACCCCCGCGCTGGCGAGGATCTGCACGAAGCGCTCCAGCACGGCGTGGTAGAGCGGATCTTTCTCGCCCCGTCGCACAAAGTAGCTGCCGAAGGCCCGAAACAGGGTGTCCAGGGGCCAAACCCGGGCCCACTCGCCGACGGCGTACGACAACGCGACCTTTCGTAAGAGGCCGTACGACAACACCAAGGAGTCGCCCGTGGAGCGGTGGTTGAGCACATAGACGTGCACCGCGCCGGGCGGCGCCGAGGCGCGCTGGGCCTCAAACGCGGCGGGGTCCAAGACCAGCTCGTAACAGAAGCCGACGGCGAGGCGCGCGAGGCCCCCGCCGAGGCGGTAATACGCGCTCAACGAGAAGTAGGGGGCGATCTCGTCCACATAGGCGTCCGCCCGGGCGCGGGTGATCGCCAAGGCCTCGCCGGTGGTGCGGCTGGCGCGCAGCACGGCCTCCTCGATGCGCTCGTCTTGGGCCAGGGCCTCTCGCACCCACACCCGGTCGATGAAGCGCCCCGCCTCAAGCTTCACCTTGTGGCGGCGCACAAACGCCACGGCGCCCGCGCTCAGCCGCCCACGCACGCGGCGCAGCACCGCCCAGCGCAAAAGCTCATAGCCGAGGATCGCCGCGAGGACGCTGATGATGCTCGTGAGGACGGTGATGGGCGCTCCGAGAACGTGGCTGATCTCCCTGGATAGCACGTTTGAGCGGACGGATCTGGAGCCCCGCGACCCGATGAGCGCTCAACGCCCCAAGGTCAACATCACCTCAAACGAGCCCTCAACCCCCTCCGGGCGCCCGGCGGAGGCCAAGGCCTCAGCCACGCAGGCCATCTCCGGCGGCTCGTCGAGCAAAAACGCCTGCACGCGGAGCATTCGTGCCTCGCCGGAGGCGTCGTAGAGCATCACCAGGGGCAGCTCGTCCACGGCGGGGCCGGGGCAGAGGGCCAAGGCCGCCAAGACGTTGGGGAGCGCCGCGCCGAGGGCCTCGCCCCCACGAAGGGCGGCGGCGCGGGGCTTGGTGAGCGGCGCGGGGGACACCATCGCGCCCACGGCCTCGACGCCAACCCAGCCCGCCGACGGCGCGGCCCGCTGGCCCCAGCGCCAGCCCACAAACCCTGAAGGCGCGGCTTCAGCGACCTGAAACCCCGAGCGCCACTCCATCCCCGCCGTGCGCCGCCAGCGCCGCTCGCCGCCCTCGACAGGCCGGTCATCCCGGCGGTACGCCCGGTCTACGACGCCGCGCGGGGCGCAGAGGAGGGTGGTGCCTTGCCACCAGCCGCAGCCCGCGTCCACCTCAGCCGCCCAAGGATAATCGTGCTCCAAGTTCAGGTTCTTGGGGGGCGCCTCGCCGAGCGGCAGCCCGTGCCACCAGCTCGTCTCAAGCGCCCACAGCAACACGAGCAGAGCGGTCATGACGCGGCACCTCAGGCTGATCAGGAGAGCCCCCTGACTCAACCGTTTCATCCCGCAGGAGGAAGCTCGGCTGACGCTGGCGTCCGCTTGAACGGGACAATAGACAGAGACGGCGTATCCGATCCCTGCGCTCCGAGCACCACACCCAATGGCAAGTGTCCAGAACGCCACCCGCTGCGCCGGAATGGGCGCCTCTTTTGGTATGGCCTTTCTCGGCTCGGAAGAGCTGCTGAACGTCTTCATCGGCGCGCCGTTGCGGCTGGGCGAGCTCGTCCAGGTCTTGCCGTTTTATGTGCTCGTGCCCGCCGTGCTGGGCGCCATCTTGGGCGCCATCGGCTTTCAGGGCATCGCCGCGGCGATCTGGATCTGGGGCGGGTTCACCTTGTGGCTCAGCGTCGGCCCCGCGGCGGAGATCCTCACGAGCGCCGGTCTTCCTGGGGTCATCGGCGTCGTGTTGGCGGGCCTCGCCGTGTTCGCCACGGTGATCCTCATGCTGTTCTTGTCTCGGGATCGGGACGAGCTGCGCTGGGGCTTCCTCGCCGCGGGCTGGGTGGTCGTGCTGTTCGGCGGCGCGGTGCAGCAGCGCCTCGACGAGTCCACAAGCCTGATCTCCATCGGGCTCAACCTCGGCCTGCTGCTGATGGGCGTGGCGATCTCCCTCGGCGTCGCCAAGGCCTTGGGGCACCGTCAGCCTCGGGCGGGCGTCATGGCGGCGCTGCTCGGCATGCTCGTCTGGTTGGGCCGGGTGACCTTGGCCCCCACGATGGTGGAGCCGATCCCCGCCCCGGCGCCGTCCACCACGCCGAGCGCCCAGCCGCCGATCCTCCTGCTCGTCGTCAGCGGCCTGCGCGCCGACCACATGGGCTTCTTCGGCGCCTCCGCCGAGAACACCCCCGCCTTAGACGAGCTGGCCGCGCGCTCGATCACCTACGATCAGGCCCAGAGCGCCTCGCCCTCTCGCCTGCCGGCCTTGGCCTCGATCTTCACGGGGCAGCTCCCCTCAAGCCACGGGCTCACCCCCGAGAGCCCCGCCCTGAGCCCCAGCGCCCGCACCCTGGCCGAGTATCTCCAGGCCAAGGGGTACTCGACGGGCGCCATCCTCGCCGACCCCTCGGTGAGCGTCGCGACGGGGCTCAACCAGGGCTTTCGCCACTTCGACGCCCGCCCCGGCCTGAGCCACCGCCCGCTCTTGCTCACCACCCTGAACCTGCTCAACGCGCCGGTGCTCTTGACGCGCAACCGTCGGCCCGCCGCCACCGTGGTCACCGAGGCCCAGAGCTTCTTGAGCGTGCAAGGGCAGACGCCGTTCTTCCTCGTGGTGCAGCTCGCCGACCTGATGCCTCCTTACGACGGCCCGTCGGAGCTCATCGGGGATCAAGACGTGGTCGATGTGGAGGGGCGCTACACCGCCAAGCTGCGGGCCCTGGACGCCGACATCAAGCGGCTGATCGACGCCACGCCCAAGGGCACCTGGATCATCGTCACCTCCGATCACGGCATCGCCCTGAGCGAGCGTGAGGCCCGTTACCCGAACCAGCCCCGGGCGCCGGGGGTGTACGTCGGCGACACGATGTACCAAGAGCAGCTCCGGGTGCCGCTGGTGTTCTTTAAGCCACGAAACCTCAAGCCTTACACCGCCCTGCGCCCCGCTCGCGCCTACGACATCCTGCCCACCGTGCTCAAGATCATTCAGGAGCGCGCGCTGGAGGGCATGGACGGTGAGCTTCTGCACGAGGTCATCGGCTCGGCCCCTGAGGAAGATCTGCTGGAGGTGCTCGTCTCCGAGGCCAACAGCGTCGGCGAGCCCATGCGCGCCGTGCGCAGCGGCCCCTGGAAGCTCATCGAGGGCCCCGAGGGGGCCGAGCTCTACAACCTCATCATGGACCCTGGCGAGACGATGAACCTCGCCAGCCAGAGCCCGGAGATCGCCAAGGAGCTGTCTTGGTTGATGCCCGGGAGCCAGCGCCCGGCCGACGCGCCCAAGTTCAGCCTGGATGAGACGACCCGCCGCCGCCTCGACGGTGAGGAGGGCCTGCTCCCTGTGGACGGCGCCGTGGTGCCCACCCCCGAGGGCCAGCCGACGACGCTCCCGACGCCTCCCGCCCCCGGAGCCCCTGGGGCCCTGCCGCCGCCGACGGGCCTCTAACCCTGGTAGACGGCCTCGTAACGCTCCGCCGCCGGGCCCCAGCTCCAGTCCTGAGACATGCCGTTCACCCGGAGCTGGTGGATTGAGCTTGGGTGATCCCACCAGGTGCGGAACGCCCAGAACATCGCCTGGCCGAGCTGCTCCGGCTCATCGTAGAGCCAGCCCGTGCCGTCGTGGCTCACCGGGCCCCAGGGGCGCACGGAGTCGCGCAGCCCGCCCGTGGCGCGCACGACGGGGATGGCGCCGTAGCGCATGGCGTAGAGCTGGGTGAGGCCGCAGGGCTCAAACAGCGAAGGCACCAGCAAGAAGTCGGCCCCGGCGTAGATGCGGTGGGAGAGCGGCACATCAAAGCCGATGATCGCCCGCGCCCGGTGCGGCGCCCGAGCCTCCATGCCCTTGAGGCCGCTCTGCAGGCTGCTCGCCCCGCTGCCCAAGGCCACAAACTGCAGGTCTTGCTCCAGAATCCAGGGGGCGAGGCGCAGCACGCTGTCTACGCCCTTCTGGCCGTCTAAGCGGCTCACCAGGGCGAAGAGCGGCACCTCCGGGCGCACCGGCAGGCCGAGCTCTCGCTGCAGCGCGGCCTTACACGCGGCCTTGCCCGCCATGTCGTGCAGGCTGTAGGCCTGGGGCACATGTTTGTCGGAGGCCGGATCCCACAGGGTCGTGTCGATGCCGTTGAGGATGCCCGTGAGCGGCACCCGGCGCAGGATGGCGTCGAGGCCAAAGCCGCCTTCAGGGGTGCGCAGGTCGCGGGCGAAGCTCGGGCTCACCGCGGTGACGTGATCCGCGCTCACCAGCCCCGTCTTGAGCGCCGCGAGGGTGTCGCCCCACAGCGTCGTCTCCATGTGCCGGGGCGAGAGGTCCAAGCCGCCGAACTCCGAGGCGGCGTAGCGGCCCTGGTGCGCGGCGTTGTGGATGGTGAGCACGCTGCGGCAGCGGGTGTAGAGCCCGACGGGGTGGTAATGCGCCCGGAGGTAGAGGGGCGCGAGGCCCGCGTGCCAGTCATGGGCGTGGAGCACAAACTCGTCGCCCAGGCGCCCATCGGCCAGGGCCTCCACCCGGCGGGGCACCTCCAAGGCCGCCCGGCACAACAGGGCGAAACGCATGAGGTTGTCGCCATAGACGCCGTTGGAGTCGCCGTAGATGCCGCTGCGGCGAAAACATAGGCTGTCGATGAGCACAAACGCGAGGTTGTCCTGCGGGCGATACACCCGATAGCGCACGTCGTGCTGCTCACCAAAGAGCCAGAAACGTGCGGTGACCCCGGTGTCCCAGGCGAGGTGATCGTTCGCGCGGCCATAGGCCGGAGAGACGACCACCACACGGTGACCCCGCTGGGCCAAGGCGATGGGCAAGGCGCCGCAGACGTCTCCCAGACCGCCGGTTTGAGAGAAAGGCGCGACCTCAGACGACACGAAGAGCAGGTTCATGGCGCGAGTCTAACTCAGAGACGGGCGCCGCTCACAGCCCCTTGCTCTCCACCGTCACCCCGTCGCTGGGCGCGGCGGTGAGGTCCCGCGCCTCGCCGCGCAGGGTGAGGTCAAACCACTCCGTCGAGTAGCGGCGCACGGCCTCCTGGGCGGCGGGAAGGTCGCCATACGCGCTCACGCTGCAGGTGGGCGGCGGCGCGCCGGTGGGGCAGCCGTCGGTGGCGAGCTGAACGAGCAGGTCGTAGAGCGTGTCGTTGAGGTCGTCGCGGTCGGCGAGGAGCGCGTCGCCGAGCTCATCGAGCTTGAGATCGCAGAGGTCGGAGAACGCGAGGTGCCCCGCCCCGGCGATAGACACCCAGGCCCCGCGCTCGTTGGCGTCATAGGCGCCGCCGACGCTGGCCTCTCCGGCGAAGGAGTCACACTCCCCGCCCATCACCATCGTGGGCACGTCACGCTCGACGGCGCCCCCGGCGGCGAGGGTCAACAGGGAGGTGAAGCGGGCGTCTTCGTCCCCCAGGCTGGCCGTCGTGCCGCCCCCGGCGCTGTGCCCGCTGAGCCCAACCCGGCTGAGGTCCACCGCGCCGGTTAGCCACGACTCCTCGTTTGTAGATTGGTCGGTCAACCAATCCAAGGCGTCGGCGACGTCTTCCGGGCCTGGATCCTCGATGGTCCCGCTGAGATCGCAGCCCTCCAGGGGCGGCGAGAGCAGGCAGGGCAGCAGGTCCGTCATGCGGCGCCCGACATGATCGGCGCTGAGCACGACGTAGCCCCGGGACGCGAGGTGCGTGGTGTAGTTGATCGACTGCACCCGGGCCCCGCCGAGGCCGTGAGAGAAGAACACCACGGGGTACGGGGTCTCGGGCACCCGCAGCGCCAGGTCTCGCGCGGCGAGGCCGTTCACCGCGGGGAAGCTGAAGTCGCCCACGGCGTCGTAGAAGACCTGGGGGACGTACTCGTTGAAGTCCACGGCCTCGGCGGCGGCGGCGGCGTCTTCGTCAGACGCCGGGTACCAGATCTCCACGGTCAGATCGCCGCCGATGTTCACCGTGCGCACCCCCACCGGCACGCCGCGCTCGGCAGGGTCGTCGGGCAAGACCAGAGGCTCTGGGGAGGGGCCGCAGCCGGAGAGCAACACAAACGAGGTGAAGGTCAGGACGAGCATCGTTCTTGCTCCGGGCGAGTTCAACACGTTTGGGCGAGGTCAAGCGGAGTCTTGCGTGAATCGGGCGTCCCTCGGCGGCCTCAGAGCCCCCGCAGAAACGCCGCGACCTCCTCCGGCGGCACGGCCTGCTCGGCGCACCCCGTGGCCAAGGTCAAGGCCCGGGGGTTCTCGATCACCGGGCGCAGCTCCAGGCGCCACCGAAACGTCGCGCAGCTCGGCTCGGTGCGCAGCACGATCTGCAACGGCGCGTCGCCCAGGGCCGTGTGCAGCCGGCTCAACAAGCCGCAGAGGTGGCTCGCCAAGGCCAGGCTGTCGTCATCATCCGTGGACTCAAACGCCGGGCCGCCGGAGCGTGGCCAGATCCAGCACTCAAAGGCCGCCCACGGCGCGAAGGGCACGAGGCTCACGAAGAGGGGGTCGGCGTGGATGACCCTCGCGCCGTCTTGAAGCTCGTGCTGGATGAGGTCTTGGGAGAGGCTCCGCCCGTGGTTCTCTTGGGCGTAACGCTCGTGGGCCTCGACCTCCCGCGCCGCCAAGGGGCCGGGCTCGGGCAGCGCGATGACCTGGGAGTGGGGGTGGTCTACCCTCGCCCCGGCCTCGGCGCGGTGGACCTTGATCCACGAGAGGTTTTTTAGGCGGGGGTCGCGGCGCAGGTCGATCAGGCGCTCTCGGGCCAAGCTCAGCACATCAGCGAGCTCCGCCGGGGTCTGCTGCCACGGCGTGCGCCCGTGCTCATCGGACTCGACGATGACCTCGTGCGCGCCCAAGCCCTCGCGGCGCTCGTAAGGCCCCACCCGCTGCCAGCCCCCCTGGGCCTCGATCTTGAGCGCCGGGCGGCCGTTCGGCACCACCACGCAGGCCCCACGCCGCCCCAGCACCTTCCAGCGCCGCGCCGGGCCGTCCACACACAAGACGCAGCCGTCGCCGCCGCCGTTGACGGGCGGGCGAATGTTGGGGGTGACGAGGCGATCCGTCGCGAGGATGACGTGGTGCCCACGAATCGGGCAGCGGCGCAGCTCACTCATTCAACACCAGGACGTTGCCAGGGTCGCCGGAGGCCGCTTCGCGCCGCCGGTCATTCACCCCAGAGGTTCAGATCGAGGTCGGGGAAGATATCGTCGCACGCGCGGGCCTCGTTGAGCACCGCGAGGTCGGTCTCGGACAGGATCTCGCCCTTCGCGACGGCCTGGGCCATGTCGCAGAGGCGATCAAACCGGGTGGCGTGGCCGGAGAACCGCTTGATGCCGTAGTCGGGCGCGCCTTTGGTGGAGATCACGAACGGCCAGTCGGAGGCCTGGAGGAGCAGCAGCTCACGCGCCGCGTCCTTGAGGAGCGCCTCGACCTCGCCGTCTTCACGCCAGGGCAAGGTCAGGCACAGCTCACCAAAGCGGCTCTCGTTCTGGTAGATGACCTCCCACATCCACTTGAGGTCGTCGTTGAGCCACACGCGGTGATCCCCGCCCGCGCCCCAAGAGCCCTCAGGGAACCACGCGACCTTGTCCGCGGGCAAGGAGGCGAGCTGCTCGGACGCCGTGCGCACGGTGATCTCGGGATCGGCGTTGAGCGTCAACATCACGTCGCGCAGGAAGATCGGGCCTTCAGCCCACCAGTGGCCGAAGAGCTCGGCGTCAAAGGGCGCGACGACCACCCCTTCGCGGCCATGGCGCTCATGGTGCTGGCGCAAGATGCCGCGCACCACGGAGCAGAAGTGCTGGGCGTGAGAGAACACCGCCCCGTGCACGTCTTCAGGGCTGTAGCGCTCTTTCTCGCCCAAGCCCGCCCGGGCGCTGGTGACCTTCCAGTAGCGCAGGCCGTCGCTGCCGTGCTTCTTGTGGAACTCCAGGTAGCGGCCATCGGCGGGGTAGCCCACCTGACCCGACCACACCTGCTCGCTCACCTCGGGGTGGCGCCCGAACACGGTGAGGTCGGTGTCGGTGCCGTCGGTGGAGGCGATGTGCGGCTCCAGAACCGAGCGCCACACCCGGCCCACGTCCCACGCCGCCTGATCCCAGCCCACCTTGACGTAGCCGTCTTGGGTGCGGATGCCTTCAGAGCGCGCGCCCCGGAACATCTGGGCGTCGAGGATGGTGAACTTCACGCCCTCCCGGGCGAGGTGCTGATCGGTGCCCAGGCGCACCCGAGACGGCGTCGTGCCCACCGCCGGGGTCCACGGGCCGCCGGGGCGGTAGGCGCACTCGGGCAGCCAGTACCCCGTCGGGCGACGGCCCAGCACCCGCTCGCTCGTCTTGAGCCCCATGCGGATCTGCGCGCGGATCGACGAGTCCTGCAGCAAGAGCGGCGTGTAGCCGTGCGTCGCGCTGGAGGAGATGAGCTCGATCTGCCCCTCGTTCCAGAGCTGGGCGAAGGCCCCCGGCAGATCGCCCTTGATGGCGTCAAACAGGGTGTTGAGCCGCTCGTAGCGGTCGGCCCAGCGCCGGGCCAAGGAGACGAGGTGGGCGTCTCCCCAGGACTCAAACTCCACCTCATCCCGGTGGGCGCGCTCCTCACGCTCGGCGAGCCAGGCCGGGAAACGCTCCTTAAAGTTCGGGTGCGAGAGCTGCTCCAGCAGGATCGGCGTGAGGCCTAGGGTGATCGGGCAGCGGCCTCCGGCGGCGCGGCAGGACTCGATCACCTCCAGAAGCGGCAGGTACGTCTCGGCGGCGGCCTCAAACACCCAGTGGTCCCCATGCGGCCAGCGCCCGTGCTTGAGGACGTAGGGCACATGGCCATGAAGGACGAGGACGAAGCTGCCGATGGCCATCAGATCACCCGCGGATAGTGCAGAGCAGGGATGACCCGCGAGCCACGGTTTCGGCACGGCGGCCGAGCGCTCCTGCGCGGCGGATCACACCCACCAGTCGGTCTCCTCGTGGAGCTGCACCGGCACGTCGCCGTCTTGGGGATACCGCGCCACCTCCACCCCATCGCGGATGAGCGCGACGTGTAGGCTGCCGCGGAAGTCTTTGGGCAACAAGAGGCTCAGCTCGGTGCACAGCTCCCCGGCGACGAGGCCATCGGTGCGGTTGTCCTCGTCGATGTACGGCCAGCGCAGGGTGCGCGTCTCGGGGCCCCCCATCAAGACGAGCTGCCACTCCGTGCCCGCGCGCTCCGGCGGCAAGGGGCGGCGGTGGTCCAAGCGCACATAGAGCAGGTTGTCGTCGAGGCCCCAGGCGATGCCCTGGAGGTGCCCCGCGCTCAGGCTCATCGCCCCGCCGGGCCGCGCGCAGTCGGCGTAGCCCGCGCCCACCCACTCAAAGAACAGCCTCCGGGCGCCGTCGATCCGCGGTGAGATCGCCCTCGTCGGCAGCTTGAGCCCCGGCGGCGGCGTGGTGAGCGCCTTCACCGGCACCGAGAGCGAGTCCGGCGGCGCCTGCCCCAAGGCCCGATACGCCGCGGCGAGCTGCCCCCGGAACAGGCGGTCAAAGTCCAAGGCGAAGGGCGTGTCGAACTCGCGGCCATACCACCAGAACCAGTCCGAGCCCTCGGCGGCGTAGATGTGCTCCATGGCCTCGGGCGGGTCTCCGGCGGCGGCGACGGCGTCTCTGGCCTTCGCGAGCAGGCTCCAGCCCCGGCGATCCTCCTCATCCCCGAACCAGATCGCCAGATCCGAGTTCACCCAGCTCCCGGTGTGCAGCGCGTAGACCTTGCCCGCCACGGGCTCCAAGGCGGCCTCGGAGAAACGCACCGGGGTGACCCGATCTCGGCGGTTGAGCGCCTCACACAGCCGGGTCAAGAACGCCTGCCCGGCGTCGGCGTAGCTCTCCCAGGGGTTCTCGCCGTCCAGGGCGATGGTGACCAGGCCCCCACGCGCCTCGCAGGACGAGAGCAAGGCGTCGACGGCGTCTTTGGCCGGGCGTTTGGCGTAACGAAAGCCGATGTCGTCGGAGATCGAGCGGTCGCGGAAGAAGCCCACCACCCCATCGCCGAGATCCCACGGGGCGCCGATGGTCGAGAAGTCACGCTCGGAGCGCAAGAGGTTGCCCTCGTCGCTCACCAGCCAGCGGAAGCCCGCCTGCGCCGCCATCTCGGGCAGCTCGTGGCAGATGGCCCCTTCAGGCGGCCACAGCCCGACGACCTCGGCGCCCACGGCGCTCTCTACGCGCCTCCGCCCGCGGATGAGCTGGGCCATGGCGTCTTCAGGGCGCTTGACCCGGGGGATGTCCGCCGGGAGATCGGGCAGGCAGCGCCGGGCGTTCTCGGTGTCGATCAGGAGCGGCAGGATGGGGTGGTAGTACGGCGAGGCGGAGATCTCGGCCACGCCCATCTGGGCCAGGTCGCGGTAGAGCGGCATCACCGAGCGCACGAGGCGCTCACAGGCCGCGAGCATCACGTCTTTGTCGGCCTCGGTGAAGCCCGCGCCCTTCTTGCGCAGCTCCTTGAGCGCCCGCTCGTCACGCGCGCCGCTCCAGCCCACCCAGGCGAGGGTGGACCACACCTGAAGATCACGAAGATCGTTCACCCCAAACGGCTCGCCGCGCTCCCGGCGCTCCTTGATCCGCCGCGCGCCGGGCCACGCGCCGAACATCGCCGGGTGACCCGCGATGAACGTGCGCAGGATCTCCGCGCGCTCATGCTCGTTGAGATCCGCCGCGGGGCGTCGGGTGAGATCGAGGTGGCTGTCGCCGCCCCCGCACGCGTACCAGTCGAGCTGGTCGAGGAGCGACGGCACGAGGTTCACCGTCATCGGCACGCCGCTCTCTAAGAGCGCCACGCCGACGTCACGGTAGCCCCGCAGCGCGTGGAGGCGTGTCCACGGCATCATGGGGCGGCCCGTGGCCGGGTCGCGGTAGTCGGGCTGGTGGTGATGCCACAGGATGGCTGCTCGGGTCATCCGGGCCTTCGTGATCCTCGCGGGGGCGCCAGGGCGGTTGTGGTGAGATACTACCGCGCTGGTGTATCCTCTGTCTGCTCCCCTGGCGGGCGCAGGCCGCTGAGTGGGAGAGGAGATCGCGGATGCCGTCGCTCGCTGACCAGTTCTGTCCGAACGTCCATGACGCCCCAATCACCGGCGCCGCCTACGATCCCCACAGCGGGGTCTGGGCCACAGCCGACGCCAACGGGGTCGTGGCCGTCACCCGGCGCAACGAGACCGCCCCGGGCCTCGTCTTCCACCCCGGCGCGCCGATCACGCACAGCATCGGCCTCATCCGCGGCGGCGGCTACATCGCCGTCGGCGACGACGACGGCACCGTCGGCGTGTACCGCACCGACAACGGCCAGTCGGTGTTCTTGGAGCGCCGCGAGGGCGCCCGAGGCCGCGTTCGCGCCATGCGCGGCGTGGCGATCTCCCCTGAAGGCACTCGCCTCGCGTCGATCGCCGTCGATGGCCTCGTGCGCCTCTGGGACATCCAGCGCGGCGACCGCGAGATCGCCTGGCAAGGCTTCGGCGGCGTCACCGTCGAGTTCGACGCCCGGGGCGATCGCCTCTTGTGCATCGACGGCAACGGCCAGCCCCGCCTGGTGGACCTCCGCACCCGCGAGGGCCTGCCCATGGACAAGATCCAGATGCCCGCGGACGAGGCCTACTTCTCCCGGGACTACACCTACGTCGTGTGCTCGGGCCCGGCGGGCATCTCGCTCTTGCGCGTCATCGACGGCGTGCTCTGCGCGTCCTTCGCCACCCGCGGCGGCTCGGGCATCGGCAACGTCGTGCTCTCCCCCGACGGCCAGCAGGCCGCCGCCATCACCCGCCGCTCGGTGCACGTCTTCTCTCTGCCCGACCTGCAGCCCGTGGAGAGCCTCAAGCACGGCGCGCCCGACTCCTCCGGTGTGGGCCTCTGGAGCCACGCCGGGATCCAGGTGGGCGGCTCTGACGGCCTGTTGCACGGCCAGAACGACGAGGGTGTGCCCCCGGTGATCACCGCGAGCGGCTTCGGCGCCTTCCGCGCCGCCACCCACACCGACCGCATCACCGTCTGGAAGGACGACAACCGCGTCAACGTCATCGAGCCCAACGCCGGGGAGCTCGCCTGGAGCCGCATCGACCGCGACGGCCAGCTCGTGCTCGTGCAGCCCATGAAGGGCCCCCTGCTCGTCTACTCCACACGCACCGGCAAGAAGCTCTTCGACGGCGGCCAAGAGACGGTGAACGCCATCGAGATCGCCGTGGGCGGCAGCGTCGTCGCCGCGCAGCTCACCTCCGGCGGCGTGCGCTGGTGGGATCTCGCCCGCAACCAGGCCTTGGAGCTGCGCTGGCCCCGGGCCATGGCCCTCTCGGGCAGCGGCACCTGGCTGGGTGTGGTCACCCCCAAAGGTGCCGTGAAGATCTTAGACCCAGAGACCGGCCGCGACGCCGTTCACCCGCCGGTGCCTCTGGCCGAGACGCCCATCTCCCGCCTCGCCTTCGTGAACCGCCGCCCCGACCTGCTCGTGCTCGACACCGACGGCGTGCTCGGCCACTACGATCTCAGCGAGGCCATCCGCGAGGGCCGCCCCGGCGAGGGCCGCGACGTGCTGGACTTTAAGGTGGAGATCGATCGCCTCTGGGGCATCACCGGCGGCCGATACGCCGCCCTGCGCCTGCCGTCGGATGACCGCTGCACCGTCCTGTTCGTGGACCTGCAGAACAACGACGTCATCCACGAGGTGAACGACCTCCACCCCTTCGCCTGGGTAGACGCCGAGACCGGCTACCTCTTGGAGCCCGGCCGCTCCGGCGCCATCATCGAGCGCAACATGGACGGCAGCGAGCGCCGCGTGCTGCGCAGCCTGCCCGGCGGCCAGTGGCTCGCGTTTAACCAGCGCGGCATCCTGGGCGCCTCCGACGGCGCCGGCGGGGCGATCCGCTGACCGGCCTCACGCTCACGCTCCAAGGCGGCGCGCTGACCGTCGAGGGTGAGCTGACCGCCGCCGAGGCCGAGCGGGGCTGGGCCGAGATCCTCACCTGCGCCGCCGGTTGTGAGGGGGAGGGCCCCCTGCGCCTCGATCTCACCCACCTCGATCTCCCCGACGGCGTGAGCGTCGCCGCCGGGATCACCGCCCTGCGCGTCTTGCTGGCCGATCACGGCGCCTTGACCCTCATCGGCGCCCCGCAGATGTTGGCCCACACCCTCTACAAGATCGGCTCCTTGGGCTTGGCGGGCTTGCGCCTGGAGGACGTGCGTGCTGATGAGCCCACCACCGCCAACTGAGGCGCCGCGGCGCCCGTTCACCGGTCGGCGGCCCTTGACCGCCCGTGAGCGGGCCCTGGTCACCGAGCTCTTCGGCCCGAGCTTCGATCCCGACCGCGTGGTGATCTGGGTGAACGGCCCGCTCACCCTGGGCATCCCCAAGGTCATCCTCGACACCCTCTACGTCCCGCGTGTGTGGGGCGGCAAACCCTTGCTGGACGAGCACGGCGCGTTTGTGCCCGAGCGTGAGCACGTCTTTGTGCACGAGTGTGTGCACCTGTGGCAGCACCAGCGCGGCGGCCGGGCCTACCTCGGCGAGAGCGTGGGCGCCCAGCTCGCGGCCTTGCTCCGGGGCGAGGGGCGTCAGGGGGCGTACCGCTGGGATCGGGCGTTTGGCGCCGGGCTGGACTGGTCGCGCTGGAACCCGGAGCAGCAGGCCGCCGCTGTGGAGTGGTGGTTTCTGTGCCGGGAGCGGCAGACGAAGCGGGTGAGCGCTGAAGACGCCGCGGTGTGGGCGGAGCGGCTGACGCCGCTGTTGGAGCGGCTGCGCGCGGGGGATGGGGCGCCGAGGCGGAGTCCTTGGGGCGCGGCGCTGTTTGGGGGGCTGGGGGTGGCGGTGGGGGTGTTTGTCGGGCTGCTGCTCGGCGAGACGTTGACCGCGCCGGGGGTCACGCTGGCGGTGGCGGCGGGGGTGCTTGGGGCGGCGGGGGCGCGGTGGGGGTGGGGGTGAGGATGCGGGCGCGGTCGGTGCCGCTGAACGCGCGGATGAGCCGGTCGACCATGTCGGCGTCGTCACGGAACACCGTGAGCCAGACGGAGAAGAAGCCGCGCGCCTTGGCGAGAATGAGAATTTGGTCCCGCATCTCCTCCACAGGGGCCTTGCGGAGGTTGTTTCGCGAGATGGTAGCCTCGTCCCAGGCCTGCCGCCGAAGGTGAAGGCGCCGATCACTGGCCGTCCTCGTCTGTCCGCTCGTGAGCCCCGCGCCCGGGCGCCTCAGAAGCCCAACCATCTCCGCCGTCAGCTCGGCCTTTCTCCGCTCCGCCGGATCTACCAGCGGGGCCACCGACACGACGCCGCCTTCCCCATACACGAAGGCGTCTTGAGTGCGGTCCCGGTCGGGCCACAGCCGCGCGGCGACGTCCTCGTCCGTGCTCACGGTCGTGCCCTTCGTGCTGTTGCAGTTTTTGCAAGCCAACAAGAAGTTTGACCACTCCAGCTCCAGCTCCGGGTTGTGGTCTTTGCAGCGAATGTGCTCGACGTCGAGGTTTGGGGCCTGCACCTCACAGAAGGAGCAATAGCCCCCCATCCGCTCAAGCAGCGTCGGTCGCGCGTGGCGGTACTCCACCATCACGAGGCTCTCAGGATGAGCGCCACGAACCACCGGCCTCACGGGCGGCCCGCCTCGGCCACCAGACGCTTCTGCTTCAAGAAGCTGGTGTAGGCCGTGAACGCGGGGTTGTCATTGTAGGGCGCCAGCAGCTCATCAAGCTCCGCCTTCACCTGCGCCAGCTCCTCGGCGTCAGCCCTGGGCACACGCTCGAGGAGCTCGTAATATTTGGCGGCGACCTCCTCAGCCTCCGCGCGGCGACGGCTTCTCTGAGGCACCGGAACGCCCATGATGTGCTCGGCGATGTCCTCGGGGCTCTCATCGGCGTAGGGCTCATCCTCGGAGACGTTCGGGTTCAGGTTGACGAGCTGGCCCGGCTCCAAAGACTGAATGATGAACGGCGAGTGGGTGGTGGTGATGATCTGGAGGCGCGGGAACGCCGCGCGCAGGTCGGCCAACACCCGCCGCTGCCAGTTGGGGTGGAGATGGAGGTCGATCTCGTCGATGAGCACGACGCCTTCAGCCAAGGCCGGGGCAAGCTCGTCGAGCTGGGGGTTGAGCACCGAGGCCCGCCAAGCGATGTCGGCGACGAGGGCGACGATGTTTCGGAGGCCGTCGGAGAGCTGGGCGAAGGGCAGGCGGTCACCATCTGCTTTGGTGAGGACAAGGCCCTCCGTCTCGATGTCGTAGAAGAAGTCTGTCGCGCCCTCAACACAGCGGAGAACCGCCTCACGAATCGCTCTGAGCTGGGGCACCGGCCTCTTCTGCTGGATCTCGGCGAAGGTGAAGTCCCGCACCCATGAGAGGAGCTGCTGGTGGGTGGAGGCGGCGACGAGGCAGTCCCGATAGCCCTCTAAGCGGTCGCCGGCCTTCCGGGGTTGCGGGCTGAGGTCGGGTGGCCAAAGGCGCTGGGTGCCGTAGTACGCCAGGACCGGAAGCGGCCGCGCGGGCCAGCGGAGCAGCTCTTGGGCGATGTCCTGGGTGATCACGGTGAGCCCCTCGGCGCCCTCCTCTGACGCCGACGCGCCCGCGCCGCCCACCTGCCGGGACCACCGGAGCGCCTTGCCTTGAAGCGTCCCTTCCAAGGTGATGCTCATCGGGAAAACCGCTTGTCGGAACGTGCGCTCCCCTGCGACCTGGGTGACGTGGCGAACGTCCTCCTCCCGCAGCGGCGGGGCGGCGGAGGCGCCGAGGCCGGGCAGGATGGCCTCTAGGCCCTTGGCGATGGCCTCCAACCACGCCGTCTTGCCTTTGCCGTTCTCGCCGATGATCACCGTGGTGTCGCTCAGCGGCTTTGACGCCTCCGCGATGTTCCTGAAGTTGGTGGCGCTGACCTTCGCCAAGCTCAGCATCGGCGGGCGAGGGGAGCGCCTCCTCGTGGTTGAAGCGAAGAAGGTGGGCTGGAATCTCCAGCTCGACCCGCTCACTCTCCCGGAACAGGCGCGCGCCGATGTCATTGACGTAGCCAGGGCCTTGGCCCCAGCGTTCAAGGCAGTCGGCCCAGAGCGCGTCGGCCTCGGGTGAGGCGAAGTAGGCCGTGATGGCGTCAAAGTAAGCTTTGTCGATGGCGTCGTGCCAATTCTCCATCGCCTGAACCAGCGCAGCCATCCTCAAGTTGAGGTACTCGACTCTTGTGCGCCGACTCGGCCGTCCACCGTGGCGTTGATCGGACCGAGGACCGCCCCGATGTAGTCCACTCGCGACTGCTCCCACACCTTCCACCCGAGCTTGTTGAGCACCTTCGCTAGGTCAAGTTTGTGGTAGCGCCCACGACGGCGGATCGTCGCGTGGATGTGTGACCAATGCTCAACCCAGGGCCTGCCTCGCAGGATGTACTCCCCCAGATCGTCGAGGGGGCGGAACGTGGCATACGCACGAAGCTCACCGACGTTCGCCTCCCAAGCCCACCACAGCCGCATGTCAATCTCACGCCGAAGGGCGGCGCTCTCAACATCCCCAAAAGCGCAGTGAGCCCCTTCTCCGCCTGCCCGATCGCCTCTTGCAGCCGCCCCGCCCTCCGCGTGCGCTCCTCGTCTACCATCCCGCCGAGGGCGCCCCGCAGGGCCGCGTTTTCCCGGCGCACGTCGATGGCGATGACGCGCTCCGCTGGGATGACGCCGTCAAGCTCCTCCTGCCGCAGACGGTTGGCGCAGGTGTCGATCCGCGCAAAACGATGGTCTTCCGCCTCCGCGCCCGTCGTCTCCTCCCGCTTGTCCACGAGGAGGAGGCGTAGCGTCCGCCCCTCCCAACGTCGCGCCTGGGCCTTGAGCAGCTTCAGCACCTCCAGCGCCACGCCGTCCGGCGCGGCGGTGTAGTCGGCGCAGACGACCAACATCACCGAGGGATCGTCAATCAGCCCCATGAGGTCGGGCCGCGCGGTGAGCATCCGCTGGGTGTTTGTGGGCTCTAAGCCTTGGGTGTCGATCACCGCGTCGATCCCCAAGGCCCCCGCCCGGCTCTGCGGCACGCTCAGCGTGGTCACGGCGGGGGCCGGGGCGTCGGCCAGGGTGCCCTTCATCAGCCCAGCGAGGGTGCTCTTGAGCTCGGTGAGCCCGGCCTCATCGTCAGGGAAGCGCCGCTCATACGGCGCTGAGCGTGTGGTGAGGTCTACTCGCGCCTTAAGGGCGGCGACGGCGTCTTGTAAGGTCTCCTCCGCCGTCACCCATGTCTTCAGCAGCTCCCGCGCCTCCCTCTTGCTGCGCTCGCCGCCGGTCAACCACATGCGCAAGAGGTCGTAGAGCTCCTCTCCGGCGCCGCCGCCGCCCGACGCCGCGCCCTCCTTGGGGGGCCGCCGCGCCGCGCGCCAGGTGTCCTCGACCAAAAACGTGAGCTCCTGCGCCAGCCGCTCGGCGGGCACCGGCTCTACCCGGAGGACAAGCTCCGCCGCTTGGGGCTCGACCTTCACGAGCAGCTCGCCCAAGGTCGTGTTGCCGTCGCCGACCGGCAGGACCGACCACCGCCTCGGGCTGCCCAGCGCGGGCCCGATGTGGAGGCCCGTGGCGGCGGCGATGAGCGAGCTCTTGCCCATGCCGATCTGCCCGATCAACCCCAGTCGCAGCGGCGCACGCCAACCGCGCTCCGCGTGCTCGACCAGCTTCCGCCACGCGGCCAGGGTGTTCCGCTGCGCGTCGTCCAGCTCCGGGCTGGCCGCCAGCGTCGTCATCCGCTCATAGAGCGCGTGGAGCTGTTCATCGAGCGAGCCAGGAGACGCCACTTCAGACGACGAAGCCATACACCACCACCACGCCAGAGCGCCGAGTCAGGGGCCCTATCCCAACTCGGGCGCCGCAGGGCAGCCCCCCTCACCCCAAATCCGGCGCCATCCGCCCCAGCTCATCGCCCAAGACCAGCTTGGCGTGCTTCACCAGCCGCGACCAGGCGTCGTCAAACGCCGTGTTCGCCGCCTGGAGGCGCGCCGAGCACGCCGCCTGGTGCGCCTCGGCGTGGGCGCGGCGGGCGAGGGCCTCGGCGAGCTCTTGCACGGCGACGCGCAGCTCGGCCATCAGGGAGACGTTGATCTCCAGGGCCGCGCCGCCATCGACGCGGCGGATGAAGTCTTGCAGGGCCTGGACCTCCTCCGCGAAGGGCAGGCGGGTGAGCGCGCCATAGCCGCGGTCGCCCCACAGAGAGTTGAGCGCGCGCACGCCCTCTTTGCCGTGGTTGACATCCACCCAGACGTGGACGCGGTGGACCACGTCGTCTACGCGCTCGTCCTTCGCCACAACATTGGCGTGCTCGGCTTCAGTGGCCACGGTCGCCGCTCGGTGGGCGTCGAGGGCCGCGGACTGCTCGGCGTCCGCCGGGGCGAAGAGGCGATCGTAGGTGGAGCGAAGGTCGGGATCGGCCTCGGTGCTGTCGAAGTAGAGCTTGGCCGACTGGGAGATGGTGGAGCGGTCGGCGTTGCTGATGGCGGTGCGGCGGGCCATGATCTCCTCCAGGGCGGTTGAGTAGGGTGATGCTACACGCCGCGCGAGACGATGGCAAGTCTCCACCCGTCCGTTCATATGGAGCGATGCTCGGCCCTGGATCGGGGGCGCCCAGGGCGCGCGTTGAGCGACACCCCTACGGCTCGTCGCCCACCTCGACGCCAACGCAGCGCCCCAGCCTGCAGCGCGCCTCGACCTCCACCCATGAGGCACAAAAGGTGGTCAACCAGGCTCGATCGCCGCGGTCTTCTTCACCCTCGTGCCCCTCACGGCTCACCGGCCACCCGCTCGTGCAGTCGCACCCCGGCCCATCGGGCGAGCACCCCATGAGGCCGTCGTCGTCTACGGCGCGCTCGTTGTCTTTGCCCTCGCAGACTCGGCGGGGGGTGCAGGCGGTGAGGACCAAGAAGGCCAGGAGGAGGGGGATCTTGACGCCACTTTACCTCTGTGTGCGTGATCATCGCTTGGTGGCCCGAGACCATCGCTCAGTGGCCCTCACTCAGCGCTCAGTGGCCCTCACTCAGCGCTCAGTGAGCCTCGATCATCGCTCAGTGGCCCTCGCTCAGCGCTCAGTGAGCCTCGCTCAGCGCTCAGTGGCCCTCACTCATCGCTCAGTGGCCCTCGCTCATCGCTCAGTGGCCCTCGCTCATCGCTCAGTGGCCCTCGATCATCGCTCAGTGGCCCTCGATCACCGCTTAGCGGCCCTCGATCATCGCTCAGTGGCCCTCGATCATCGCTCAGTGAGCCTCACTCATCGCTCAGCGGCCCTCGATCTCGCTCAGTGGCCCTCGATCATCGCGCCTCGCTCACGCGGCCCCGCTCATCGCTCAGTGGCCCTCGATCACCGCTCAGCGGCCCGCCCCCGGCGCGTAGGACCACCACGCCGTCGTCTGCGCGCCGTCCTCCTCCTCGGGCGCCCACCGAGGCCCTGGACACGCGCAGCTCGACCTGGGGGCTGGGTGACGCCGGAGCCACAAGGCGACGCGGTCGCGGCCGCCTACTGCGCGCCGTCGAGGGCGCCGCGCTGGGGGGCGGCGCGGTCGTCGATGGGGTCGTTGTCCTCCACAACCTTCACGACGATGCCCGAGAGCAGGGCGGAGTCTGACGTCACGCCGTCGCGCACCACGAGGCGCACGCCGTAGGTGCCCGAGACGTCGGCCTTGAACGAGGCCAGCGCTGAGGTGTTGTCTTGGATGTCGGCGTCGGTGAGCGCCGAGCCCGCGGGGCGCGTGGTGAAGCTCCAGCGGTAACGGAGGGCGTCGCCGTCGGGATCCGTCGAGGCGCTGCCGTCGAGGCGGATCACCGAGAGGCCAGAGAAGGCGCGCGTCGCGCTCGCCGCGGCTTGGGGCGCCTGGTTCTTGCCGAGGCCGCCGAAGCCGCCACCAAAGGACACGCCGCCCTTGCTCGCCGACTTACGCGCCGTCGCGCCGACGAGCGCCCGGGTGGTCGCCGCCTCACAGCGGCCCCAGGTGTCACACACCTCTAAGCCTAAGGTGTAGACGCCCTCGGCCTCGGGGATGAGGTAGGCCACGGCCTGATCGGCGTCGATCAGCGCGGCGTCCTCGGGGCCGTCCAGGATCGTCCAGGTGTACTGTGCGCCATCCGCGGCGGAGGTGGAGCCGTCGAGGAGGTAGGTCTGCCCAGGCTCACCCACCACCTCGGCGCCAGCGCTCGCGTTTGGGCCAGGCCCAGGGTGGCAGGCGGTGAGCAGGGCGAAGAGAGTCAGCAGCGGACGGAACATCAGAGCTCGGACAGTTTGAAGCCCTTCTTGCGGGCGGAGCGGAAGAAGCGGGTGGTGGCCACGCCCTCGAAGAATCGTTTGAGCGAGGAGTCTTCCAGCGCCATCTTGAGGCGTTTGGGATCCACCTTGGCGAGCAGGATGAGGTGATCGGTGGCGCGCATCTTGTCCCCGGCGATGTCCCAGGCGCCGATGAGGGCGTAGTGGGCGTAGCCGGGGTCGAGCGGCATGAGGTCGTTTGCGAGGCGGAACATCAGCCGCAGCAGCGGCGCCGTGGGCTCGGCCTCACAGAACAACCACAGCGAGTCGATGGCAGAGCGCCGGGCGATCAGAGTGCCCAGTCCGCGCTGCTCCGCCAGGGCGATGAGGTTCAACGCCAGCTCCGCGTTACGATTCTGCTCACAGAGCGCCCCATGCCGCGCAAAGCCCTCGGCGAGCCGGGCGCAGTCGCCGCCGTCCTCCACCTCGTCAGCGGCCTCCAGCAGCAGCCGAACCGCCGCTTGGGCGAGGTCGAGGTCATACGCCTTGATGTGCTTGAGGTAGAAGCAGTGGTAGAGCATCGCGTAGGCGACATCAATCTTCAGGCGCGTCGGCCGCTCGCTGAGCCGCCCCGCCCGCAGCTCACCCAACAACCTCCCCCCCAGCCCCGCCACATACTCACTCACCGGCTCGGGCTCGGCGACGCGGAACTTCTGCACGACGTACCGCAGGCCATAGGCGAGCTGATCCGGCCACATCCCCTCGTCGTCCATGGCCCGCAGGGCCTCGGCGGCGCTGCGTAGGGTGGCGCTCCGACCGGCCAAGGTGCCGCGGAAGAAGAGGATCGCGTCCTTCTGATCTTGGCGCAAGAGCCGCCGGAAGCCCAGGTAGGCGCCTCGGCCACGCTCTAAGGCGTCAGCCTCTAAGATCTCCTCTTTGGGGTCGGGGTGCGGCAGCTCTAAGGTGGGCCGCAAGAAGTCGGAGAGCGCGCCCACCAAGGCGTCGATCTGATCCTCGTCGTCAGAGGAGTCAAGGCTGAGCTGCGCCGCCGGGGCGCAGCCGACGTGCGCCACCCACAGCGCCTCGTCGATGGGGTTGGCCGAGAGCTCGATGGGCAGGACGGGGTGCGTCTCGGCCTGCATCGCGGCGCTGCGGGCGAGCATCACCCCGGCCTTGAGCAGATCGAGGGGGCTCAAGAGCGGCACCGTCACGTCCACGAGGTTCGCCGCGAGGGCCTGGCCCACGGGCTCACAGAGCGGCGGCAGGCGCACGAGCACCACGTCCGCCCGGGCCTCGCCCACCATCGCCCCGCGCAGGGCGCGGCGCGCGGACATCACCGAGCGCGCGGTGGGGGCGTCCGGCGGCGCCTCAGCGCCCCGGGCCAACATGAGGCCCAGCGCACCCGGGGGCTCATCCAGGCCCAAGAGCGCGCTCAGCGCCACCGCCGCCGGGGCGGTGTCTACGCCGATGATCGCGCCGCCAAGAAGCTCGCTGAGCGCGTGCTCCGCTGGCTCATCCGCCGACCAGCCTTCAGGCGCCTCACCCCAGGGATCGCCGTCGATCAAGGCGACGTCGTGGCCCATCATCGCCCAGAGGTGGGCGAGGCGCAGGATCAGCTCGGGGAGCCACGCGGCGCGCACGAGGCTCGCGAAGCCGATGACGACGGGGGTGGTGGGGCTGGGCTCGTCCATGCGCCACGAGGTCTACCATGCGTGAGTCGCGTAGGTCAACGGGTGTCCGGAGAAAAGTTTGGCGGCGCTCAGCGGCGCTTGATCGGCGCCGCGCGGCCTCCCCTCACCCCTTCCCGATCAGCCGCTTCGGGCTCCCCAGGCCCATGCCCTTCACCATGCCGTCTACGGCGAAGCGGTTGCCCCACTCCGGCGCGATTCGCCGGGCCAGGTCGAACAGCACGGACTCGCGGGTGATGAGCAGGCGGTGCTGGTCCCGCTGCACCGCCTGGAGGATGAGCGCCGCCGCTTTGCCGGGCCGCATCGTCTTCTTGGCGAAGAAGTCGCGGATGCTCATTGCGGTGGCCTCCGCGCCCGCGCCGCCGGTCTTCGCCTGGTTCATGATGTTGGTGCGGATGCCGCCGGGGTGAACCACGGTCACGCCGACGCTGGTGCCGCGCAGCTCCTCGTGCAGGGCCTCGGAGAAGCCGCGCACGGCGAACTTGCTCGCGCAGTAGGCCGTCTGGCCGGGCACGCCGACGAGGCCGTACAGGCTGGAGATGTTCACGATGCGGGCGGCTGGGGCCTCGCGGAGCTGGGGCAGGTACGCGCGGCAGCCCTCGACCACGCCGCCGAGGTTCACCGCCAGCACGCGGTCGAAGTCCTCGACGGGGGTGGCCTCGAAGCTGCCCAAGAAGGTGATGCCCGCGTTGTTGATGAGCACCCGCGCGCCGCCGAGCTCGGCCAGGGTGGTCTGGGCCAGGGCCTGCCACGCCGCGCGGGAGGAGACGTCCAGCGGGTAGGCGCGGGCCTCGACACCGCGGGCCTTGAGGGTCTGGGCCACGGCCTCCACCCCGGCGTGGTCGCGGTCGGCCAGGGCCAAGCGCGCGCCGGCGTCGCCGAAGGCCTCGGCCAAGGCGGCGCCGATGCCGCTCGCCGCGCCTGTGATCACCACCACCTGTGACTTGACGTCCATATGCACCTCGGGGCCGTTGTCTTACCCGCGAGACTCTACTACGCTTGGCCCATGCGCGACGTCGACGCCCCCCTCCTCGTGCTCGGCGCGGGCCCTACGGGGCTCGCCGTCGCCAAGGCCCTCGGTGAGCGGGGCCTCGCCTATGAGCAGGTCGAGGCCACGGACGAGGTCGGCGGCAACTGGTCCCATGGGGTCTATGAGACGGCCCACATCATCTCCAGCCGCCGCACGACGCAGTATGACGACTTCCCGATGCCGGAGTCCTTCCCCGACTTCCCCAGCGCCGCGCAGATGGCGGCGTATTTTCGGGACTACGCCGACACGTTTGGGCTGCGGCGGCACATCCGCTTCAACACCAAGGTCACCCAGCTCACCCCGCTTACGGATCCTGCGGGCTGGGAGGCCACCTTTGAGGGCGGGGAGCGGCGGATCTACCGCGGCGTGCTGGTGTGTAACGGCCACCACTGGGCGAAGACGCTGCCCGCTTGGGCCAACGACGCGGGCTGTGAGGTGCTGCACAGCAAGGACTACAAGCGCCCGGATCAGCTCCGGGGGCGCCGGGTGCTGGTGGTCGGCGGCGGCAACTCGGGCTGTGACATCGTGAGTGAGGCGGCGCGGGTGGGCGCCTCGGCGAGCTGGAGTCTGCGCCGGGGCTACTGGTTTATGCCCAAGACGCTGTGGGGCAGACCGTCGGTGGAGTTTGTCTCGCCGTGGATGCCGGTGTTTGTGCAGCGCTGGCTGATGGGCCTGCTCACGCCGCTTCTGCTCGGGCGGTATGAGGACTATGGCCTGCCCAAGCCCGACCACAGGCTCTTTGACGCCCACCCCACCGTGAACACCGAGGTGTTTCATTACCTGCAGCACGGCAAGATCACCGTGCGGCGGGACGTGTCCGGCGTCTCGCAGGGCTTGGTCACGTTCACCGACGGCGAGCGTGAGGCCGTGGACCTCATCGTCTGCGCCACGGGCTACGATCTCAGCTTCCCGTTCTTGCCAACCGGCACCGTGCCGGTGGTGGGCAAGGTGCCGCAGCTCTACGCCAGCCTCACGCGGCCCGAGCACCGGCACCTGTACATCGTCGGCGGGTATCAGCCGCGCTACGGCGTGGGCCCGCTGTTACGACCCCTCGCCGTGCTGCTCGCGGAGCTCGTGGTGCTCCAGGATCAGCTCACCGTGCCCCTGGGCGAGCTGTTTCGGAGGCTCGGCGACACGCCGCCCGACACCCACCTCGTCAACCCCCACACGGCCATGCGCCGCATGCGCTGGGCGCTTCGGGCCATGCCGCTTCTGCGCTGGCGGGCGCGGCGGATGGGCGTGATGGCTCAGCCGGGCTGACCGGCCCCGAAGCGCACCAGGGCGGTGAGGCTCTGCAGGCGCAGGGTCCAGAGCTGCTCGGCGCGCAGGCGATCGGGGCTGGTGCCGCCCAGGCCCAGGCGCTCGTGTACGAGGGTGAGGCTGGTCTGGGTCATGTGCGGGCGCAGCAAGAAGGCGATGGTGCTGTTGGTCCAGCCGGTGAGGCTGGCCTCGACCACACGCCAGGCCACACGCTCGGCTGGGTCCATCACCAGGGCCTCCAAACGGATGGCCGAGCCGTCGGCGAAGCGTAGGGTGGCGACGTCCCCCACCTTGGCCGCCGGGGTGGCCTTCTGGCACCACCAGAGGTCTTGGGCCTGGGTGAGCAGGCGGTAGACCTCGGCGGGCGGGGGCGCCAGCACCAGGCGGCGCTCGATGGGCAGGGGCGGCATCAGGGGGCCTTGGGCGTGGGGGTGGGCGGGTCCGCGGGGGCGGGCGCGTCCCCCTCGCCCTCTCTTCTTGCTCTTCTCGGCCTCTTCAGCGGCCTTGGCGGCCTCACGCTGGGCGGCGTCGGTGCGCTGGGGCGGCGGCGCCTTGGGGTCTAGGGCGGGCGGGGCCTCGGGGGGCTCCAGGGCCTCCTCCTCGTCCTCAAGCGCGCCGGACTCCTCTAACCAGGCCTCGCTCAGGCTCTCCCACAGGGCGCGCTCGGCCTTGCGCTGCTCGCGGCGGTCTTTGCCTTTGCCGAAGGTGCGCTTGAGCCACGGCAGCTCGGCGCGGGCGAGCTCTTGATCCACGAGCACCGTGGGGTTGAGCAGCGGGTCGGCGATGGCGCTGGGGATCTTCGCCAGGCCAGGATCTACGAGCAAGAAGTCGAGGCGCACGGCGCCGCCGCGGCGCACGACGTCTACCCACAACAGGCGCTTGGTGCGCAGCTTGAGGAAGGCGTTCACGCCATCGGACCAGGACTGAATCGGCATGCCGTTCACGCCGACGATGACGTCGCCGTTCTTGAAGCCGCCTTGGCGCAGGAGGCTGCCGCACTTCATGCGCCCGATGCCGACGCCTACACGTTCACCCTCCTCGTCGAGCTTCCACCACGAGGCCGCGAGCTGCTCCACGTCGAGGAGGTGGTTCGCGTAGTAGTCGACGAGCTGCTCCTCGACGCGGTGGGCCGTGGGGCTGACCTCGCCGATCTCCGGCGCTTCAGGCAGGCACTCGGGCTTCTTGCGGGGCGGGCGCGGCTTCTTCTCGCCGGGGGGCGTCGGCGGGCGCTTCACCGGGCGCGGGCGGCCCACGCGTAGGCTCTTGGGGCCGTCGAGCTCAGCCACCACGTCGAGGCTCACGACCCCCTCTTTGGCGGCCAGCACGTCGGCCTGGGGGTAGGTCGGCGCGGGCTCCTCCACGGGCTCGGCCTCCACCTCCTCGGGCTCCGGCGCGGGCTCGGGCTCAAGCTCGGGCTCCTCGTCGGCGAGCTGCTCCGGGGGGAGCTGGATCATCACCACGGGGCGCTGGATCGGCGGGATGTAGACGTAGGGCGTGGTGGGGACGCTCGACCACTGGATCAGCGCCCACGGCAGCAGGTAAGGCGTCACAGCCAAGACCGTCGCCAAGAGCATCAGCAGCAGGGGGGGAGCGCGGCGCTTCACGACCCTACTGTAGACCCGCGCGGGCCCGGCGTCACCTGCGCTGGCGCAGAGTGTGAGGCCGAGGAGAGGCCAGGCCTAGGCCAAGGCTCACAGGGGCGCGACGCCTTGGGTGTAGAAGCGCTGCAGCAAGAAGCGGCGCTCGTCGTCCATGCCCAGAAACTCCAGGCCCATGCCGCGCACGTCGCCGCCGTGGCCGTACTGCAGCCGGGCCACCCGGGCCTGCACCACGAAGACGTGCTGGGTGTCGGGGTGGATGAGCTCGAGCTTAAAGCTGGTGCCTTCAGGGAGGAGGATCTTGGAGGGCACAAACACGCCGCCTTGGGAGACGTCGCCGCTCACCCACTCGCGCTCTTGGGCCCGCACGAGCAGGCTGACGTGGCGCTCGCGGGTCCACACCCGGCGGTCGCGGCCGCCTTCGCTGGCGGCGAGCTCAAGCTCGCCCATGAACTGGTTCCACACCCCGCGGGAGCCGTGCATAAACATCGAGAACTCGACGGGCACGCCGTCGCCCAGATCCGCGTTGCGCGGGCGGATCGTCGCCGTGGCCTCGATGGTCACGCCCTTGGGGAGCTGGATGTGCAGCCAGATCATCTCGCCCACGGGCGGGCCGCCTTGGAGGTCCAACAGCGCGCCCTGCTTGGAGACGGCGAGGGTCTGGGTGTGCTGATCGGGCTCAAACACGCCCAGGCTGACCGGGAGCGCCGCGGCGTAGAGGGCGCTTGAGGAGAGCGGGTCGTTCATGGGGTGGAGATCCTCGGGGGGCTACTGAATCGGTATCAAGCCAGCGGGCCCTTGAGAAGCGAAACCTTCCGTATCCCACCCATACTGCTCCGCGAGGGCCACGTCACCGAGGTCGTTCGGCACCACCCAGATCTGCCCCGTGTCTTGCACCACCACCGTCGCCCACAGGCCCGCGGGCATGTCTGGGCCCTGCACCACCGTCTCGGTGCCATCGGCGGCGATGTGCAGCGCCGCGGGCAAAAACACCGCGGGCAAGGTGGGGCTCAAGAAGGAGTCTCCGGCGACATACTCCCCATACGGCGCCATGAAGATGTCCGTGGCCACGACGGCCTCGCTGACATAGCGGCCGGCCGCCGGGTCTACGGGGTTGCCTTGGAGGTCGGCGGCCAAGATCAGGTAGACCTTGGGGTACGCGCTCTTGAGCCCCAGCGCGGCGTAGCTGGGGTTGGAGTGCGGATCGACCTCGCCGTCTTGGTCCAGATCCAGGAGCCGCACCAAGAAGCTCGACGCGCAGGCCTCGGCCTCGGGGCCGTTCAGCGTCAGGAGCGGGTGGTTCACCGCGCGGCTCTGCAGGTTCACGAGCTGGGGGGTGTCGGTCACCGATCGATCTAAGGTGGCCGCGCTCGTGCCGAAGGGGGCGGGCGCGCCCAAGGTGAAGCCCTCGACGTCAAAGGCCGGGCGCTCGGTGGAGAGCGTCTTGGCGGCGGTGACGACGAGGCCGTCGATCTGCGCGGGCAAGGAGTCGATCACCACCGGCGCCGGGGCCTGGGTGGTGAGGTCGGTGAGGTAGGCCCCGACGGTGTCGCCGCAGGTGGCCCCGGCGGCGAAGTCGAAGAACGGCGAGAAGTTCTCATCGTTGTCGATGAGCGCGGTGACGAGGTAGCTGCCCAGGCCCAGGCCCGCGACGGCCCACGGCGCCGAGCTGACGCCGCCCGCGGCCCCCTCAAACTCCGACGGGGCGATGGTGGCGAGGTCCACGGGGCTGCCGAGGCCTGAAGGCGGCGGCGGGTTGAGCAGGTCGTAGACCAACACATGGCCCCGGCCCGGGACACCCTCGGTCAAGGAGACGAGCACGGTGCCGCTCAGCCCGGCGGTGTCGGGGTAGTCGGGGTTGGCGCTGTCGATGGGCGGGGTGTAGGCGCAGGCGGCGATGAGAAACAAGGCGAAGGTCATTGTTCCTCCTCAGAAACGGTAGGCGACGCCGCCGTAGAGACGGGCGCCGACGGGTTGGCCGAGGGGATACTCGGTGTGGGCGCCCTGCAAGAGCGCGAGCCAGTTCCAGGCGCTCGCCGAGAGGTCGAGGTCGTCGTAGCCGAAGGGGTGCCACACGAGCTTGTTGGACACGATCGTGTAGGCGTCGACATCGACCAGATCAACGGCGACCTGCCCCGCGGCGTCATAGCTGCGGATGGGCCAGGACTGGGCGGAGTAGGCCGAGACGGTCATCGAGACGTCGAGATCCCAGGGGCTTCGCCAGGCGACGACGGCGTGGCCCTTGTGGGTGGGGTGGGCGTTTGACGGCGTCGAGCTGCCGTCTTCAGCGACGGAGACGATGCGCTCAAAGGAGTAGTTGAGGCGCACGTCCAAGCCGGGCACCCCGAACCACGCGCCCTCGACCTCACCGCCGCCGGCCCAGAACACCGGGGTCTCGTTCTCGAAGCGGCTCTCTCCGGCGATGTAGGCGCCTTTGGTGGCGTCAAACTCAAGCTGGTTGTCTTCAGCGCTCACCGAGCCCAGGTCGATGAGGTCGAGCACCTGATACCCGTAGGCCGCGACCTCAAACCGGAAGGAGTCGTTTGATTGGTCCAAGAAGCCGAGCTCGATGGAGCGGATCTTCTCGGGCTCCAGTCGGTAGTTGGCGTCCGTGCGCTCCCGCACCACCTCGGAGCCCATGCTGTTCACCAAGACGCCGTCTACGCCGGTGCTCAGGTAGAGATCGGTGTAGGACTCCAAGAACGTGGGGTTTCGGAAGGCGTTGCCGCCGTTGAGCCGAATGACGCGGCCCTCCCCTACCCGCGTCACCATGCTCAGCCGGGCCGTGGGCCGGGTGCCGACGTTCTCCAGGGGGTGCCGGTCGATGCGGATCGCGCCGTTGAGGGTGACGGGCCCGAAGGTGGACTGCTGCTGGATGTAGCCGTTGACGTGGGGCTCAACCTTGACCCCCGGCGTCAAGAACACCCAGTCGATCGTCTTGAGGCGAAAGCCGACCCCCGCGGTGAGCACATGCTGGTTGTTGGCGCCGAAGGACTCGTTGAACTGCGCCTCGGTGTCCCAGGCTTGGCTCAGGATGTCGCCGCCGAGCACCTCGCCGCTCGTGGGCGCGTACCAAGACTGGGCCGTGGCGCCGAAGCGGTTGTAGAACGAGCGCACGTAGAGGGGGCCGAGGCCGAGATCGACGCGGGCGTTGGTGGAGGTGGAGTCGATGCCAAACAGGCGCAACGCCCCCAGAGAGTAGAACTCGGAGAGGCCGTCGTTGACGCCGCCGGAGACGGAGACGAAGCCCTTCTCGCTGAGCTGCCACTGGAGCATGGCGCTCGCCGTGGCCGACTGCACCGAGTACGGGTGGTCGCCATAGGGGGAGCCGACGTCTACCCGGGAGGGATCGGCGTCCTGACTCCAGCGCCCGAGCTGCTGCACCCCCGCGGTGGTCTTCCAGGCGAGGCGGTCGTCACGACCGGCGAGGTTCACGCTGCCCCGGGCGAGCCCGGCGCTGCCCCCGGCCACGGAGACCTGGTTTTGTTGGCTCACGTCGCCCGGCGCCCGGGTGATGATGTTGATCACGCCGCCGAAGGCGTTGGCGCCGTAGATCGCCGAGCCCGGACCGCGGATGATCTCGATGCGCTCGATGTCCTCCAAGGTGAGCGGCAAGGCCGACCACAAGGTCGAGCCGATGAAGTCCATGTAGACCGTGCGGCCGTCCACCAGCACCAAGACCTTGTTGGAGAGGCGCTGGTTGAAGCCACGAATCGACACTTCAGGGTTCGACGCGGTGAGCTGCATCATGTCCAGGCCGGGGACGGTCTGGAGCAGCTCGGCGACGGTGGAGGCCGTCGACATGCGGATGTCGTCTTGGGAGATGATCGTGACCGCCGCCGGGGCGGTGAGCGGGTCTTGGGCGAAGCGTGAGGCGGTGACGACGACGCGGGCGTAGAGGTCTTCTACGAGGCCCTTCTCGCTCAGGGCCAGGGGCGCGTCCCCGCCGCCGCCTTCACCCGTGGGGGGCTCAACGCGCCGCCGCCCTCTCCCCCTTCGCCGCCGACCTCAGCGGCCTCCGCCGCCTCCGCGAGGGCTTGTTCACGCTCGGCGAGGCGTGTGGCGAGGGCCTGGAGCTCCTGCGCGTGGCGCTGAAGCTCGGCGAGCTCATCGGCCGTGGCCACGGGGCCGACGGACCGGCCGCCGCCGCTGGTGGAGCCGCCTGCGCCGCCCTCGACGGGCGGAGGCGCGAGCTTCGCCTCTTGGCGGGCGCGCATGGTGTTGATGTAGGACTCCACCTCGGCCCGGTCGATGGGGTTCGTGAGGAGGTACTGCTCAAAGTACAGGATCGCGTTCTCGTAATCCTGGATGTCGGCGTAGGCGCGGGCGATGTTGTACAGCACGACGGGGTGCGGGAGGATCTCGTTGGCGAGCTTAAACTCGGCGATCCCGCGCTCGTAGTCCCCGGCGGCGATGTACTCGATGCCCATGTTGAAGTGGCGCCGGGCCTCGTCCTTCGGCGCGGCCAGAGCCACAGGCGCGGCGAGCAGCAGAGCGAGGAGCGCCACGGGGCGAAGCAGGCCAGTCACGGGGTGGTCAGTCAAAGGGGTTGGCCTTGTAGCCAGCGGGCGCGCTCTGGTCACTCGGGGAGCCCTCCTCCGTCTTCACAGGCGGCTTGGGGGTGTCGGAACCTTCTTGGGCCGTAGGCTTGGAGCGCTCCCCTCTGGGGCGTCCGCTGGAGGTCTCGGTGGGCTGGGGCGCCTCGACGGGCTCCGGCTCAGCGGACAGGGGCTTGAGGGTTAAGGTGAGCTCAACCTTGCCTTGGGCGAGATCCCGCTCGACCATCACCGGCATGAAGCCGTCGAGGTTGACCTCAAAGCTGCGGGGATCCGGCGCGCCTTTGGCCTCTAGGCTGAGGTTGAGCGGGGTGACGCCCAGCGGCGCGCCGTCGACGCTGACCTGGGCGCCGGCCGGGGTGGTGGAGATCTTCACCGGCACGATGCTGACCGCGGGCGGCGCCTCGACGACGGGCTCCTCTGGGGCGCGACCGGGGGCCAAGGCGAGCACGAGCAGGCCAAACAGCGCGCCCACGGCCAAGGCCGCCAAGGCGACGAGGCCCCAGGGGCGCGGGGCGGGCGCGGGGGGCCGGCGACGACGGGCGGCGGGATGACCACGGGGCCTTGCATCCGCAACGACGCGCTCGGTGAGGAGATCGCCGACTGCTCTTCAGGGCCCGACCGACCGACTGAGGACAGCGCCTTGATCAGCTCACCCGCGTCGGCGTAGCGGTCCTCAGCGCGTTTGGCGAGGCAGCGGTGGATGATCTCCTCAAGCCCGTCGGGGAAGACGAGGTTCGGCGCCGCGCTCGACAGGGTGGGCAGGGGCGCCTGGAGGTGGGCGATCATCGTCGCCGTCGAGGTAGAGCCGTGGAAGGGGTACTGCCCGGTCACGCAGCGAAAGAGCAGCACGCCGAGGGCGTAAAGATCGGCGCGCTCGTCGATCTCCCCGCCTTGGATCTGCTCGGGGGCCATGCAGTGGGGGCTGCCCAAGATCATGCCCGAGACGGTGATCGACTGGTCGCCCTCGCTGAGCTTGGCGAGGCCAAAATCGACGACCTTCACCACGTCTTCGCCGTCGGCGTTGCGGGCGACGAGGAGGTTGGAGGGCTTGAGATCGCGGTGAACGATGCCGTGGCGGTGGGCGTTGCGGACGGCCCGGGCCACCTGGAGCATGATGCGCACGGCCCGATCTGGCGCCATGGGGCCTTCGCTCTGCAGGAGCTGCGAGAGCGGGCGGCCATCGACGTACTCCATCACCAAGAAGAAGGTGCCGTCTTCTGCCTGGCCGTAGTCGTGGAGCGTGACGGTGTGGGGGTGGCTGAGCTTGGCGAGGGACGAGGCCTCTAACAAGAACCGTTTGTCAAACTCGACGTTCTCGCCGTTGTTCGCTGGCTCGTGCAGCACCTTCAAGGCCACGGCGCGCCCCAAGGGGAGCTGCTCGGCCTGGTACACCGCGCCCATGCCGCCCCGGGCGATGAGGCGCGTGATCCTGTAACGACCGGCGACAAGACGCCCGATGAGGGCGTCCGCCCGGGGGCCGGATCGCGACTGCTCGTTGAGCGGCTCTTCGGACTTCAAGCTCACGATCATCCAGCGGTGACCCGAATCGGGGCCGACGGGACGTCATGCGCCGACTCGCAGTCAAGAGGTCATCGTAGAGCAAGCGTGGGCGTTGGTCTACCTTCTTCCTGCAACGAAGCCGCTCATTGAGATAGAATCATGGCCTGACAGGAGGTCACCCCCGTGCCCTGGACCGCTGTGGCCACGGCCTCGTTCATCGTCTTCTTCCTCGGGCTCGGCGCGCTGCGCCCCCGCGTAAGTCCGGGCGTGGACTGGCATGAGACGCTCCTGAACGTGATCACCGGGGGCTCGTTGTACGCCGCCCGGATCGGCTTGATCCTGGGGATCGACGCCGCGCTCGGCGAAAACGCTCGCGGGGCGATCTCCCTGGGCGCGCTCACACACCCCGTGGCGCAAGCGCTGATCACGTTCTTGATCTTGGACCTCACGCGGTACTGGGTTCATTACGCCGACCACCGCGTGCCGATCCTCTGGCGCTTCCACCGCACCCACCACAGCGCCGAGCACCTCAACGCCTCGTCAGGGTTGAGGATGCACCTCGTCGATCTGGTGCAGCTCACCTTGATCCCCGTGGTGCTGTTCCGCCTGATCTTCGACATCTCTGGCTTTCACGCTGCGGTGTTGCCGGGGGTGCTGCTCATCGGGGCGTTCTTCGACGCCTTTGAGCACGCGAACCTGCGGTGGGACCCGTCCGCCCCGCTCAACAACGCCTGGGGCAAGCTCTTGAACAACCCGCACTTTCACTCCTGGCACCACACCCGCGACGGGGCCAAAAAAGACGGCAACTACGGACAGGCGCTGACGATCTGGGACCGGATGTTCGGCACCGACGTCACCGAGCCCGCGCCGCCTGAGCTCTACGGTTTAGAGGACTCTCAGGCGATTCAGCACACCCTCATCGGCCTGCAGACGCTCCGCCCGCGGACCCGCTAGGTGCGCCTCAAGGTCGGATTTGTCCTGGCGTTGACCGCCGGGTGCCTCGCCTGGGTCTTGTGGGGCGTGAACTTGGGGGAGGCCGCCCTGGAGGTGGCTGAAGCCCAGATCGCCTGGGTTGTCCCCGCTTGGGCGCTGTTCTTCGCCTGCCACGCCGTGCGCACGCTGCGCCTGCGGGCGCTCATCGGCGAGCCCCTGCCGTTCTGGCCGCTGTTCGGCATCAACGCCATCGGCTTCTTGGCGATCAACGTCATCCCGCTGCGCCTGGGCGAGTTTGTGCGGCCCACCTTACTTCTTGGAGCAGCACGGGGTGCCGTTTGGGCGGTCCTTGGCCGCGATCTTTGTCGAGCGCCTCATGGACGTGCTGATGCTGTTCATGTTGTTGTTGTGGCTGGCGTTTTTTGTGGAGCTGCCGCCTCAGGGTGTGCTCGTCGGCGACGTTGACGTGGTGCTCGCTGGGCAACGTTTCGCGGCGACGACCTTGGCGGTGGGTGGCCTGGGGCTCGTGGGCCTGCTCACCGTGGGGGAGCCCGCGATTCAGCTCATGGAGCGGGTGTTCGCCAAGCTGCCGATCATCCCCAAGATCGCCGCGTTGTTGCGCAGCTTTCGGGCGGGCATCACGAGCCTGCTCGGCGCGCCGCTGCGGGCCCTGGGGGTGCTCAGCGCGAGCATGGCGCTTTGGGGCGGCACCATCATCGCCGTCGGATGTGTGCTGTTGGCCTTTGACGGCCTGCCGCACAGCCTCGTCGCCGCGGGGACCACCTGGACTCTGACCATCACCGGCATGACCGTCGCCCCCACCCCGGGCTTCTTCGGCTCGTATGAGGCGTTCTGTAAGGCGTCGTTGTTGTTGTGGGACGTGCCCGCCCAGCGCGCGGCCACCTTCGCCGTGGTGCTGCACCTGGTGCAGCTCGGCTTCACCATCGTGCTCGGCGGCTCAGCCTTGGCCCTGGCCGGGGTGAACCTGCGGCGGGTGGTGCTGACGTCGTGGGAGAAGGGCGACAAGGCGCCGCCGCCGACGCTCTGAGCGACGGGGCGTCGTGATATACTACGCGCCTCAGCTCAGATTGAGGGCGTTGATGTCGAGTAAGCTTCCAGCGGATGAGGATGACCTCCGCGCGTTCTTGACCACGGGCAACAAACAACGCCAAGCGAGGTTCTTCGAGGCGGTGAGCGCCGAGTGGCGGCCCCACGCCCGGCGATTTTTGCATCGCCCAAGCGAAGACGAGGTTGAGGACCTGCTCCACGACGCCCTCGTTGAGCTTTGTCTCCAGACGCCGTCCAGCGAGCGGCCGCGGGTGCTCGCCCCGCCCGGCGCGACGAACCCGCAGGGGTGGCGCACGACGGCGTTCAAGAACTTCTGCGTAGACCGCGCGCGAAAACGGCGACGCCGGACCCACGCGGACAGCTTCGCCGGCGCTGGACACAGCCCACGCGCCGAGGCCGAGGCGTGGCGAGCCGAGAAGGCGGCGCGGCGAGGCTCCCCCGCGGCGGATCCGGCGCGGAGTCAGCCCACACACGAGGCGCCTCGTGTGGAGTCTGGCGCTGACGACGGCTTCGTGACGCTCGTCGAGCAGAATGAGCTGAACGCGCTGCGGGCCGAGGTCATCCGGCTCGCGGAGCGCCTGGCGATTCACCGTCGGGTGATCTTGCTCTTGTCCCTAGAACACGCCGACCCCTCCCCCTTCGCCGAAGAGCTGGCGAGGCGGCTTCACGAGTCACCCACCGACACCCTCACGCGTATCGCCGTGGCGCTGCGCTCGGACATCGAGGATCCAACCGCGCTGCCCCGGGTGCGGGTGCCGTGGCCCGTAGAGCCCGAGGTGAAGGCCCGCGAGAGCGCACGGAAAGCCCTGGAGCGCGCCCGGGAAGACCTCATCGCCGCCCTTCGTGAGCGGTCGGCGTGAGCGCCGCTGTCCGACGCGTCCAGCGCCGCGCGTCCTTGAACCAAACGCCGCGATCGTGCCGGTGAGGAGGAGACCCTCATGCTTCACGACGAGCTGACCTCGCTTGGCGCCCAGCTCCAAGAGGCCCTCCGTGGCGGCGACCCCCTCACGCTGGCCCGGATCGCCGGGCTCGTTCACCGGGTGGCGCCGAACGATCCCGCCCTGCTTCACGCTCGCGACGCCCTCGCCGCCGCGTCGATCGACCTCAGCGCCCCTGCGGAGGACGCCCTGGCGCGGCTTGAGGACGCCGGTGAGGACGACGACGCGGAGCAGACCTGGGGCGCCTTATGCGCCTTCGATGAGCTCCTCGCCGCCGCCACGTTCTTGGGCGCCGCCGAGTCGCTCCGTGAGGTGACCGAGGACGCCGCCCGGCTCATCCGCGCGTTCCCCGAGCCCTGGCGCCCCCACGCCGAGGCCGCCACCGCCCTGCTGCGTGACCAGCCGCCCCCGACGGCGACCCGGCCTGGACGCTGTGGTCCACCGTCGAGGCGAGCCGCTGGGAGCTGCCCCTGGACGACGCCGGGATGCCCGCTCGAACCCGGTTTGAGCTGGGCTTCTGGGTGTCTCTGGTCGATTGGGGGGGGCAAAATCCGGTGAGGCTCGCCGCCGCGGGCGCGCTGCGGGACGCGCCGCCCTGGTTGACCCTCACAAAGGGCGCTGGCTGGGAGATCGCCCTCACGCGGGACGACGACGGCGCCCCCGTCGTGCTGTGCAGCGACCCCGCGGCCACGGCCAGCGTTGACGGCGTCGCGCTGACCCCCACGATCACCGCGGTCGGCGCCCGTTTCCCCGCGACCCCCGGCGCCTGGTCGGTGACCCACTCCGGCGGCATCACACGCTTCGGGGTGGATCCTTGAGCGCGCTGGGGCGGGAGGTGCAGGCCCGGCTTGACGAGGGTCGCCCCGAGCTCGCCTGGCGCGCCGCCGCTGAAGGTCTGCAACACGACGCGCTGCAGGTCCGCGAGCACGCCCGGCGTCTGCTCCACGACCTCACGCCGCTCCTCCCCCTCGCGGCCTGGACCGAGGCCCACGAGACCCTCGCCGTCCGCCTGCACATTCCCCAGCGTCCGCGCCCCCTCGGCCCCGGCGTCGCCCGGTTTCCCGCGGTGTTTGGCCGCCTGGGGCGGCTGGTCACCGTGACGGTCTCGATCTCCAACACCCCACAAGACGCGCTGCCCGCCGGTCACGAGGGGCTTCGCCAAGCCTTTGACGCCGCCAGATCCGCTCTGGGTGACCCAACCCTACGTTTTTCGGCGTCGTTTGACCCCGCGGAGGGTTGGGACGGGGCCTCGGCGGGCCTCGCGTTGGGCCTGGCGGCGGTGAGCGCGGCTCACCTCGACCTTGACCTCAGCCTCATCGTCGCCACCGGCGGGCTCAACGCCGCGGGTGACGTAATGACCGTGGGTCAGATCGCCGAGAAGCAGGGCCTCTGTCGGGAGGCGGCGCCGCGGGCCACGCTGCTCACCCCCAGAGACGCGGCCCTGCGCCTCCCCTTGGGCGCCCACCCCGTCGGCACCTTACACGAGGCGCTGCGCTGGGCTGGCCACGGCGGCGACGATCCCGTGAGGCGCCTGATCCTCGTCCGCGGCGCCCAGGCCGAGGGCCGCTGGGAGGACGCCGCCGCGCTGGCCGAGCCGCTCTTGGCCGACCTGCGCCTGAGCGCCGACCAGCTCGGGGAGCTTCTGACCGTCTGCCTCGCCGCCGCGAACCACAGCGCCGACGCCGCCCGACAGGCCACCCTCGCCGCCTCATTGACCGCGACCCTCGATGAGCTGGACGGCGCCGCGCTCGCCCAGGCCGTCGGGAACCTCACGGTGAAGGCCATCGACGCCCTGGACCTCCACGGCGCGGCCAAGGCCTTGTCCCTCACGCCGCCGAGCGCCGTCAAGCCCCGTCATCGGGTTCACCTCCTCGGCCCGGCCGCCCTGCTCCACACCCTGAGCGGTGAGCACCACGAGGCCCTCCACCTGCGGGAGCAGGCCCTCAAGATCGCCAACGACGACGAGCGCCCCCGCGCCATGGGGGATCTGGCCGACGCCCTGATGCGGGCGGGACACGCCGAGGAGGCCCGCTCCCAAGCCCAAGCGGCGCTGCAGCTCGCGACGAAGGCCACGCACCGCCAAGACTACCAGCGGCGAACCTCAAGCTTCTTGCGCCTGCACCTCGCCCGGGCCCTCGCGCTGCTGAGTCGCCGAGACGAGGCACTCGCCGAGCTTGAGGACGTCCGCCTGCTCCCTGGACTCGACCCGGCCCTGCGCGGCAAGCTGCTCCACGCCGAGCTGACCCAAGACCTCGCCGCCGCCCAAGGCCTCCATCAGAGCTTCGGGGCCAGCGGCCTGCTCCGCGCCCTCACGCTCCGCACCCTCGCCCGCCTCGGCGACGGGCAGGCCACTCAGGAGCTTCTGGCCTTGCCCGTGTTCGCCGGGCTCAGCGTCGAGGAGGCCGCGCGCCGACTCCCGTATTGAGCGCCTGCAACGCCGCGATGTGGGCGGGCGTCGTGCCACAGCAGCCGCCGATCAAGGTCGCCCCGGCCTCGGCCCAGCGCCGCGCGTAGGCGAGGTAACGATCTTCGCCGCCCTCGCCCCAGCCCACCCCTTCGTCTACGGCCCCGGCGTTGGCGTAGGCGCCGAACGGCACGCCGAGGCCCACCAGCCGCTCGACATAGCCCAAGGTGAGCCGGGCGGGCACACAGTTCACCAGCACCGCCGACGCCCCCCGGGCCACGGCCTCCCGAGCGGCGTCCCCGAGGGCCTGCGGGCTCAACAGCGCGCCTTCGGGCCCCGCGGTGAAGGCGGCCCAGGTGGGCAGACCCGTGGCGACGGCCTCCTCCACGGCGATCAGCCCCTCGCCCACATGGGGGAAGGTCTCGCAGAGCAGCCGGTCTACCCCAGCGGCGGCCAAGGCCTGCGCCATCTGGCGGTGGGCCGGTCGTGGGCGCGGCGGCGAGCGCCAGGGCTCATAACAGTCGTTGATCGGGGCGATGGAGCCCACGACGAGGTGGGTGTTGGGCACCGCGCCCCGGGCGAGGGCGACGGCCTGCCGCAAGATCCGCTCAAAATCCGCGCCGTAGACGCCGGGCTGGGCCCGGAAGGTGTTCGCCGTGTGGACGGTGGCCCCGGCGGCGGCGTACTCGGCGTGCAGGGCGGCGAGCTGCGCCGGCGCGTGGGTGATCGCCCAGGCGCTCCACTCTCCCGGCGGCGTCGGCACCCCACGGGCGGCGAGCTCCGTGCCGATGGGGCCGTCGAGGATCGTGACCGCCACGGATTATCCGGGGGTCGGCGGGATCGTCTCGCAGGCGCCGGGCATCGTGTCAATCCACTCCCGCACCAGCTCAACCCCCTCTTTGTGAGAGAGCGCCCGGCCAAGCTCGGGCATCCGCTCGCCGGGGGCTGTCGAGGCCAGGCGATGCAGCAGGATCGAGGCCTCCGGCTCCCCCGGCACGATGGAGAACCTTCGCCCCCCCGAGCCCTGACCGGCGGCGATGGGCGGCTTACACAGGCCCAAGGCCCGGGCGTCCCCCGCCACCTCGACGCCGAGGTGCAGGCCCGAGGTGTTCCCCGGGCCATCGGGGCTGTGGCAATGCGCGCAGTTGATGTCGAGGTAGGTTCGCGCTCGAGCGTCGAGGTCACCCGTGGTGGGGTCGTCCCAGACCGGCGCCCGAGGCGCGTCGTCAGGAGAGGCCGGCGCCCCGGTCAACATCCCCAGGCGGCTGAGCCGCGCGAGCTGGTTCTCGCCCCCTTCAGCGGGGCTCGGGCCGTTGAGCTGCCGGGCGCTGGGCCCGATGGGCGACATCACATCGGTCTTGGTCTCGTGGCAGCCTTTGCACTGGTTTCCGTCGGGCACAAGATAATCGAGGGCGACTGAATCCCCCGACGGCGTGGTGAAGGTCAAGGCCAGGCTCGCCCCGGCGAGGCGTAAGGTGGCGTCTTGTTGGGCCTCGTCCCAGACATAGGGCAGGCCAACCCAGCCCGAGGCCGTGTGAACCATCAGCCGGGTCTCGATGCGCCGTGTTGTGCCCGGCGCGGAGAAGGTCTTGGCGATGACCGCGCCTTGGGGGAGCTGCAGCACCCCCTCCGCCGCGTAGGGGATGGTGGTGCCCTCAGGCAGCCAGAGGTGGCGGTCCTTGTCGGCGTAGTCCGAGAACAAGGGCGTGTTGAGGCGGTAGGGCTCTACCCCTTCGTTGGGCGTGAGATCAGCCAGGTCGCCAACAAACAACCCCCAGGCCGAGAGCTGCTTGGGGAAGGGCGCGGCGAGGATCGGCGTGACCGGCGGCGAGCCGCAGCCGATCACCACAGCCAAGAGCGCGGCGAGGATCACGGGGCCGTCGCCGGGGTGGCCTCAACGGGCGCGGCGGCGGGCTCGACGGCGGGCTCAACGGCGGGCGCCGCCTGGGCGAGCTGCGGCAGGCTCAGCGGCGCTCTCTGCGAAAGCGCGCAGTCGTGGGGGGCCAGATCGCGGCTGAGGTTCTTGAGGTTGTTCGGGGCGTCTACGTTGACGAAGCCGCCGTCCCCGTTGCGCTGGAAGCAGATGCGTTTGTCCGCCGCGAGCTGGCCGTCGGGCCCCAGACGCTCCGCGGCGACGATCCCGTCCCACAGAAGCGCGGGCATCGTGCCGCCCAACGCGAACGACGCGGCCTTGACCATCATGCCCCGGGGCCGCTGCCCGGCGTCGGTGATGACGTTGTCGTGCACCCAGACTCCTTCGACGTACGGGTCATAGGCCATGTCTTTGAGCTCGTTGCCCATGATCTGATAGCTCACCACCGCCACGGCCAGGGTGTCGTGCTTCTCGATGGTGTTCTCAAAGACCTCGACGTCGTTCGCGGCGATCACCAGCATGCCCGTGCCCGGCGGCACCATCGCCACGGTGTTGCCCTCGGGGGCGAAGTTGTCGGTGTTGTTGTCTACCACGGTGTTCTTGAACACCCGGTGCCCGGCGCCGTTCTTCACCGGCAGGTCAGGCAGATCAAAGATGAGGATGCCGCCGGTGTTGTGGGTGGCGGTGTTGCCGTAGACCTCGGAGTCCGTGGAGTTCTCGATCTCGATGCCCGCGACGTTGTACTCGGCGCGGCTGTTGCGCACGACGATGTTCTTGGACTGCCCAACGTAGATGCCGGCGTCGCTGGCGCCGATGGCGACGCTCTCCTCGATGAGCACGTCCTCACACTGCACGGGGTAGAGGCCATACGCGCCGTTTCCCTCTTTGGGCCCACCCGTCCACTCCGTGCGCACCCGGCGGATGGTCACGCCTCTGGAGCCTTTGATCTTCAGCGCGTCGCCGAGGCTGTCCTCGATGGCGAGGTCTTCGATGACGAAGTTGTTCCCGGTGACCAAGAGGCCCTCGGCGCCGGACTTCTGGCCCTTGAAGCTCAAGATCGTCTTGTCCATGCCCGCGCCACGAAGCGTCACGCCGTCGGCGCTGAGCGAGAGCCCACGGTCGAGCTGAATGGTGCCCGCGGGCAGCTCAATCACCGCGCCGGGCGCGGCGGTGACGAGCTGCTCGATGAGGCGATCCTGGGCCTCGGTGCTCGTCTCGGGGGCGGGGGCGTCGGGGGTGCAGGCGAGCAGCATCAACCACAGGGTCATTTGGGACTCCAGCGCAGGGGCCCCGACATCATACACCCACCGCGACGGGCCTAGCCGCTGATCGCCTCGTGCTCCTTGCGGTAGCGCACCGAGGACCACACCGAGACGAGGATAAACGCCAGGCCGATGAGCCCGGTGATGGCCTCGGGGACGTGCATCGAGACGCTCAGGAGCATGATCACGGCCAAGGCGCCGATGGCGTAGTGGGCGCCGTGCTCCAGGAACACGTACTCATCCAAGGTGCCGCGGTTCACCAGGTACACCGTCAACGACCGCACAAACATCGCGCCGACGCCGAGGCCGAGCATGATGATGACGACGTCGCGGGTGATCGCGAAGGCGCCGATCACGCCGTCGAAGGAGAACGAGGCGTCGAGCACCTCCAGGTACAAGAAGCCCGCCAAGCCCGCCCGTTTGGCCATGCCGCCGCCGCCGCGGGCCTCGCTCACGAGCTCAAAGAAGGCGTCTACGGAGTCCACCAGCACGAACAGCACGATGCCCAAGATGCCCGCGACCAGGCTGGTGAGCTGCTTCTCCGCCGGGATGTTCAGGGTGACCTGCATGATCAGCAAGACCGAGAGCGCGACGGCGAGCTCAAAGGCGTGCAGGCGTCCTAACTTCGCCAAGCTCGCCTCAAACTTGCCCAACCAGTGAAGCTGGCGCTCATGGTCGAACAGGAACCGTAGGCTCACGAGCAGCAAAAACATCCCGCCGAAGGACGCGATGCTGACGTGGTGGTCGTGCAGGTGTTGGGAGTAGGCCTCGGGGTTCTCGATGGCGAGGCGCGAGACCTCGACGAGGCCGTCGCCCGTGGCCACCGCGACGATCACCACCGGGAAGACGAGGCGCATGCCGAAGACGGCGATGAGGATGCCTAAGGTGAGGAAGAGCTTCCGCCACCACTCGTCCATCTCTTTGAGCACCGAGGCGTTCACCACGGCGTTGTCAAAGGAGAGCGTCACCTCCATGACGCTCAGCACCAAAGTGATCCACACGGCCGTCCAGGGGCCCATGTCGGTGCCCATGCCCCACCAGAACGCGAGGCCCAGACACAGCATTGTGACGATGATGGAGACCCGAAAGTCTCGCCAGAGGGTGATCAGGGGCGACTCCTACGCACGATTCATGTCCCCCATATCCCACCACCCGCGCCGACGTGCGCCGCCCTCCGTGGAGGCCCTCCCCCGTGGGATCCTTCAGCTCAAGACCTGGGGGGTGATGCCCAAGGCCGCCATCTGCTGGACGTCCCAGGCCTCGATGGGGTCGAGCCCGGCGATGAACCGGCGCTTGGTGTTGCGGGTGGAGTGCGCGACGCTGGCGATCTCCAGGCCCGAGACGCCGATCACGCTGCGGTAACGAGGCATCCGGCTGCGCATCATGTTGTGCCACCAGTGGCGCCCGACGTTTCTCCAGCTCCCGACCTTCTGGCACAGCCGCACGTAGTGCTCGGCGACCTCGCTCGGCGTGAGCTGGGCCGGCCGGTGGCAGACGGTGTAGCCGTCGTAGTCCCGGCTGATCGTCCCTGGCAAGAGGCGGCCTTGGGCCTGCACCTCCTGAAACATCGGCGTCTCGGGGTAAGGGCTCACGATGCCGACGAAGGTGATCGAGAAGAAGCGCAGGTTCAGCAGCAGCTCCGGGAGCCGCTCAAGGTACTCGTTCGTGTCGCCGTCGGTGCCCACGAGCAGGCCGAAGCTCACCAAGATGCCCAGGTCATAGGCCCGGTGAATGGTGAGCTCCACCTCGCCGAGCTTGTTCTGGCCCTTGTTCATCGCCTTGATGGACTCGGGGTTCAGCGACTCCAGGCCCGTGTAGATGTAGCGGCAGCCGGATCTGGCCATCAAGCGCAGGAGCTCCTCGTCCTTCAAGATGTTGAAGGTCAACGAGCAGCCCCAGATGAGCTTGTGGGGGGTGAGGGCCTCACACAGCTCGCGCAGGTATCGTTTGTTGCCGCCGAGGTTGTTGTCCAAGAAGATGAAGGTCTTGTCCATCAGGCCGCCGAGGGACTTGTTCCAGCGCATGTGCTGGGTGACGTCCTCGATGACCCGGGCCACGGGGCGGTAACGGTACTTCTCGTACCCGGTGAGCACGCAGAAGTTGCAGGTGAAGGGGCAGCCGCGGCTGGCCTCGACGCCGGGCAGGCGGTAGCGGTTCTTGGTGAAGTCGATGAGGTCGTAGCGGTAGGGGCGGATGTCCTCTACCGGGGTGTCTACGCCACGATAGACAGCCTTTAAGCTTCCTTTCTTGAGGTCTGCGATCGCCGCCTGCACCGCGCCTTCGGGCTCACCGACGATGACCGCGTCGAACCATCGTTGGGCGTCCTCGGCGAAGAAGCTCGCGTGGCGCCCCCCGGCGACGGTGCGTACGCCTCGGCGGCGCAACAGCGCGGAGAGCACCTTGGTGTGCTCATAATACGAGTGCAAGTAGGAGAAGAAGACAAGGTCCCAGTCGCGGTCCAGGGGGATGTCGTCCTCTTTCTCGTTGTACAGCTCAACATGTACGTCCGGCGGGCAGAGCCCAGCGATCAGCTCCGGCACGCCGGATTGCATGATCGAGGGCTCTTTGACTCGGGTTCGGGTGGGGTGGGTGTAGGTGGCGATGACGGCGACGCGCATGGAGCACCCTCGGCCGGCTGGGGCCCGACCTCCGCGAAGTTGGACATGATACCATCCTCCCAATGGCCAACAACCCCGCCGCGCCTGATCAAAGATTAAAAAACTCCTATGAGGTGCCCCCGGCGGGCCCCGTCGCGGCCTTTCGGTTCGGCCTGGCCTGGGTGTGGAGCCTGCTGGTGGGCGTCGTGGGCCTGCTCTTGGCCCCGGTGCTTGGGCCGCGGCGCGTCTGGGCGGCCCTCGCCCCGCGCTGGGGCCAGGTGGGCCTCAAGCTCATCGGCGTGAAGGTCCGAGTGCTCAACCCCGAGCGGCTGCAGGGCCCCGCCCTGTTCTTGGTGCAGCACATCAGCTTCGTCGATGTGCTCTACGTCCCGGCGATCTTGCCGCCGGAGACCACCTTCGTGGTGAAGGACGAGCTGGCGAAGATCCCGCTGTGGGGCTGGGCGATCCGCGCGGGCGGCGCGGTGCTGCTGCCCCGAGACCGGGGAGAGCAGGCCATCGCCCAGCTCAACGCCGCCGTGGCCACGCGGCCGCCGGGGCAGAGCCTCGTGATCTTCCCCGAGGGCACCCGGGGCTACACCGGCGAGCTGCTGCCGTTTAAGCGGGGCGCCTTCCATGTGGCCCTGGCCGCGCGGCTGCCCGTCGTGGTCATCGGCGCCGCCGGGCCCGAGCGGCTGATGCCCAAAGGTGGCTGGGTGCTGCGGCCGGGGCGGGTGACGGTGGCGGTGGCCGAGCCCATCGACACGACGGCGTGGGCGCGGGAGACGCTGGCGGAGCACATGGCGGCGTGCCGGGCGGTGATGGAGGGGGAGCGGAGGCGGGCGCTGGAGGGTGACGGGGGTTGATTGGGTGACCAATTTACTTTGAGCGACGCCCCTCCCAACCCTCTCACCCCCCTTGCATCTTTGGGGCTCAACGCCGCGTTCGCCGAACGTTCCGTTACACTCGTCAGCGCTTCTACGACCGATCTCCCCTCCAACCAACGAGCGCCCGATGGACCCAAAGCAGATCAACGAGTTCGTGACCACCACCCTCCTCCCCTTGGGCGCCGACCTCGTCGTGAAGCTCGGCGGGGCCGTCCTGTTCTGGGTGGTCGGTAAATGGATCGTCGGCTTCGCCTCCAACCTCTTGGAGCGGGCGCTCGCCGCGCAGTCCGTTGACCCCACGGTGCGCCGTTACATCGGCTCGGCGCTGAACATCGTCCTGACCGGCGCCTTGGTCGTGGCGATCTTCGGCTTCTTGGGCGTCGAGACCGCCACCTTCGCGGCCCTGCTCGCGGGCGTCGGCCTCGCCGTGGGCACGGCCTGGGGCGACCTGCTCAGGAACTTCGCCGCGGGCGTGTTCATGCTCATGCTGCGCCCGTTTAAGGTCGGCGACTATGTGACCGCCGCGGGCATCACGGGCACGGTCACCGAGATCAGCATGTTTGTCACCGTCATCCTCACCCCGGACAACGTGGTGACGATGGTGGGCAACTCCTCGGTGTTCGGCGGCACGATTCAGAACTTCTCCGGCCACCCCCACCGCCGCGTTGATCTGGAGGCCCAGCTCGCCGGGGACGCCGACGTGAAAGAGGCCGCCGAGCGTATCCGCGCCCGCGTCGTCAACGTCGCCAACACCGCCAAAGAGGTCGGCCCCGACCTGTTCATCCTGCGGTTCAACGAGCGCGGCCCGGTGATCTGCGTGCGCCCCTACTGCCACACCGACCACTACTGGCAGGTCTACGCCGACACCAACGCCATCATCCGCGACGTGTTGGGCGACAGCGCGTTCTCGGTGCCCGCCCAGACCGTGCGGATCGTTCAGGCGTAAACGTTCGTTCGCCCGGCGCGGTGCGGCTCAGAGCTTGCCCACCGCGCCGAGCCCGGACCGCAGATCGTCCGGCAGGCCCCCGAGCCCCAAGCGCGCGCTCAACTCCACGAGCAAGGCGCGCAGATCGGGGCCGGGCTCAAGCTGGGGCTGGACCGCCTCGTGATGCTCGGGGTGCCGAGGGTCGCACAGCGCGGGCTCGGTGAACGCGACGAAGGCGCGGCAGGCGATCGGCCGAGCCGCGTAGTGGGCGCAGCGCTCGGCCTCGTCCAGAAGCGGGCACGGCAGGCCGTCTTGGGCGGCGAGGCGCTGGGCCAGGGCCGCGTCACCACCCGTGGAGGCCAGCACCCGCGACCAGCGCGCGGCGAGCACCTTGGCGGCGGCGAGGCGGCGGGGGCCGTCGGGATCGGCGTCTACGGAGCGCCTCAGCCACCACAGCTCCACGCCGGTCACGCCGCGGGGGTTGTCGCGGCAGCAGGCGCCGCAGCCCGCGCCGCAGCGCAGGGGCAAGTAGGCGCCGATCGCGGTCAAAAAGTCGTCATACCCCGCCAAGAACCGGGCATACCCAACGATCACGGCGTCGTTGGGCGCCGCTCCGGGGATGTGGCCCTCAGCGGCGGAGATGGCGGCCACAAGCCCCGCCTCGGCCTCGGCCAGACCGGCCTGGGCGGCGGGGGTGACGAGGCCATGAATCGGCAACATCGCGGCGGACAGTGGGGGCTCCAGCGGGCGAAGGCGGTTCGGTTTGACGGGAAGGTCACACCGGCCCGCGTCGTGAACACGAAAGATACGTTAATCGGCGGGGCATGAACACCCCCAGCCTCACTCCTTGGGACGAGACCCAGGCGCGCTTGCGCGAGCTGGCTGATCTCGACGGAATCATCGGCCTCGCCCACTGGGATCAGCGCGTCACGATGCCCCCTGGCGGCGCGGCCTCCCGCGCGAGCCAGCTCGGCACGCTCTCGACGCTCCGACACGAGCGCCTCACCCACCCGCGCCTCGTCGAGCTCTCCGAGACCTTAGACCCCGGCGACGACCCCGCCCGTGTCGCCGCCTTGCGCTCGCTGCGCCGGGCCGTGCGCCAGGCCACCCGCACCCCGGCGCGCCTGGTGAGCGCCTTGGCCGAGGCCGAGGCCCTGACCTACAACGCCTGGACCGAGGCCAAAGCCAACGACAACTTCGCCCCCTTCGCCGGGCCGCTCACGGGCCTCATCGCCTTGGTGCGGGAGAAGATCGCCGCCTGCCGTGAGAACGAGGCCGACGCCTACGACGTGCTCCTCGAAGGGTACGACCCGGGCACCACCGTCGCCAGCCTCGACCCGATGTTCGCCCGGCTCACCGAGGGCCTCAAGACGGTGTTGGACCGGGTGAAGGGCCTGCCCCAGCCGCCGCCGCTCACGGGTCGCTGGCCCCTGGAGCCCCAGCGCGCGCTGCACAAGCGCATCTCCGCGGCCTTGGGCTACGACTACGACCGCGGCCGCTTTGACGAGACGGTTCACCCGTTCTCGGTCTCCGTCGGCCACGGCGACGCCCGGCTCTGCGCCCACTTGTACGAGGATGACCTCCTGCGCGGCCTCACCGGCACCCTGCACGAGGCCGGCCACGCGATGTACGAGCAAGGCCTCCCCCAGCGCTGGCGCGGCCTCGGCATCGACGCCGCGGCGAGCTACGGCCTGCACGAGAGCCAGTCGCGCTTCTGGGAGAACGTCATCGGGCGCAGCGCGGCGTTCTGTTACCTCCTCGCCCGCGAGACCAACCTCACCTTCCCCGACGACCCCGTGCGCCCAAGTCAGCTCTTCGGCGCGCTCAACCGGGTCGAGCCGTCCCTCGTGCGGATCTTCGCCGATGAGGTCACCTACAACCTGCACATCGCGCTGCGATATCGCCTGGAGCGCGCGCTGCTCTCCGGTGAGCTGCCCGTGGCTGAGCTTCCCGGCGCCTGGGACGACGGCATGGAGGCCACCCTGGGCCTTCGCCCGACCAAGCTCAGCGAGGGCGCGCTGCAGGACGTCCACTGGTCGTCCGGCCTGTTCGGCTACTTCCCCAGCTACACCCTCGGCAACCTCTACGCCGCGGCCCTGCGCTTCACCATGGAGGAGCGGGTGCCGACCTTGTGGGACGACGTGGCCCGGGGCGACCTCTCCCCGGCGCTCGGCTTCTTGCGTGAGCACATCCACGACAAGGGCCACCTGCTCGACGCCCCGGCCCTCGTGGAGTCGGTCACCGGCCCGCGGGATCTGGTCGCCGATCTGCTCGCCCACCTCAACCAGCGGGTGAGCGAGGCCTACGGGGTTTAGGCGCCTTCGCCTACCCAGGCCTCGTAGCGCCGCATCCGCTCGATGAGCCGCGCGGCGAGGCCCGAGTGCGCCGCGCCCAGCGCCTCGTGGATGCGCCCGGCCTCCTCCAGATACGCCCGGCGCTTGGCGGCGGTCCAATAATGCGGCGGGTACTCCAGGTTCGTGATGCGGTCGGCGAGCTTCACGAGCTGCACCTCCCGGGGCTGGGCCTGCAAGCGGCGGAGGCTGTCGGCCATCCGCGCCTCTTTGGGCAGGCGCTCATCCTTCGTGAGCGCGGCCACCCCGGCGGCGACCTCAGCGCCAAACTCGGCCTCAAGCTGGGCCACGGTCACGCCCGCGTCCTCGACGATGTCGTGCAGCACGGCGCAGGTGACGGCGAGGTCCATGTTGAGATCAACCGAGGCCACCCGCATCACCTCCGCCGCCACCTTCGTGAGGTGCACGACGTAGGGGAAGCCGTTGCCCGGGTCACGCTGGTCGCCGTGGCTGCGGGCGGCGAGGTCTAAGGCGCGGGCGTAGCGCTCAGGATCCCACATCGTCAGCCGCCCTTGTTGAGCGTGCAGGCCTCGGCGTCCCCGGCTTTACACGCCTGCTCGAGGAAGGTCTTGCCTTTGGCCGCGTCCGAGGCCGTCGCTTTCCCGCCGAGGTGCAGCTTGCCCAGCTCACGGCAGGCGCCGGGGTGGTTGCTCTCGCAGGCCAACACGAAGCGCTTCTCGGCCTGCTCTCGGTTGGCGGCGCCCTCGGCGCCCAAGAGCGACATTCCCAAGGAATAACAGGCGTCTTGGTCGCTGCCGTTGCAGGCCTGACGGTAGAGCTCTCGGGCCTGCATCACGTCGCGATAGCCCGGCGGGCCGCTCTCCATGAGTTTGCCTTCGCGGTAACAGGCCCGGGCGACCCCCGCGTTGCAGCTTGTGGAGAGGCGCTCCAGGGCCGCGGCGGTGTCTTTGGGGCCGCGAAGCCGCCCTCTTGCAGCACACCGACGTGGAAACACGCGCGCATGGCGCCCTCATCGCAGTCCGCGGTGTAGACCGCCCGAAGGCGCTCCCGCTCCGCCTCGGTGAGGGCGGCGAGGGTGCGGCTCACGGCCTCGCCGTCGTCTTGCCACGCCAGACGCATCAAGGCCTCGTGGGCGCAGGAGGCCTTCACGCCCTGAACACAGCCGCTCTCAAAGAGCGCGATCGCCCGGGTGGGGTCGGCGGCGCTGCCGCGGCCGTTGGCGGCGGCGACACCTTCGGTCACACACTTCTCTCCGGCGCAAGGCGTCTGCTGCGCGCTCGAGCTTGGCGCGAGGAGCGCGCTCACGCCAAGCGTCAACGTCGCCGCCACAACGATGGTCACAAGCCTGTTCATCAACCCTCCGGGGATGCGCTATTCTGACACGTCGGCGGCCGACGCATTCCAGGGATAGAGGCGACGGCCCAGGATCATCAAACGATACGGGATCTGAGCGGCGACGAAGATCCACAGCGCCGGGCCGAAGAGGTGCATCTTGAGCGCCTGGAGGGGGCTCCCCTCCCCCATAAAGCCGAAGGATCGGGTGAGGCCGCAGCCCGGGCAGTCGAGCCCGGTCAAGGTCTTGAGCGCACACATCGGCGGCAGCGCCACGCCGAACAGCGTCGCGCCCTCGCGGCTGGGGTCGATGAGGATCGACGCCAAGACGACGAGGAGCGCGGCGCAGAGCGCGACGACGTGGTTGCTCGTAGGCGTCTCTCGCGCCCAGGTCGGCGGCGGCGAAGGGGACGCCGCCGCGCTCAAGGCAGGCGCCCCGCGTCTCGGGCGATGCGGTCGAGGATGCCGTTCACGAAGGCCTTGGAGTCTTGGGTGCCGAACCGTTTGGCCAGCTCAATGGCCTCGTTGATCGTCACGTTCACCGGGATCTCGTTGAGGAAGGTCAGCTCGTAAGCGCCCAACCGCAGGATGTTCCGGTCGACCAACGACATCCGCGCCACACGCCAGTTGGTGGAGCTGGCCTGAATGCGGGCGTCCAGCGCCTCACGTTTGGCGTCTACACCTTCAGCGAGGGTGGTGGCGAAGGTGACCTCGTCGGCCTCGGGCTGATGCGCGCCGAGGGACTCGTCCGCCCCGTCGAGGATGCCCGCCCAGAGGCCGTCCAAGGCGACCTTCGCCGAGGTGCTCGCGAGATCGGCCTGGTAGAGCGCCTGGAGGGCGTAGTCACGGGCGCGTCGTCGGCTGGCCACCTAAGCTCCCACGTCGAGGGTCTTGAACAAGGAGACCATCTCCAAGGCGCCCAAGGCGGCTTCAGCGCCTTTGTTGCCCATCTTGGTGCCCGCGCGCTCGATGGCCTGCTCGATGGAGTCCGTCGTGAGCACGCCGAAGATCACCGGCACCCCCGTCTGGAGCGCCACCTGGGCGGTGCCTTTGGCGACCTCGCTGGCGACGTACTCGAAGTGCGGCGTGCCGCCCCGAATCACGCAGCCGAGCGCGATGATCGCGTCGTAACGCCCGGTGCGGGCGAGGCGGGCGACGGCGACGGAGATCTCCACCGCGCCGGGCACCCAGATCACCTCACAGCGGCTCTCGACATCGACGCCGTGGCGGCGAAGGGTGTCGAGCGCGCCGTCGAGCAGGCGAGAGGTGATGAGATCGTTGAAACGGGACACGACCAGGGCGAAGCGACCGCCCGCGTCGGTGTGAAGCCCCTCATAGACGCGCATGGCGTTTTATCTCCGAAGGTTCAGGAGGTGACCGAGCTGCGCGGCGCGCGCGGCCAAGAAGCCGCGGTTCTGATCAGTCGGCTGGACCTCAATGGGGACACGCTCGACCACGCGGAGGCCAAAGCCCTCCAAGCCGACGATCTTGCGCGGGTTGTTGGTGAGCAGCCGCATCTCGCGGATGCCCATGTCGAGGAGGATCTGCGCGCCAGAGCCGAACTCCCGCAGGCCGCTGGCCTCGGGGGCCCGGGCCTCGGGCTGAAGCTCCTCAGCGCCTTGTTGGGGCAGAAGGTGGCTCTTGAACATCGCCAAGAGATCCGCCTCGCTGCGCCCGCCGTAGACGTTCATGTAGAGCAGCACCCCGCCCTCTTCAGCGATGCGGGTGAGCGCCGTCTGGAGCTGGGCGGCGGCGTCAGACGACCCGGCGCGGAACACGTCGCCGATGGGATCCGCGGCCTGCACACGCACGAGCGGCGTGGCGGGGATCTGGCCCTTCCACAAGGCGATGTGAATGCCGCCGTCGGTCACCGAGCGGTAGACGCGGCAGTTGAACTCGCCGTGCTCGGGCATCGGCAGCCGGGCGTCGAGCACCCGCAGCACGAGGCGCTCGTTGCGCAGGCGCCACTTGATGATGTCGGCCACAGAGAGGATGTGCAGCTTGTGGGTGGCGGCGAAGCGCTCGAGGTCGGGCATCCGGGCCATGGTGCCGTCATCGTTCATGATCTCGCAGATCACACCCGACGGCGTGAGCCCAGAGAGGCGCGCGAGATCGACGCTGCCCTCGGTCTGCCCCGTGCGCACGAGCACGCCGCCGTCCCGGGCGCGCAGGGGGAAGATGTGCCCCGGCGTGACGAGGTCCAGGGGGCCCTTCGAGGGGTCGATGGCGACCTTGATCGTCTGGGCGCGGTCGGCGGCGGAGATGCCCGTGGTGACCCCTTCGCGGGCCTCGATCGAGACGGTGAACGCCGTGTGGTACGGGCTCAGGTTGTTCGACGCCATCATCGGCAGGCCGAGCTCACGCACACGATCGGCGGTCAAGGTGAGGCAGATGAGCCCGCGCCCATAGGTCGCCATGAAGTTGATCGCCTCGGGCGTCACCCGGTCCGAGGCCATGGTGAGGTCGCCCTCGTTCTCGCGGTCCTCGTCATCGACGAGGATGACGATCTTCCCGGCCCGCATGTCCTCAAGGCCCTGCTCAACACGACGGAGGGGGTCGTGGTCCATCACGATGAACGACATCAGCGCTCCTTCCCGGTGTAGCCCAAGGCCCGCAGGCGCTCGAAGCTCAGGTTTCCGCCGCCGGACTCCGCCCGCAGCAGCCGCTCGACGTAACGCGCGAGCACGTCCACCTCTAGGTTCACACCCTCACCGGGGCGGCGCGTGGTCATGTGCGTGCTCCGGGCGGTGTGGGGGATGACGTTCACGCGGAAGGCGTCTCCTCGTAGCTCATTGACGGTCAGCGACACGCCGTCGATGCAGATGGAGCCCTTCTCGGCGATGTATCTCGACAGCTCCGGCGGCGCCTCTACCCACACAACCCAGCTCTCGCCGTCCTCGTGTGAGGAGCGCAGGGTGCCGACCCCATCCACATGACCTTGCACGAGGTGCCCGCCGAGGCGATCCCCCGCGCGAAGCGCCTGCTCAAGGTGAACCCGATCCCCAGGGCGACGTGCGCCCAAGGTCGTGCGCTCCATCGTCTCTCGGCCCGCCGTGGCGGTGAAGACGTCCGCGCTCTTGGTCTCGACGGTGAGGCAGACGCCGTCCACAGCGATGGAGGCGCCGATCTCAACGGCGGAGAGGTCGTAGGAGGTGCGAAGGCTCAGCACCACGCCCTTCTCGCGGGGTTTGACCGAGAGGATCGTGCCCAGATCTGTGACCAGCCCAGTGAACATCAGGCGCGCTCCAGAACGACGAGCAGCTCGTCCCCGACGGGCCGAGCGGAGACGTGGCGTAAGCCGAACGCGCCCTCAAGCGGCAGCGGCGCGCCGCCGACGAAGCCTAAGCCCCCGGCGAGCACCTTGGGGGCGACAAACAGGCAGAGGCGGTCCACGAGCCCGGCGCTGAACAACGCGCGGTTGAGCTTGGCGCCGCCCTCGACGAGCACGCTGTGAACCCCGCGGGCGGTCAGGGCCGTGAGCCCGGCGCGCAGGTCTACGCCGCCCTCGGCGCGCGGCACCCGCACGACCTCCGCGGGCAGGACCCGATCCGGGGCGTCCTCGGCGCAGATCACGACGGGGCGGCGCCCGGCGGACATCACCCGGGCCTCGGGCGTGACTCTCAGCTGAGTGTCGACCAGCACCGGCAGCGCGTCGCGGCCACCGTCGAGGCGGGTGTTGAGGCTTGGATCATCGGCGAGCAGCGTGCCGGAGCCCACCATCACCGCGTCGTGCAGGTTGCGCAGGCGGTGGCCCTCCAGCCGGGCGGCCTCGCCGGTGATCCACTGCGAGCGCCCGAAGGCGTCGGCGACGCGGCCATCGAGGCTCACCGCCGCCTTCACCGTCACCCAAGGCCGCCGCTCGGCGAGGGCGAGCAGGTACGGCGCGTTGAGCGCGCGGCAGGCGGCCTCCTCCACCCCCAAGATCACCTCCACCCCGGCGGCGCGCAGACGATCCAGGCCCGTCCCGGCGACGATGGGGTTGGGATCGACCATGCCGACGATCACCCGGCGCACGCCCGAGCGTAAGACCGCGTCGGTGCAGGGCGGGGTGCGGCCGTGGTGGTTGCAGGGCTCTAGGTTGACGATCATCGTCGCGCCCGGCGCCCGGCGCTCCGGCAGCTTGTTCAGCGCGTCCACCTCGGCGTGATCCCGGCCCGGCGCGACGTGGTGCCCTTCAGCCAAGGTCTCCCCGGCGTCGTTGACGATCACGCAGCCGACCATCGGGTTCGGCGCCGTGCGGCCCTCAGCCTGGCGCGCGAGCGTGAGGCAGCGCCCCATCCAGCGCTCAGGGCTCACTGGAGGTCTCCAGAAGCGGCTGGAGCAAGGCCAGAAAGGCCTCGGGGCTGGCCAGCTCTTGGTACACCGAGGCGAAGCGCAGGTACGCCACGCGGTCGAGCACGAGCAGCTCCTCCAGCGCCAGCTCACCGATACGACGGGAGCTGATCTCACCCTTGTCACCCTCAGCGAACACCCGGCGCTCAATACGCGCCAGGGCGGCCTCGACCTCCTCTTGGGCCACGGGGCGTTTGCGACAGGCGACCCGCAGGCCCGCGCGCACCTTGTCCTCGTCAAACGCCTCACGCACGCCGGTCTTCTTGACCACCTGGGGCATCCGAAGCTCTAGGCGCTCGTGGGTGGTGAAGCGCCGCCCGCAGGACTCACACTCCCGCCGCCGCCGGATGGTGTCTCCGAGGTCGCGGGAGTCGATGACCTTCGACTCAGCGTGTTGGCAGGCCGGGCAGATCAACGCCGGGCGCTCCAGTCGATGTGGACTTCGGGCACGGGGTGCGCCTCACACCAAGCCGCCACCTGACCGGCCACCCGGGAGAGCGTGGCCTCATCGTTGGGGGCGCTGAGCACGTCGGCGACGAGATCGCCGATCATCGCCGCGTCGGCGGCGTCCATGCCCCGGGTGGTCATCGCCGGGGTGCCGATGCGCACGCCGGAGGTCACGAACGGCGAGCGTTTCTCGCCGGGCACGGTGTTCTTGTTCACCGTGATCGCCACCTTGCCCAAGGCCTCCGAGGCGTCTTTGCCCGAGAGATCCCGGTCGCTCAGGTCGATGAGCATGAGGTGGTTGTCGGTGCCGCCGCTCACCAAAGAGAAGCCCCGGGCGACGAGGCGCGCGGCGAGGGCCTGGGCGTTGTCGATCACCTGGGCGGCGTACGCCCGGAAGGAGGGGTCGAGGGCCTCGCCGAAGGCCACGGCCTTCGCGGCGATGACGTGCATCAGCGGCCCGCCCTGGGTGCCGGGGAACACCGCCGAGTTCAGGCCCTTCATCACGTCTTTGTTGCCCAAGACCAAGCCGCCGCGGGGGCCGCGCAGGGTCTTGTGGGTCGTCGTCGAGACGTACTCACAGAAGGGCACGGGGTTGTCGTGCAGCCCGGCGGCGACGAGGCCCGCGACGTGGGCGATGTCGGCGAGCATGACCGCGCCGACCTCATCGGCGATGGCCCGAAAGCCCGCCCAGTCCCAGGCCCGCGGGTACGCGCTGGCCCCGGTGATGATCATCTTGGGGCGGTGGGCCAAGGCCAGCTCACGCACCTGGTTCATGTCGATGCGGCCCGTGGCCGGGTCTAGGCCGTAGTGGAAGGCCTTGTAGGTGAGCCCTGAAGAGTTCACCGGCGAGCCGTGGGTGAGGTGCCCGCCGTGGCTCAGATCGAGGCCCAAGATCGTGTCGCCGGGCTTGAGCGCGGCGAGGAACACCGCGGCGTTGGCCTGGGCGCCGGAGTGCGGCTGCACGTTGGCGCCGATCGAGCCGAAGAGCTGCTTGGCGCGGTCGCGGGCGATGATCTCGACCTGGTCCACAAAGTCGCAGCCGCCGTAGTAGCGGAACTTGGGCAGGCCCTCGGCGTACTTGTTCGTGAGCGGCGAGCCCATCGCCTCCATCACGGCCTTGGACGTGTAGTTCTCGGAGGCGATGAACTCCATGTCATGGGCTTGGCGACGGATCTCGCCGAGGATCGCCTCGTACACAGCGGGATCGGCCTTCGCGAGTTGGCTGAAGTCGAACGACATCGTGTGCTCCTTCGCTCAGGCGCTGCGGCCGAGCGGCTCCAAGGCGGTGATCTTCTGGACTCGTTCAGCGTGGCGCCCACCCTCAAAGCTCGCGGAGAGGAAGGCGTCGACCAGCTCCAAGGCCAGCCCCACGCCCAGCACCCGCTCGCCGAGGCAGAGCACGTTCGCGTCGTTGTGTTGCCGCGTGGCGCGGGCAGAGAAGGTGTCGGAGCACACCGCCGCGCGCACACCGGGCACACGGTTGGCGGTCATCGCCATGCCTTGGCCGGTGCCGCAGCACAGAAAGCCGAGCTCGGCCTCGCGGGAGGCGACGGCTTGGGCCACGGCGACGGCGAGGTCGGGGTAATCACAGCGCTCGGCGACGAGGGTGCCGTGGTCGGTGACGTCGTGCCCAAGGCCGCGCAGGTGCGCGATAATCTGGGCCTTGAGGGCGAAGCCAGCGTGGTCTGCGCCGATGGCGAGCCGCATAGGGTCTCCTGCGCGCGGGGTGGGCGGAGCGACGTAACCCGGCGGAGCGAACCCGGCGCGCCCCAGCGCGGCTCAGGCTTCGAAGCGACCGAAGACCACCGAGGCGTTGGTGCCGCCAAAACCGAAGGAGTTGCTGATCGCCCGGCGAATCGGCACCTCCCGGGCGGTCTTGGGGACGTAGTCGAGATCACACTCGGCGTCGCGGGTCTCCCAGGTGGCCGTGGGGGGCACGACGCCGTGGTGAAGCGCGAGCACCGTGGCCACGGCCTCGATCCCCCCGGCGGCGCCCAAGAGGTGCCCGGTGACCGACTTGGTGGACGACACCATCAACTTGTTGGCGTGGTCGCCAAACACGACGTGGATCGCCGTCGTCTCGGTGCTGTCGTTCTGAGGCGTGGAGGTGCCGTGGGCGTTGATGTACTGCACGTCGCCCGGCCCGAGCCCGGCGCTGCGCAGGGCCATGCGCATACAGCCCGCCGCGCCGCGCCCGCCCGGCGCCGGGGCGGTGAGGTGGTGGGCGTCGTTGGTGAGGCCATAGCCCAAGATCTCGCCGTAGATCGTCGCGCCGCGGGCCTGGGCGTGCTCCAGGGCCTCCAAGACGAGCACCGCCGCGCCTTCGCCCATCACGAAGCCGTCACGGTCGGCGTCGAAGGGGCGCGAGGCCCGGGCCGGATCGTCGTTAAACCGCGAGAGCGCCTTCATCACCATGAAGCCCGCGAAGGCCGTGGGGGTGATCGCCGCCTCGGCGCCCCCGGCGAGGATCACGTCGGCGTCGCCTTGGCGGATGGTGCGCCAGGCCTCGCCTAAGCTGTGGTTGCCCGAGGCGCAGGCCGTCGAGACGCAGAGGCTCGGGCCCTGGGCGTTGTGCCGCATGGCGATGTGCCCGGCGGCGAGGTTCGTGAGCGCCTTGGGGATGAAGAACGGCGAGAGCCCCTTCCAGCCCTGGGCCACGAAGTCGGCGTGCCCGGCGAAGATCTCCTCGATGCCGCCAACGCCCGTGCCGACGTAGACGCCCAAGCGCTCGGGATCGAGCTGGTTCACGTCGAGGCCGGAGTGGGTCACCGCCTCATCGGCCGCCGCGATGGCGAGCTGGCAGAAGCGGTCCATCCGCCGGGCCTCTTTTTTGCCGACGGCCTGCTCGGGGTCAAAACCCCGCACCTCTCCGGCGAACCGAACGGGCCAACCCGCGGCGTCAAACCGTGTGATGAGGCCGATTCCGCTGCGCCCCTCGACCATAGAGGTCCAGTTCGCGCTGAGGTTTAAGCCACAAGGGCTCAAGGCCCCTAACCCTGTGACGACCACTCGACGCATGCGGTCTCCGACCCGTAAACGTCACGCGCACACAGCGTTGGGCAGCGGCTCACGAGGACGTCCGTTGAAGCACATCACTCGGTATAGCGCCAACGGTCCCCGCTCGCCACCGGGGCAGCGGGCCCGCACCACACCGAGCCGAGCGAGGCGATTACTTCGAGTGCCCACGAACGTAGTCGATGGCGTCTTGAACGGTGCTGATCCGCTCGGCGTCTTCGTCGCTGATCTCGACGTTGAACTCTTTCTCAAGCGCCATGACGAGCTCAACGATGTCGAGAGAGTCCGCGCTCAGATCGTCGATGAACGCGGCGCGAGGGACGACCTCTTCACGGTCTACACCGAGGTACTCCGCGATCAGATCCGTCACCTTCTCGACGATTGGGTCTTTCTCGGCCACGCGGCCTCCACCAGAGCAGGGTTGGTTCGCCGCCCTCATTTATCTTACGCGCGCCTCCTGGCAAGGCCCGACTCTGGCCACAAACGTCAAGCGCGTCGCCCGCTCTCCCCTGTCATCACGGCGCCGTTGATGAGGTGGGCGAGGCGCAGGGGCTCGGGCACCTGGCCGCGGTCTGTCACCTGGGCCAAGGCGCGCCCCACCGCGGCGGGCGCCTCGCCGATGACCTGAAAGATAAAGCCGCCCTCTTGGTGGATCGGACCGGCGCGGGAGAGGCGCGACAGGCGGGTCTCCGCGTCGGGGAGCCGGGTGAGCGCGCGGCGCACGGCCTCAAGATCCGGCGGGCGGCGCATCACCGCGACGCAGGGCCGCTGGACACGCTCCGCGAGCGCCTCAAGGTCGATGACGTTGAAGCCGCCCATGGTGAGGCCGTCGAGGAGCACCCCATGAACCTGGGCGTGAAATCGGCTCCCCAAGAGGGCGCTCACGATCACGTCTGTGGCGTCGTCTCCGTCTCGGGTGGCCCAGGTGAAGACCATGCCCTCAAAACGTACGTCGCGGCAGACCACCCCGCTCACCGGCACCCGCGCCTCGGGGGCGCGCGTGAAGGGGCCGTCATCAAAGCCGATCAGGCGTAAGCCGAGGCCCCGGCGGGCCAACGCCTCAAAAGACTTCACGCGCTGGGCGCGAACGCGGCGCGCAGCGTCGAGATGAGGCCGCTCGCCGCGACCTTCTCCGCCAGCAACACCGCCGCGCGGAGGTCATCCGGGGTGGCGCGGCCATGCCCGATCACGACGACGCCACGCACGCCGAGCAAGATGGCGCCGCCCAGAGGCCGGGCGCGGGGACGGTCTCCCAGCAGGAGCGCCGCCTCGACCGTCTTGAGCAGCACGTTGCCGACAAAGCCGTCGCAGACGAGCACATCGACGGCTCCGGCGAAGGCGTCGTGGGGCTCCACGGGACCGACAAACCGGATCGGCAAGGCGTCGAGCAGCGGCAGCGCCGCCTTCACCTGGGCGTTGCCTTTGCTGCGCTCCTCACCGTTGGAGAGCAGGCCCACCCGAGGCGCCGCCACACCCAAGGCGCAGCGCGCGTAGGCCTCCCCCAGCCGGGCGAAGGTGGCGAGCTGATCTGGGCGGCAATCGACGCTGGCGCCGAGATCGAGGACGACCAGGGCGCCGCCATCGGCCCGGGGCAAGGCGCTCACCAAGGCTGGGCGGTGAACCCCCTCAAAGGTGCCCAGGCAATGCACCGCGGCGGCCATGGCCGCGCCGGAGTGGCCACAGGTGACGAAGGCGCTCACCTCAGCTCGGGCGAGGGCCTCCATGCCCAGGCGAATGGACGAGCGGGGCTTCTCTCGCAGCGCGGCGGCCGCGGAGTCGTCCATCAACACCACCTCGGGGGCGTGATGAACGTGGTGGGGGCTAGCCCCCAACAGCGGGCGCACCAAGGCCTCGACCCCAAAAAGGGCCAACGGCGAGACGACGCCCCGAGCCGCCGCCATCGGCGCGCTGGGAGCGTCGTCACCACCCATCACATCAAGGGCGACGGGGCATGGAGTGCGCGGGAGCAGGACGCTCAGTCTTCGCGGATCTCGATGACCTGACGACCACGGTACGAGCCGCAGGCCTCGCAGACGCGATGGCGGAGCTTGAGCTCGCCGCAGGAGGGGCAAGCCTCCACCGCCGCCGTAGCGACGAGGAAGTCATGGGCGCGGCGCATGTTCTTGCGCATGATCGAGGTACGCTTCTTCGGGACAGCCACAACAGCCTCCGGATCCTAGTTTTCAAGCTTGAGGTGCTTGAGCACCGCGAAGCGTGAATCGACAGGGAATGAGTCTTGGGTTTGGGACGCTTTTGCCGACGCGGGCCGGACGCACGCGGGCAGGGCGAACCCTTCGGCCTCACAGGTTAACCGCGTGGGCAGGGAGAGCGCAAAGTGCTCGCTCACCACCGCCGCGAGATCGACCGTTGAGCCGGTGTAGAAGCCGACGTCGAGATCCCCTTCTTGGAGCTCACGCTCCTCGGGGGCCGCGTCGTCGAAGGGAACATAGGACAGGTTGACCGGCCCGCCGAGGCGGAACGGGAGATCTTCGCTGCAGCGGTCGCAGGCGCGCGACAGCTCGGCGTGCAGCGCTCCGGTGACCTCGATGAGCTGCCCCTTTCGGTGCACCTCTAGCTCACCGTCGATGCGCAGAACTTTGCCTTCAAGCCCGACCTGGGCGGCCTGGATCACCCAGGGCTCCACGTCGTCGAAGGTGATGTTCAGCCCCTCGTCGGGGATCTTCTCGATGTTCAGCAGCATGAGCGGGTGCGTCGCCGGAGGCAGGAAAGCTCGCCCTTTAGCGTGCGGAGCGGGCCCTGGCAAACATTCTCCGGGCTTGGCCTAGCGACGGGAGCGCAGGCGCTCGGGCACGAGCTCGACCTCGTCCCACGGGCGCGGGTGGTCACGAAGCTCCTTGAGGGTGGCCGCCCCAGCGGACCACAGGGCCTCGGGCTCGGCGTCACGGACGTTGCCCAAGGGCCGCGCGCAGGAGGACACGATCAAGGTGCCGTCGGAGAGCAGCTCCGCGCGAAACCCGCCGCCAACCCGGGACCGCTCCCCGCCGAGCCAGCGGCGCAGGTGATCCGGGGTGAGGTTGTCACGACCCAGGGCCTCGACGGCCTCCAGGCCACCTTTGGGGGGCTCGGCGCCCAGCGGCACCGTGGCCAACACGCCGTCCGCGCCCGCCTGCCGCGCCCAGCCGGCGACGGCCCCTGCCCCGCCGGTGTTGGCGTCGGTGAGCGGCACGCAGACGTAGAGCCCCAGCGGCCGCTTTCGTTTGGCCCGGGCCTCACGAAACGCCTCGACCGTGGCGACGGCCTCGTCAAGGCGAGTGCCGACCGCCGCCCGGTGGGAGACCTCGTCGATGCCGCCGACGAGCACGGTGACGGCGCTGAGCCCCCAGTCCACCATCGCCTCGGCCTGCTCTGGGGAGATCGGCCCGCCGGTGACGACGTGGGTGGGGCACTCCAGGCGGTTGCCGAACCGCACCAGCGCCGGGAGCAGGCCGCTCTGCGCGGGCTCTCCCCCGGCGATCGTCAGGCGAAGGGGGCCTAACCAGCGCTCAAAACGGACGATCGTGTCGCGCCACTCCTTCTCTTTGAGCGGCGCGCCCGTGGCCCTCAAGAGGTTGGGGCCCAGGTGCAGGTCGTTGAGCCGCAGCACGAGGCGGGTGGGGCGCGGGGTCAAGCCCGGAACGCGCGCTTGGGCGGCCCGTACCGCCGAACGGGCTTGGATGAGGAGCTGCTCCAGGGACTTCACAGGGGCCTCCAGCCGCGCGGGGCGAGCGGGGGCTGCTCGCCGTGGACAGGCTACCCGAGTCCGGGCTCGCAGGAAAGCCGCAGGAGGCCTGGATCACGTCGAGGCGAGGGCCCTGGCCGGGCCCAGCGGGTTTGGCTATGCTTGTGGGCCGATGCAAACGCCCCTCTCCCGCCGCGATCTTCTGGGCCTCCTCGCTGGGCTCTCCCTCACCGTCGCTACGGCTTGTGTGGGGGAAGACGCCCACGACCAAGCGGAGCGTTACTGCGCGGCGATGGTGGCGCCGCTTCGTAAAAACGCGGCGTTGGCCCAAGCCTTCTTAGAGTTCGCCGCCGCGGTAAAGCGCGCGCCGCTCCCTGAAGACGACCTCGGCCGCCGCTTTGAGCAGGCGATCTTGCCCCCGGCGAAGGAGCTCGCCGCCGACGCCGCGGCCGTGGTCGCCGAGGGCGCGCTCGCAGAGCCCCACGCCGCCCTCGCTGGGGCCTGGGCCGATCGTGCCGCGGCGTATGAGGCGATGTTTAAGGCCTGGTCCGGCGGGGATGTCGAGGCCTTTGAGCTCGCCGCCGAGCGGCACAACAAGGCCAAAGACGCCGAGCACGACGCGATCACGGCGCTGAACGTCCAGCTCTTGCCCTTCGGCCTCAAGCTCGATCACCTGCCAAACCAGACCGGCTGATCGTGGCCCCGTTCAAGCTCGGCGGTGGCGCTTCGCCTTCATATATGCAAATATAAGAACATGGCTGCACGAATCGTCGCGACCCAAGAGCTCGCTGAGCTGCTCAGCGCCCTCGCCCATCCGCACCGCGTGCGGATCGTCGAGGAGCTGCGCGCGGGCGAGCACGACGTCAACTTCCTCGCTGAGGTGCTCCAGGTGAGCCACTCGCGGGTGTCCCAGCACCTCGCGCTCTTGCGGAGCCACCACATCGTCCGCGATCGCCGCGACGGGCGGCACGTCTTCTACGCCTTGAGCCAGCCGGGCCTCGCCCCCTGGCTGCTGGAGGGCTTGGCCTTCGTGGAGGCGGATCTCGCCCGCTCTCAGGATGTACGAACGGCGTTGGAGGCCGCTCGTACGCTGTGGAGCGAGCCCACGGAGGCCCCCGACCCAAGCCAAGCTCCTCCCCAAGATGCCCCTTTGGGATCCAAGCCCACTTGACATCTCTGGGCCCCGCCGATAACTACAGGCCGCCCGGTGGGGCGTAGCGTAATTGGTAGCGCGACGGGTTCTGGCCCCGTAGGTTCCAGGTTCGAGCCCTGGCGCCCCAACCACCCTCTACTTCTCATCACTTCATCCGCTCAAGTGGTCTCTGGTCCCATCGTCTAGAGGCCTAGGACACTGCCCTCTCACGGCAGCGACACGGGTTCGACTCCCGTTGGGACTACCACTTGGGATGGACTTCGACACCTTGGTCCCATCGTCTAGAGGCCTAGGACACTGCCCTCTCACGGCAGCGACACGGGTTCGACTCCCGTTGGGACTACCATCTCAGAGAGCCTCTTCGCTTCGGTGAAGAGGCTCTTCTTGCTTCAGGACGTCAATGGAGCTTCGTGGGCTCACCCTAGATCCCTTCCAAGAGCAGGCGATCAACCTGCTCCGTGATGGGCACTCCGTGCTCGTCTCCGCGCCTACGGGCACGGGCAAGACGATCATCGCTGACAGCGTCGTAGACCAGGTCCTCGCCGAGGGCCGCACGGTGATCTACACCGCGCCGGTGAAGGCGCTCTCCAACCAGAAGTTCCGCGATTATCGCCGCATGCACGGCGAAGAGCGCGTGGGCCTGGTCACCGGCGATCTGGTGATCAACCGCGAGGCCCCCTGCCTCGTGATGACCACGGAGATCCTCCGAAACATGCTCCTGGACGCCGGGCAAGACGGCCAGACCGGCGCCCCGCCGAACCTCGCGGCGGTGATCTTGGACGAGATCCACTTCTTGGACGACCGCGAGCGCGGCACGGTCTGGGAGGAGGTGCTCATCTACCTGCCCCCCGAGGTGAAGGTCTTGGGGCTCTCGGCCACGCTCTCGAACCTGCAGGAGTTCGCCGACTGGCTCAGCGAGGTGCGCGGGCGCACGGTTCACGTCATCGAGGAGCGTGAGCGCGCGGTGCCTCTGGAGCTGCTCATCGGCGAGCGTGAGCACGGGCTCATGTCGCCGAAGGAGTTTGAGAAGGGCTTCCAGCGCTGGAAACGGATGGGCGGCGACGTGCGTGGCCCCCGGCGCCGGCGGCGGGATGAGGGCGGTGAGGAGGGCGGCGGAGATCGCCGCCGCGGCCGCCCCGACGACGACGAGACCCGCCACGGCGATCTCTTCCGGATGCTGATGCCGGATCTCGCGCCGTACCTCTACTTCGTGCACAGCCGCCGCTTGGCTGAAGAGTACGCGCGCAGCTTGGGCCGTCGGCTCAACCGCTCGTTGCTGCCTTTTGACGACCGCCCGGCCCTGCACGCGCGCATCGACGAGGCCATCGAGACCTTGGGCCGCGACGTCGTCGACGGCGAGCTGGAGGGCCTCTACCGCAAAGGCGTCGCCTTCCACCACGCCGGGCTGCACGTTCAGCTCAAGGCCCTGGTCGAGGAGCTCTACGAGCGTAAGCTGATCATGGTGCTGTACACCACGTCCACCTTCGCGCTCGGCGTCAACATGCCCGCGCGCTCCGTGGCCATGGACAGCATCGTGAAGTTTGACGGGCGCAGCACCAACCCGCTCACCGTGCGTGAGTTTCTGCAGCAGGCCGGCCGCGCCGGACGCCGGGGCATGGACGCCCAGGGCTACGTCGTCATCAAGGCCGACTTCAAAGACTTCGGGCAGATCGCGCCGTGGTTACAGCGCTACATCAGCGGCGAGCCTGAGCGCGTAAACTCCTCGTTCAACCTGAGCTTTAACTCGGTGGTGAGCCTGTTGGAGCGCCACCCCCGCGCCAAGGTGCGGGCGCTCGTGGAGCGGAGCTTCCTCTCGTACAAGATGCGCGCCCAGGCCAAGGGCCTTGAGGGCCAGGCCGAGCGGGTGCGGGAGCAGCTCCGCGCCGCCGGGGACGACCCGAGCCAGCCCCCCGCCGAGGGCCTGCGCCCGGCCCAGCGGAAGCAGCGCAAAGAGCTGCGCCGCCTGGAGCACCGCGTCGAGGAGGCCGCCCACAAGGCGTTTATGGACTTCGAGGCCCGGCGGATGATGCTCGTTGAGGTGGGCTACCTCAGCGAGAACGATGAGCTGCTCGCCGGGGCGAAGGTGCTCCGCAACCTCCGCATCGAGGAGATCTTCTCCACAGAGCTCGTGCTCAGCGGCGTGATCGAGGACATGAGCCCGGAGCAGCTCTTCGGCATCCTCTGCGCGATGACCAACTCTTTGCCCAAGGGCATCCAGCTTCGCACAAACCTGCAAGGTGAGCTGCGCTCTCTCGCAAAGCGGGTGAACGACGTGCGGTATTCGCCCCCGGTGTTGAAGGCCGAGGCGATCACCGGGCTCACGACCACCTGGGACCCAGACGTGATCCTCTTTGGCCACGCCTGGGCCTCGGGGCGCTCGCTCAAAGAGCTGCAGCTCTTGTACTGGTCGCAGACCGACATCGCCGGGCAGCTCGTCTCGGGGTTTCGCCGGGCGAAGGACCTCGTGGGCCAGCTCCGCGACGTCTACCACGAGCTCCCCGACCGCGCGGCGGCGTTTAAGGCGCTGATCACCCGGGTGAGCCGGGACGAGGTCGAGGTCATCGACTGAGCCGGAGCGAGCCGATGGCGAACGACACAGCCCCCGACCGCCACCTCGTCATCGGCGCCAGCGGCGTCGCCGGGGCCGGTCTTGTTCGCCATCTCGCGGGGTCTACGGCCGAGCCCGTGTTCGCGTTGTCGCGCAGCGGCCGTGTCGATCCTGAGCTCACCGACCGGGTCACCGGGCTTCGGGCGGATCTGCTGGATCCGGCGAGCGTGCGTGAGGCCCTCCGCGCCGCGCGGCCCACGGTGATCTACTACGCGGCGCACCGTCACCCCGGCGCGGGCCAGCCCGAGCAGGCGCTTCACCCCGCCACGATGCAGACCGCGCTGCGCCTCGCCCGGCCCTTCTCGCCCATTCTCAGCCGTCTCCCGGGCGCCGAGGCTTGGTACTTTGGCGGAATCAACCAGGCCGCGGGGCTGGTGGACGAGGGCCAGAACGCCGCGATGATCGGGCAGCTCCTCGACGCCGTGGACACGCTTCACGCGGAGGGCGCCTCAGACCTGCGCCACGTCGCGCTGCTCACCGGCGGTCGCCTCAGCGGCGTTCACCTCGGCCCGGATCTGTGGCCCGCTTACCCCGAGCCTGTGCGCGCCGACAGCCCGCGGCACCCTGGGCCCTCGTGGTACTTCGCCGTCGAGGACTCGTTGTGGAGCCGGGAGCCCAATAAAACGCCTTGGACCTGGTCAATTCACCGCCCCCACTTCATCCTCGGCGCCGCCGAGGGCATGCCGTACAGCATCGTGAATGCGCTGGGCGCCTGGGCGGTGCTCTTGCGGGAGGCGGGCCTGCCCCTCGTGTTTCCTGGCGGGGAGCGCGCCTTCGCCGCCCGCTGGGAGGCCGCCGACGCCGAGCTGATCGGCGCGCAGATGGTGTGGGCGTCGCAGACCCCGGCCGCCGCCGGGCAGGCGTGGATGGTCGGCAACGGCCCGGCGTGGCGCTGGGCGGAGATGTGGCCGGCCCTGGCCCAGCGCTACGGCATGGCCTGGGAGGTGCCCAGACGCGCGAAGGCGCTCTCCGATCTCGTGGCTGAGCCCGAGCGTGTCTGGGCGGCGGCGCGGGAGAAGGCGAACCTCCCGCCGCTGCCCCTGAGCCAGGCCATGCCGCTGTTGTTTTTGCATCAGTCGATGGTGGTGACCTGGGATGTGACCTACGACCTCGCGCCCGCCCGCGCGTTGGGGTTTGGTGAGCAGCGTGACCACCGAGACGTCGTGTTCCGGCTGCTCACCCAGCTTGAGCGGCGCGGCGTGCTCCCCCCGGCCTAGGCGTGACCGGTCCGCGGATGGGCTATGCTCTCCGGGATGCCACCGATCGACGTGCGTGACCTGGGCCGCTTGAGCACGATCACCGCCGTGCTCGCCCGCCACGGCTTTGGTGGGCTGGTGCAGGCCGCGGGGCTCAGCGCCACGCCGTCAGGCCCCGCCGCGAGCGCCGCCGCGCCTTGGGCCACCCGCGCCCGAGACGCCTTGGTCGAGCTTGGCCCGACCTTTGTGAAGCTCGGCCAGGTGCTCAGCGTGCGCCCCGACATCACCCCCGCCGCGCTCATCGAGGAGCTTCGGGGCCTCCAGGATCATGTGCCCGCCGCTCCCTGGGAGGGCGTGAAGCAGGTGTTGGAGGAGGCGCTCGGCGGCCCGCTGGAGCTGACCTTCTCCCAGTTTGACGAGCGGCCCGTGGCCTCAGCGTCCATCGCCCAGGTTCACCTCGCCACGCTGCGGGTGGCTGAAGGGGTGGAGCGGCCCGTCGCGGTGAAGGTGCAGCGCCCGGGCATCGAGCGGGTGATTCGTTCGGATCTCCACATCTTGCACACCCTCGCTGGGCTTTTGGAGGGCCGGGTGGAGCTGCCCGGCCTGTACACGCCCCAGGCGATCGTCACGGCGCTTGAGCGCGCGGTGCTGGAGGAGCTCGACTTCACCATCGAGGCCCAGAACGCCGCGCGGTTTCGGGCGGCCCTCGCCCGGAGCCCCGAGGCCTACGTCCCGGAGATCCTCCTGCCGTGGTGCAGCCGCCGGGTGCTCGTCATGGAGCGTGTGGACGGCGAGCCGCTCTCGGCCATCACGCCGGACGACCCCCGCGCCCCGGGCCTCGCCCGGCTCATCGTCGATCTCAGCGTGCGCCAGGTCTTTGATGAGGGCTTCTTTCATGGGGATCCTCACCCCGGCAACCTGCTCGTGCTGCGCGACGGGCGCCTGTGCTGGCTCGACTTTGGGCTCTGCGGCTCGTTGACCGCGGAGATGCAGGACACCCTCGTGACGCTCCTCGCGGCGATGGTGTTTGAGGACGCCGAGACCTTGGCGCTCACGCTTCACCGCGCGGGCGGGGCCCAAGGCCGCCTCGATCTGCGGGCGTTTAAGGGCGACATTGAGCGGCTGATGATGCGCTACAAGGGCGCGTCTTACGCCCGGCTCTCCGAGCGCGGCTCGCTGTTGGACCTCGTCGAGCTGACCTCTCGGTACCGCCTGAGCCTCGTGCCCGAGTACACCCTGCTCGCCCGCGCGGTCTCTCTGCTCGACGGCGTGCTGCGCGCCTTGGCCCCAGGCGAAGATCCCGTCAACTTGATTCGACCCCACGCCGCGCGCCGCCTCTCCGAGCGCCTGAGCCCCGAGCGCCTGCGCGCCGACGGCCTGCGGGCCTTGCTCCAGGCCCAAGGAGGGCTCAAGAGCCTGCCGCTGCAGGTGAGCCAGCTCTTGATGGACCTTGAGCGCGGCGCGATCCGCATCGAGGCGAGAGACCCCGACGCCCAGCGGCTCACCGACGCCTTAGGCTCCGCCGCGTTTCGCCTCTCCTTGGCCTTGTGCGCCAGCGCCCTGCTCATCGCCGGGGCGATCCTCATCACCGCGCCCGCCGCGCCGGTGTGGGGGCTGCCGCTGGGGCTGATCTTCGGCCTCACCTTGGTGCTCGCGGCGGCGACGATGTGGTCGGGGCTCGTCGCGCACACCTTGCTCGGGGATCGCCTGAGCCTCGCGGGCCTACGCCGCAGGGCATTGGGAGTGCTCCGTTTCTTTGTGGGGCGGGGCTGAGGCCACGCGCTGACCCAGCGACCGGCGGGGGGTCTGGTGTCTCGGCTGCGGCTGTGATAGGGTCGCCCCAAACCCGCCGAGAGCGCGGCGTGTCCGACCCGGACCCAGCGCGGAGTGACGAAGTGACCGAGGAGACACCCCTTAACTTTGCGCGCGGCGACGTGATCTCGCGCAAGTATGAGATCGAGGAGCAGCTCGGCATCGGCACCTTCGGCGGCTCGTGGCTCGCGCGCCACATCGCCTCCGGGCGCCATGTCGTCATCAAGTTCCTGAAGCCGGAGTTCCTCAAGGGCGACGGCGCCGCCGACAAGCTCAAGGACGGGTTCAACCGGGCCAAGAACATTCGCCACGCGAACCTCATCCGCTACGGCGAGATCGGCGAGCACAACGGCCTCTGGTACATCACCGAGGAGTACTTCAAGAGCGAGAACCTGCGCCGGGTGATCGACGACGCCATCACCGCGGGCACCACGTTCACGCTCTTGGACTCCTGCCAGATCGTGATCAAGGTCCTGGAGGCGGTGCAGGCCGGCCACGAGGCGGGCATCGTGCACCGCGATCTGAAGCCCGAGAACATCCTCGTCACCACCCAACGCTCGGGCCCTGGCGGCAGCCGCGTCGTGCGCACGATCAAGGTGACCGATCTCGGCGTGCCCGACTTCTTCGCCCCCGAGCTCATGGGCGACCGCTACGACTCCGCGGGCGACACCTCGTACCTCGCCCCAGAGCTCGCCTCGTACAGCCAGGCGGGCAAACCCCAGGCGGACGTCTACTCCGTCGGTGTGCTGCTCTATGAGCTGCTCTGCGGGCAGGTGCCCAAAGGCACGTTCTTCTCGCCCACCCAGGTGCGGGATGACCTGCCCTCTCACGTCGATCAGGTCGTTGAGCTGGCGCTCTCGCCCGAGCCTGGGGATCGTTACCCCTCCGCCCACGACATGATCCTCGACATCAAGCGCGCCTTGGGCCCCGACGCCCAAGAGGTCGGCAGCGGCGGCACCAACCGCGGCACCATCGCCGCTGTGGGCGTGGCCTTGCTCGCGGTGCTCGGCATCGGCGGCTACTTCTACTTCACCTCCCAGCGCGATCCCATGGAGCAGGCGAAGCTTCAAGACGAGGTCGTGCGGCGCCAGGTGCAGGCGGCGAACCCGATCCCCTCGGAGTCGGAGATCAAGGCGATGCTCGCCAGACATCCCGACATGATCTACGTCCCCGGCGGCACCTTCATCCAGGGCCGCCTCGCCGGGGAAGATCCCTCCTTGGTGAACCCCGCGGAGCCCCTGCGCGGCGTCACTGAAGTGCCCGCGTACTTCATGGACCGCTACGAGTTCCCCAACCGCGCCGGTCAGGCGCCCGTGGGCAAGGTCGTTCACAAAGAGGCCGTCGAGGCCTGCGAGAAGGTCGGCAAACGCCTGTGCTCGGCCCTTGAGTGGGAGAAGGCCTGCAAGGGCCCCTCCAACCAGATCTACAGCTACGGCGACACCCACGATCCGACGATGTGCGGTGGCGGCATGGAAGAGGCCTACAAGGCCGGTGAGCGCACGGACTGCATGTCGCCTTATGGCGCCTACGACCTCTCCGGCGGCTTCCGCGAGTGGACGTCTACGCCCGCGGGCAAGTCCACCAGCCGGTTCTTGGCCAAGGGCGGCATGCGCGGCAACGCCGAGCGCGGCACCCGCTGCGCCTTCTTCGTCGATGAGAGCATGGACTTCTCTGAAGGCAGCCTCACCTTCCGCTGCTGCCTCGACGCCGACAAGTAGCCGGCCGGCCCCCGCCGCTCCCTCAGCGCGGCGGGGTGTTCACCGCCCGCTCCTTCCACAAGGCCACGGCGCGCTGCAGGTGCTCGTGAACGTGGCGGTAGACGCCCATGTCATAGGCCAGCTCGGTGTGGCCGAGGCCGGTCAGCTCGACGTTGCGAAGGTTCACCTCGCCCTGCTTGGGCAGAAGCCGCGCGCTCCAGTACGGGCAGACCAGATCCGTGCGTGAGAAGATCGACGTGAGCGGGATCTGCGCGGGGAAGGTGTCTTTGGCCAAGAGGCGCACAAAAGAGCTCTTGGGCAACATCTCGAAGGGGCTCTTGGAGAGCAAGCCGCCGCCGAACATCGCCACGCCGAGGAGCGCCGTCGGGGTGCCGTGGTGGGGCGTGCCTAAGGTGGCGAGGCTCTTCACCCGCTTGGCGCCGCCGTGGTGCTGCACATAGTGCCGGGCGATGAGCCCGCCCTTGCTGTGGCCGATGACGTGGAGCTGACGCACGCCATATCGGGCGCAGATGCCCTCGATCTTCTCGGCGATGGCCGAGCTGAGCTGGCTGATGGGCCGGGTGTTGAAGCGGTAAAACAGCCCGCCGAGGTCGAACGAGAGCACGCCGAAGCCGTCGCAGCGCAGGCGATCCTCCATGACCTCCCACACCGCGCGGGTCTGCATAAAGCCGTGCAGCAAGAGCACGGTCTCTTCGCGGGCGCCGAGATCGCCCCGGCGGGTGATGGTGTTGCCTTGCCAGTAGACCCGGCGCAGGCTGCCGAGCTGGTTTCTGAGGTAACGGTAGGTGCGGGTGGGCGTCGCCAAGGTGTCTCCTGAATCCCTATGCTATCTTGCCCGGCTAGATGGAGGTGACATGCGCTTGAACCTGACACGTTGGCCCGTCATTCTGACGGCGCTCACCTTGGCCGTGGCCTGCAAAGGCAGCGGCGGTGAAGACAGCGACGACGAGGCGCCGCCGATCCGCGGCGGAGACGACACCAACGAGCCCCAGTGCGGCGGGACCAACCCCGAGGCCGTCTCGTTGACCCTCGCCAACGGCGGGCTCTACGCCTTTGAGGGCGTAGATTACCCCACCCTGCTGCTCTCCGTAGACGCCACAGACGCCGACGGGAACCTCGATCAGATCACGCTGGGCGTGTACTGGGAGGACGACGGCGACGGCGCGGCCACCCCCGCCGCCGCCCGGTTTGAGAAGGTGATCACCTCCGGCACCGACGCCTGCGCGGGCATGGCCGAGACCTTCTTGCTCAAGCTGCAGGTGGGCGAGTCGTTGGAGTACAACACCGTCTACGACTTCGCGGCGATGGTGACCGACTCCGCCGGAGAGACCTCGGGCTGGGTGGTCGCCTCGGGCTCAACGCCCAAGGCCGACGGCAGCGACGGCGACGGCGGCGGCCCTTGAGGATCGTCGTCTCGGCCTGCCTCTTGGGCCGAGCCTGCCGCTACGACGGCGCCTCCAAACCCAAACCCGACGCCCTCACCCGCTTCGGCGAGGGCGTGGAGTGGGCGCCGGTCTGCCCTGAAGAGCTCGGCGGCCTGGGCACCCCTCGCCCTGGCGCCGACCTACGCGGCGGCGACGGCGCGGCGGTGTGGCGCGGTGAGGCCAAGGTTCTGCGTGAGGCCGACGACGTTGACGTGACCGCGGCGTTCTGCGCGGGCGCCGAGCGGGCGTGGGCCCTCGCGGGTGCCCCCGACGCCGCCTTGCTCAAGGCCCGCTCGCCCTCTTGTGGCGTCGGAACCACCCACATCGACGGCCAGGTGCAGCGGGGCGACGGCGTGTTCGCGGCCCTGCTTCGCGCCAAGGGTGTGCCGCTCATCGACGACGAGGCCGCGCTGATCAGCGGGCCGCCGTCGTCTGCGCCATCAGCGCGCCGTGGAGGGGCGTGACCCGCCGCGCCAAGAACCAGCCGTTTCGCCACGGCAGCTCCTTGAGCCCGCCCTGGTAGCTGGGGATCCTCGCGCTGTAGGCGACGAGCCGCCCGACGACGTCACCCTGAGGCCGGGGCAGGCCCGCCTCTGCAGCCACGTCCAAGAGCTCATCGGTGAGCGTAGAGATCTCCCCGCGACGCTCCACGATGAGCTGGCCGACCGGCGCCTTGTAGACCTCGGCGAGCAGGCCAAACACGCAGCTCCACAAGAGCTTCTCCACGGCCTCGGCCTCAAACCGCGCGGCGTCGACGACCTGGGCGGCGACCCCGCCTTGGCCAAGCCGGGTGACGAGGGCCTCGGCCCAAGGCCCGGTGACGACGGTGCCGCCGCCATCCTCTGCCGCCGCGCCGCGGCTGGGCACGGCGAAGTAGAGCAGCGCCCGGGTGGCGTCTTGGAGCCCACGCTCGGTGAACCACGGCCCGAGCAGGCCGTTCTGCACGAAGCAGAGATCCCCACGGCGATCCGCGGGGACGAGGCGCAGGACGTCCTCAAGATCATCATTGCGGGCGCAGACGGCGATGGGCCCCGCCTGAGCGAGCACAGGCTCACCCCGGCGAAGCAGGTGCGCGGGGCCCATGGACACCAAGGCGAGGCCGACGCGCCCGGCGCCGATCACCTGAAACACCGTCTCAGCGGGCACACTCACGCCTTAAACGCCGCCAAGGCGATGCTCAGCAGGCCGCCGATGCCCGGCGACGCCTCCATCGCCACCAGACGCTCCCCCACGGCCTTGAGGTTCTTGTGGTCGGGGAACCACACGGGCTTGGGGTTGGGCCGGAAGGGGCCACGCACGATGGAGCGCTCGGGGTGGTCAAACAGGAAGGTGTTGTGAACCACGCCCGCGCCAGAGCGGATGTCTTCAGGCGGGTGCCCGGGGAACGCGCCCCAGGTGGTCGAGACGAGGCCGTAGTTCAGCGCCGCCCAGACGTTCACGCCCACGCCGCCGTAGCGGAGGTTGTCGATGGCCTGCTCAAAGCGCTCGCCCAAGGCCGACTCGGTCTTGGGATCGACGATGATCATGCACGAGAGCGTGCCCCAGCAGCGGTCGTTGGCGAAGGGCACGGCCTGGTCGATGAAGCTCGCGGCGTCGTTGGCGTCGAGGGCCGTCTCGGTCAGCACGCCGCAGAAGGCCTCGTTGGAGAGCGCGTACTCATCCGGGGTCTGGCCGACGCTGGGGATAAACGTCCAGGGCACCGCCCCCTCGCGGGCCTCCCCCAGCCGCTCGGCCTGGGGATACCGGCTCAAGAAGCCCTCAAAACGCTGCTGGGCGCCGGGGTAATACGCCTTCCGGGCCGGGGCGAGCTTCATGTGCTCACGCACCTTGGCCAAAAACGCCTCACGTTGGTCCCAGCCCTTCGCCGTGAGCAGCACCTTCGCGGCGTTGCAGTTGAAGCTGGCGTTCTGGGTGACCATGCCCACGACGTGCCGGGCCTGGGTGTCGAGATCGGACTCGGACCACTTGCCAGGAACCACGAGCACCGGGGTGACGCAGCCGAGCTCCGCCGAGAACGGCCGGGGGTTGATCGGCGTGCCCGCGGCCTTGTTCTTGGCCTGCTCCTCGGGGGTGGCGCCCCAGACGATGGCGTCGTAGGTCTTGTCTGAGCCGGTGATGTGCAGAGTGTCGATGAGCGGGTGGCTGGTGAGCGCCTTGCCCACCTCGACGCCGCCGTAGACCACGGCGAGGTAGCCGGCCTCGACCAAGCTGGCGAAGGCCCGCTCGATGTGGGGCCCGACGTGCGCGTTCACCGGGTTCATCTTGAGCACGCAGACCTCGTTCTCGACGAACAGCTTGTACAGCACGTCCATCGGCGCGATCGAGGACACGTTGCCCGCGCCGAGCACCCCGCAGGCCTTGCCTTGTTGGCTGGGGGTGCGGTAGATGGCGCCTTGGCTCGCGGGTTTGCCGGGCTGAATACGCACTTCAGCGGTGACCCCGGCGAACATGAGCTTGTCCATGAGCCCCGTGGGGAACACCCGGGCGACCTGCTGGCCGTTGGGCCGCGCGCTCACCGCCGGAGGCCGCGGCTGGCCTTTGGCCTCGAGCGCCTCGATGAGCAGGCGGATGTTTCGTACGGTGGTGGCCGGGCCCGCCAGCCACTCCTCACCCGCGAGAGACTCATCCGGGGAGAGGCCCTTCGCCCGGCAGCCGTCCGCCACCCAGGCCGGGGCCACGTCGAGCACCCCGGCGAGGAGCTGGCGTAGGATCACCAGCCGCTCGGGGATGCCGAGCTGGGCCCACTCGTCCTTCTTGGAGGCGACGCGACGGATCGCGGCGTCTAAGGCGTCCGAGCTGCTGCCGGGGTGGTTGTGACTGGGCTCGGGGAAGCTCGGGGAAGACATTTATCCCTCCTGAGTGGGGGCGACGGGATCGGGCGTCGCGGGGGCGGGTCGCCGGGGCGGGGTTCTCTGCGGCGGGCTTCACGGGCAGCTCCGCCCAGAGCGCGCCGCGCAGGTCACCGACCTTGTACCCCGTGGCGGCGTCTTGGGGGTACCGCGCGGTGAGCTGCTCTTTGACCGGGGGCGGGATCGCCGCGGGGTCGCCGTGGCAGGTCAAGCACCCCGCCTCGACGGTGATCGGGCGGATCACCCGGGCGAAGCGGCCCTCTGGCGTGGTCGTCACCTCAGAGCTCAGCGCGGCCTCGGCGCCGGGTTTGCCCTCGTTCGCCGTCAGCCAGGCCTGCACCCAGTCCGGGCCGCTGTTGGTGGGGTTGCGCAGCTTCAGCGACGCCCGGCCCACCCGGGCCCCCGACTCGCCGCGCACCTGGGCGGTGAGCCCCTGGGCCTCATCCGAGCACGCCGTCATCGCCGCGCCGGGGCCCTCGAGCATCGCCTGGGTGAGCCGACCCTTCAGCGCGGCGCCGAGACGTGCGCCCGCGTCCGTGGCTTTGGCCAGGGCCAGCGCGTCGGCTTTGGGATCGACCACCTCGGCGGGCGCGGGGGGCTCTGGCGCCACGACCTGCGCGCCGGGCCTCGGCGGCGCCTCTCCACAAGCGTTGAGAAGGAAGAGAGACACGGTGAAGAGGGTCATTCGCTGGCGTCCTTCGGGGTGGACGTTATCCTATCCCGCCTCTCGTGATGCGCGTCCTCGCAATTTTTCGGCGCTCATCGCGTAACGAAGCCGACCCGAAGGCATCTCGTCCTCCAGAAGCCCCAAAGCGTCGAGGAAGCCATGAAGCTCACCGCCGATCCCCTGACCTTAGCCGTCGCCCTTGGCCTGTTGGGCCCCGCCGCCCTCACCCCCGCGGATGGCGGAGATCGCCGCCGCGAGTGTGAAGACGGCTGCGCCTGTGACCCGGAGAACGTCGAGCGTCTCAGCGAAGATCCCTTCGCCCTGTCTGAGGACGACGACGACACCAGCCTCTTCTCCGACCTGAGCATCTCCGTTGACGAGCTGCTCCACGACGCCATGGGCCAGCGCACGTTCTGAGCGGCCCGCGTCCCCTCCCTTCACCACGTCAGCTTGTTGAGCAGCGCCCGCACGTCTTCGCTCATTCGGTCCGCCGGGCACAGCTCCAAGAACACCTCCAGATGCAGCACGGCCTTCTCTCGGTCGTTGAGCTGCATGCCGTACAGCTCGCCCAAGTACCGGTGCGCGCGGCAGTCCTCAGGGCAATACGCCAAGGTGGTGCGCAGCTCGGCGGCGGCCTCGCGCGGTTTGCCCTCCCGGGCGTAGAGCAGGCCCAGGTTGTTGTGGGCCTTGCAGTAGGTCGGCGACTCCAGCAGCAGCCCCCGCCAGGTGGCCTCGGCCTCGTCGCGCTGGCCGAGCTGGGCCTGCACCAGACCTAAGTTGTTGGTGGCGTCGAGGAGCGCCGGGTTGAGGTCTCGGGCCCTCTGGTACGCCGTCGCCGCCTCCGCCAGCTCGGACTTGAGGCGCATGGCGTCGCCCAAGCCATACCAAGCCTCGGCAGAGTGTGGGTTCTTCTTCACGGCGTCGCCCCACAAGGCCACCTCGGTCTGCCACAGGGTGTTGCGCGCCCGGGTGAGCCCGACCTCGACGGCGCACAGCGCCAACAGAACGCCCAACCCCGTGGAGCCCGGCAGGCGGCGTAGGCCCTCGGCGGCGATCCAGCACAGGCCCAAGAGCGCGAGGTATGGGCGGTGTTCGGCCATCGTCTCTTTCAGCGGCACAAACGACGACGACGGCGCGAGGCAAAGCAGCCACCACAGCACCCCCAGGCTCAAAAGCGGCGCCCGACGGGCGAAGGCGACCGCCCCGACGCCCGCGCCGAGCACCCCGAGCGCCGCCAAGGCGGAGCGCGCCGTGAGCCCCGTCGCCGGGTGATCGTGGAACACCGACTGGCCCACAGGCAAAACCGCGAGCTGCACATAGCGCCAGATCACCTCGGCCTGGGTGAAGAGCTGCACGTCGCGGGGGCGCAGGTCCGGCAGATCCGTGGTGATCACGCCATACACCCGCAGCCTCAGCGCGAAGAACGCCACGAGGGCGAGGATCCAGATGAGGTGGCCTCGCCAGCGCACCTCACCCAAGGCACCCTTTCGCACCACCAGCCACTCCAGCAGCAAAAACGCCACGGGCAGCACCACGGCGACCTCTTTGGTGAAGAACGCCAGCGCCGTCGCCCCGCCGCACAGGGCCAAGCGCCCAAGCCCGCCCTCTTGCCGCCAGCTCACGAAGCCCAGGCAGGCCAAGAGCATGAGGCCCCCGGCGAGCTGCTCGCTGCGCCCGGTGACGTAAGAGACGGCCTCGGTGTTGAGCGGGTGAACGCCCCACAGCGCCGCCGAGGCCGCCGCGGCGAACAGCGCCCCGGGCCGATCCCCGAAGATCCGCAGGCCCAGCAGCATCACGACGCCGACGTTTACGCCCTGGAGCACCAGATCAAAGACGTGGTAGGGCCAAGGATCGAGGCCCGCGAGGCGGTAGTTCAGCGCGTAGGTGGCGATGAGCACCGGCCGCGACCAGTTGTAGGCGAGCACCAGCCGCCACTCCTCAAGAAACCGCAGCGTGCGGTTGCCCACCACCTCCACCTTGTCGTCGTAGGTGAACTCGCCGTGCAGCATGTTGTTGTAGGCGACGAAGGTGAGCGCCAACAGGGCGGCCCAGGTCAACCACAGCGTTGCCTCACGACGGTTCACGGCGGCCTCCTGCCTTGGGTCCGGGCTCTCGTCTGGCCTCAGCGAGCACCTCGGCGTAGAGCGCGGCGTGGTCGCGGGCCACACGCTCAAAGCTGAGGTGCTGCTCAATGTACCGCCGACCGCGCCGCACCATGACCTCCGCCGAGGCCCGGTCGCCCAGAAGCGCTCTCACCCGCTCGCGGAGGCCCTCCACGTCGCTGTGACGCACGAGCAGCCCCGCGCCGGCCTCGGCGATCAGCTCGCCGCAGCCGCAGTCCCCGCCGACGATGACCGGCGCGCCGCACAGGAGCCCCTCAAAGGGCACGAGGCCGAACACCTCATCCGTTGACGGGTAGACGAGCACGTCGGCGTCCACCAAGAGCGCCAGCCGCTCGGGCCCCTCCAACAAGCCCGTGAAGATCACCCCGTCATGGCCCTGGGCCTTCGCCTGAGCGAGCCCGCCCATGTCGTTGCCGCCGATCACCAAGGTGGCCCCGGGGATGGCCCCACCCCCGAACGCCGCGACGAGGTGATCCACGCCTTTGCGCGGGGAGATCTGGCCCAGATAGGCCACCATCGGGCCTGTGACGCCCCAGCGCGCCTTAAACGTCCCCGGCGCGGGCAGCTCCTCAAACTCCTCCAGAGAGAGGCCGTTGGGGATCTGGCGAGCCCGATCTGGCGGCAGGCCCGCCCGGCGAAGCTGGCCGAGCTCCGCCCGAGACACGGCGATGATGCGCGCCGCGCCCCGGGGGACGGCGTCGGCGAAGAGCCAGTCCCACACCCGCTTCACGCCCACCTTTCGCTCATGCCGGGGCAGGGTGCCGTTGGGCGTGAAGACGTAGGGCAGACCATGACGCCGGGCGAAGGCCAAGGCCACGTTGTTGAGCAGGTGTCGATGGCCGTGCAGGTGCAGCAGGTCCACCGGGCGCTCGTTGTGCAGGGCCTCTAGGGTGGCCTCACCCCCTTGGGGCAAGAAGAGCTGGTGCTCATAGGCGAGGCGGTTTGAGCGGTTGGGGCTCACGAAGACCTCGACGCCGTCCAGGCCGCGGCGCGGCGGCACCTGGGCGCGGCGGTGGTCCAAGGCGTCCGTGGTCCACACGCTGTTGACCACTCCTTGCCGAGCCAAGGCGCGGCTTAAGCCATGCACGATCCGGGGGATCCCGCCATACGCCCAGGTCGGCGGGAAGTACGGCGTGACGTGCAAGACATGCACCAGGGGGCGCTCCAGGGGGCCCCCGTCTTTGGGGACCCACCGCCGGGGAGTATCGCACAGGCGGCGCGGCGGCGGCGCGCTGACCGAAGCTTTGCCCGGCGGCGGTTGACGCGCCGCGAGGCGTTAAATACCCTGGGAGTCCCTACGCAGGAGTGGTCCGTGCTGCTCGTCCTCCTCTTCGCCACGTTGACCGGCTGCGGCCGCCCCAACTGCCAGAACACCTGCCAGTACATCTATGGTGACGGCAACCAGAACATCGAGGGAGAGCTGGTCAACAACTGCGGCATCCCCCGCCCTGGCCGCTCCACCACCGAGCTTCTGGACGACTGCCTCGTCTTCTGTGAGGACGCCCTCGATCAGCCCGGTGAGCTTGGCACCTACGATCCCTACACCCGCCAAGGCTCCGACGTCAGCATCGACCTCGACAACGAGGCCCAAGCCGCGGTGTGGATGGAGTGTGTGACCGCCTCGGACTGTGAGCGCCTTGAGGAGGGCTATTGCGCGCCCATCTGGTAGGGGCCCTGGCCGTCTTCGCCGCCTCGCTCAGCCTCGGCGGCTGCACCCCCTCCTGCGACCAGACCTGCCGCCGCCTGTTCAACTGCGAGGCGCTTGAGGTCTACGGCATGACCGGCGACACCTGCACTGAAGACTGCCTCTACCAAGAGGCCGTCTACGACGACTGGGACGACGTCGAGCTGCGAGAGGCCTACAAAGAGTCGCGCCGCTGCGTCGCCGATGCCACCTGCGAAGATCTCGCCGCCGGGGTCTGCTTCGACGAGACGCTCTACCCGTACTGAGCCTAGGCTGAGCCCGCTCGCCCCTCTCGCCCTGAGGCGCCGATGTCCCACAAGCGCCTGCTCTTCCTTCACACCGGCGGCACCCTGGGCATGACCAGCCGCGGCGACCCGGGGCCCTTGGCGCCGAGCGCCTACGCTGAAGACGTGCTGCCCTTCGTGCGGGGCTTAGAGGAGCTCGTTCACATCGAGGGGGAGGTGCTGTGTAACCTCGACTCCTCAGATCTTCTGCCGCGGCACTGGGAGGGCCTCGCCGCGCTGATCGCCGCCCGGCTGCACGACTATGACGGCTTCGTGGTGCTGCACGGCACCGACACCATGGCGTATACGGCCTCAGCGCTCTCGTACCTGCTCGACGGTCTGCCCAAGCCCGTCGTGTTGACCGGCGCCCAGCGCCCCATCGCCGAGCTGCGCACCGACGCCCGCAACAACCTCATCCACGCCAGCATCAGCGCCACCATGGACGTGCCCGAGGTCACCGTCTGGTTCAACGATGAGCTGCTGCGCGGCAACCGCTGCACGAAGGTCTCGGTGCAGTCGTACGCGGCCTTCGCCTCGCCGAACCTCCCTCCCCTGGTGAAGATGGGCGCCGACGTCGTGCCCCAGCACACCCCACGCCGCCCCCGGGGCCCGTTCACCCTGCGCAGCGGCTTCTGTGAGGACGTCGCCGTCTTGTGGCTCTTCCCCGGCGCGCCGCCAAAGCTCCTCGATCTGCTCGTTGAGTCCGGCGCCCGAGGTGTGGTGCTCGTGGCCTTCGGCGCGGGCAACGTGCCCCAGCGCGGCTGGCCTGAAGCCATCGGCCGCGCCACCCAACAAGGGGTGCAGGTCGTCGTGAACACCCAGTGTGTGGATGGCGCCGTCGAGCTTGGCCGCTACGAGGGCAGCGCCGCCGCCCAGGCCCAGGGTGCGCTCTCGGCGGGGCCGATGACGATTGAGGCGAGCCTCACGAAGCTCATGTTTTTGTTGGGGCAGGGGCTCAGCGCTGAGGCGCTGCGGGCGCGGTTTGGGGAGGATCTTGCGGGGGAGCTTTTGCCCTAAGCTGAAGAGGCCGCGGCCATCCCCGCCTTACGCCGCCAGCGCCGCACCAGAAACAAGGCGAACAGCGACATCCCGAAGAGCGCCAACGCCGGCAAGAGCACGGCGACCAGCACCGCGAAGAACGCCGCGATGTCCTCCAGCACGCTCAAGATCGGGTTGCCGATCGTGCCGGTGAACGCCGAGGACGCCAGCCGCAGCTTCGCTTTGCCCAGGTGGATGACCTCGGCGGCCACGCCCCCGGTGATGAGCCCGACCACCGCGGCGAGGAGCGGGTCCATGCCGGTGATCATGCTCGCCGTGGCCAAGGTGGCGGCGACGGGCTTGATCACCACGCCCAGGCCGTCTAAGGCGTGGTCTACGGCGGGGAACTTGTCGCCGACGAGCTCCAGCACCACGGCCACCCCGAACGCCAAGGCCGCGGGCCAGGTGCCCATCCAGTCGTAGCCCGCGCCCAGGCTCACCTTGCCCGCCAAGGAGAGCCCGCTGAGCGTGAACAGGGGCAGAAACGCCCGCAGCCCGCAGGTGGCCGCCAGGGCGAGGCCCATGGTGAGGGCGAAGAGCGGATCGACGAGGGCGGCGGGGCTCAGGGTGTTTGGGTCCATGTCTCGGCTCCTTGGGCGGAAGACGGAGACAGCATACCTGAGTCTTGATTCGTAGGCGGTGCTCGGCCTGGGCGCAGGATACAAGCCCCCGATGAGAGCCCTCATCACCGGCGCCGGTGTGCGCTTAGGCCGCGCGACGGCCCTTCAGCTCGCCCAGGCGGGCTTCGACCTCACCCTGCATGTTCACCGCTCCCGGGACGGCGCCGAGGCCGTCGCGGCGGAGGCCCGGGCGCTGGGGCGCCGGGTGGAGATCCTCCAGGCCGATCTCTCCAGCGCTGAAGACTGCGCGCGCCTCGCCGCCGAGGCCCTGGCGTCTGGGCCCCTCGACGCGCTGGTGAACAACGCCGCCTTGTACGAGCGCCGCGCCTTGGCCGAGATCACCCTGGCGGAGTGGGAGCAGATGCTCGCGGTGAACACCCGGGCGCCGTTCTTGCTCATCCAGGCCCTCGCCCCCTCCTTGGCCCAGTCCACGCTGACCGGCGGCGGCGCGGTGGTGAACATCGGCGACATCGGCGGCGAGCGCCCCGAGCCGGGCTTCGCGCACTACAGCGTCTCCAAGGCCGGGATCCTCATGCTCACCCGCTGCTTGGCCGCGGAGCTCGCCCCGCGGGTGCGGGTGAACGCCGTGTCCCCGGGCGCGGTGCTCTTCCCCGTCGAGATGCCCGCCGCCGAGCGCGCCACCATCCTGAGCACCGTCCCCCTGGCCCGAGAGGGCCGCGCTGAAGACATCGCCGCCGCCGTGGTCTTCTTGATCACCCAGGCGCCGTACGTCACCGGGCACACGCTGAACGTCGATGGCGGTCGTCTGGTCAGCCAGCTCTCGCGGGAGGGCTGATGCGCGCACGAATCTCGATTGAGGGTGTTCGTGTGGAGTGTCTCATCGGGTGTTTCACCCGAGAGCGCGGGGAGCCGCAGCCTCTGGACGTGGAGCTCTGTGTGGAGATCGACGCCGGGGGCGCGGCCGACCACGAGGACCTCCAGCAGACCTGGGACTACGGCGCCTTGGAGCGTGAGGTGACCTTTGTGCTTCAAGCCGGGCGCTTCTTGCTGTTGGAGACCGCCGCCCGGGCGCTGCTGCGCATGCTCCTGCTCCCGCCGCCGCCGACGAGCCCGCGCCCGCCCGCCACCTGGGCCAGCCTTCGCCTGAGCAAACCCAACGCCTTGCCCGGCGGGGTGCTCGCCCGGGTGGCCGTCGAGTCCCGGGCCGCCGAGCAGTCCTACACCCAAGAGGTGAAGCCCTGGGGCAGCGTCGATCTCATCGACCAGAGCCGCCGCCTCGCGCTCTACCGCCTGAACCTGCTGCCCGGCGCCGTGCTGCCCCGGCACTCTCACCGCCAGCTCGTCGAGAGTGAGCTGACCCTCTCCCCGGGCCTCTGGGGCGCGCAGGACGCTGAGCCCGACGTGCCGCTGCCCGTGGGCCACCGCCGCCACTGGCGCCGGGGTCAGGTTCACGGCTACCACAACCCCTCCGCCCACATCGCCTCGATCCTCTGTATCGACACGCCGCCGTTTGACGGCGACACCGTGGAGGCCCCGTGAGCGAGCGCCGCGCCTTGGTGGTCGGCGCCACGGGGCAGCTTGGGCCCGCCATCTGTCGTCACCTCAGGTCGTTGGGGTTTGGCCTGGTGCTCGCCGCCCGTCGCCCCGACCCCCTCACCCGCCTCGCCCGCGGCCTGCGCGCGCGGGCGTTGCCCTGGGACATCACCCGTGACCCGGCCCTGCTCTTGGACCTCGCCGGGCCGGTGACCCTCTTGGTGAACGCCGCCGTGCGCCGCCCCCTGGCGTCCGACGTCGAGGACCCTTGGTCACCGGAGGGTTTGCGGCGGCTCTTGGAGGTGAACGCCGTGGCGCCCGCGCGCCTGGTTCGTGCCTTCGCCGCCCAGCTCACCGAGCCCGGGCTCGCGGTGCTGCTCACTGAAGAGGAGCCTCCGCTGAGCGCCTACGCGGCGTCGATCGCGGCGCTGGAGACGATGGGGCCGGCGCTCTCCGAGGGGTATCCTCTGTGTGGCGTTCGGTTTGTGAGCCAGACGCGCGGGCCGAAGGTGAACCCGGCGCGCACGGCGGCGTTGGTTGAAGCGCTGGTGTTGGGGCTTGGGGGCTGAGTCGGGGCGCGGCTCGCCTAGGATCCCGGAATCGTGAGGGCGCAGCCCTTGAGGTCACGGCGTGCGGGAGCACGAGGCCGATGACGCCGAGGGAGGGCGCTGCCTCAACCCCAGCCCCCGCGGACCCGCGAGATCGCCGCTTCGCGCGAACCACAAGCGCCAGAAAAATGAGCCTATACCACTAAAATTTTTATCATTTTGCTGTTTCCAGGCTACCCTTTCACCACGACGACAACATCCAGGACGGTGAACGGTGGCACTACAAATACCCGCGGGCGGTCAGAAGGAAACGCGCGCTCTCCTGAGCAGAGCATCGAAGCGGGAGAGCCCTCAAGCGGCCGAGGGCAACCAAGCCGCCCAAGATCAGCCCTCGGCGCGCCTCGGGCGGCGGCGGCGGTGGCGGCGGCGGTGGCGGTGCTGGCGGCGGCGCCCTCCCGGCGCGCGGGGTGGACGCCTGGATCGCCTGGAGGCGTTCTTCGGCATGCCCCTGGGTGACCTCTCGTTCACCCAAGGCGGCGCCCAAGAGATGGGCGAGATCGGCTCGGAGAGCGCGTACAGCGAGGGTGAGGCCAAGAGCGCGGGGCCGATGAACGACGTCAGCGCCGTACACGAGGCCGCGCACCATGTTCAGCGGTTGAAGAACGGCGTCGCCCCCGGCGAGACCACCCCGGATCACCCCGCGGAGCTTGAGGCCCAGGCCGTCGCCCAGGCCTTCGAGCAGGGCAAACCCGCGCCCGAGATCCGCCAGAAGGCGCCCGCCCTCGCCCGAGACGAAGAGGGCGGCACCCCCTTAGAGCAGCTCCGCCGCGCCTCCCAAGGCAACTGGATCGGCGACGTCGACGAAACAGAGTGCCTGCGCCTGATCAACCAGCTCCCGCCGGGCGACAAGGTGACCGCCCGCGACGACCAGACGCTGATGGGGGCCCTCGCCGGGGCGTTCAACGCCCAAGAGATGCTCACCGCGGTGAACGCCCTGGGGATGAACCTCGCCTGGAAGGTGTACTGGCTCCAGCGCGCGGGCGGCGGAGGCGGCGCGGCCGCGTGGCAGAGCCTGTTCGCCACGGCGACCGAGAGCGACCTTCAGCAGCTCCTGGCCTCGGACGGGCTCCTCAACCAAGCCCGGGAGAACTTCGAGACCTCGCCGCTGCTGCTGTTCGCGCGCCTGCTGCACTCCGCGCAGTGGACCGCCGCGCTTGGGCGAAACCGCGGCCTCGTGGAGTGGATCCTCGACGCCTGCGACGCCAACACCGCCGCGCAGGAGCTCGGCCACGCCACGATCGCCGACGTCGCCCCCATCGTCGGCCACCTCAGCGACCTGGGCTGGAGCCGCCTCCTCGACAACCTGCCCAAGGGCTCGGGCCTCGTCGCCGGCACCCGCGCCGCGCTCCGCCGGTTCAAGGACCACGCCGACGTCAGCGGCGCCAAGCTCCTGTTTGAGCACCGCTTCAACCACACGCTGAGCGGCCGCTACGAGACCGCCGACGGCGAGGGCACCAACTGGCTCGGCTACATGTTCTCCTCGGGCGCGCGGGAGATCAACTGGACGGTGGAGAACATCCGCGCGGTGTGGGATGAGCTGGAGTTCTTGCCCGACCAAGACGTCAGCGACAACACCGTCCTGAGCGCCTTCCAGGCGATCTCTGGCGACCGCGGCTTCTGGTCGGGCGGAGACACCATCCAGCTCGGCGAGGGCCTGCGCACGGCGACCTGGCAGCCCGACCGCCTCGGCCACACCGTGCGCCATGAGGTCGGCCACGCGGTGCACGATCAGCTCGCGGGCACGGTGAACGCCTGGCTTCAGAGCTCCATCGGCTTCTGGTACTCCGGCGGCGGTCGCGCTGGCCTGGAGTCCCTCATCAACACCCTGGGCGGCTGGCCCGAGAAGTGGACCGACAGCGCTGGCGCCGAGCAAGACTTCGGCGACGACCAGAAGTCCGCCGTGCTGGACATGCTGGAGGCGCACACCGGCGGCAGCCCCTCGTTCACCGCGGCCACCACCCTGCCCGACCCCGCCGCGCCCGCCAGCGACCTCGATCGCCAGTGGGCGGCGATGAAGCCCGCGGTGCTGAGCTGCTTTCGCCTCTCGGCGAACCGCTGGTACGACAACTACGCCGCGATGCCCACGGGGGCGAACGGCAAATACTTCTGGAATCACTGGTACAAGAAGCCCTACTACTTCTCGGGCAACGCGGAGACGGCGATCGTCGCGACGGGTGACAACTACTCCGCGATGTCCGAGAAGGAGTTCTTCGCCAACTGTTACGCGGAGTACTTTGAGGACGAGGCCGGCTACACCGACCACAGCCTCTGGGGTGGCAGCCTCAACGCGCCCGTCAAATCCTTCTTCGCTTCGTGTATCGTGGATCGACAACCCTACGCGCCGCCCGACGGCACGTCCACTGATGGAACCGCCCCTGGCGTGAGCCAAGCCAACGCCTCGGGGATTCAAGCGACCGGATGACGAGATGAGTGTAGCGTCGTGGTGTTCCTTCGTGATCGTGAGCGCCGTGAGCCTCCTCGGATGTGGGGTCAACGGCGCGCCCCCCGCTCCAGAGGAGATGATGGCCAAAACGACCCCTACTCTTGGCCTCGACGGCTCCGGTGACTGGGCGAGCGTGCTCGGGAGCGCCACGGCAGACCAAGCGGCCGCCGCCGCCCTCGCGGGTGTCCAGCCCGCGGTGGTGCTCACGCCGCAGAGCCCCGAGGTGACGCGCCTGCCCCCAGAGGCCCGCGCCGTGGTGAGCGCCCCCGCCCTGGTGACCGCCGCCGACGGCGCCCGGGTGCTGACGTTCTGGATGGGCCAACCCCCCGGCTTCGGCCCCGTGCAGGTGCAGGTCACCCACCGCGACGGCGCACCGGCCACGGTGACGCGCACCCCCTTAGACGAGCTCCTGGGCGCGGGTGACCAAGAGGCGATGCTGCTGCGGTTCCTCACAGAGGGCAGCCGAAAGGAGAAACAAGGCGCCGCGAAGGCCCTTGGCGAGCGGGGCTCCCAGGCCGCCGTCCCCGGGCTGATCGCGCTGTTGGCCGACCCCTACGCCGGCGCGCGCGCCGACGCCGCCGAGGCCTTGGGGAAGATCCGCTCCCCCGAGGCCATCCCCGCCCTTGAGGCGGCCCTCATCAAAGAGCTCGACCTCGCCGCGGGGATGAAGATGGTGTTCGCGCTGCGCGAGACCGGCGGCGAGGCGGCGAAGGCGGCGCTTGGGCGCGCGGCCACCAGCAGCGTCGAGAAGACCCTCGCGCAGCAGGCGCGGGAGGCGGCAAGCGCGCTCTGATTAGGCCACCCACGCCTCACCCGACCCGCACACCCTGGGGGTCGGCGCCCCAAGGAGCCCTCGCGTGAGCACGTTTTTTCATCCGACCCTGAGCTGCCCAAGCTGCGGCAGCCCCTTCACGAAGCCAATTATCAAGGGGCTCCACGTCACGCGGCTGCCCGAGGTGCGCGCCGCCATTCTGCGGGGCGAGTTCCAGCGTTACGCCTGCGAGGCCTGCGGCGCCGCCATCCGCGTGGAGCGCACCGACACGGTCTACACCGACTTCAATCTTGGGCACTACATCGCCGTCGACTCGCGCCACGCCCCCGACTGGCGGGCGTCAAAGGCGCGCCACACCCGGGTGTTTGACGAGGCGTTCACCTTGGGGCCGGGCGTGGCCCAAGAGCTCGCCGAGGGGATGCGCCACCGCCTCGTGTTCGGCGTGCTCTCGCTGCGGGAGAAGCTCCTCGCCTGGGACAACGATCTCGACGATCTTGTCTTGGAGGCCACGAAGGCCGACGCGCTGAGGGCGCGGGGCTTCAGCGTGAGCGAGGAGGAGCTGCGGCTCTCCGTCGTCGTCCCCGACGGGCCGCTCATCTTTATGCGCCTCGCGCCCCCCTCCCCTGCGCCCTCGGGGCCAGACGGCGTCACCCTGCTCCCCGCCCCCACCCTACGCGGCCACATGATCGTCTCTCGTGGCCAATACCGCGAGCGCCTCCGCCACCGAAGGGAGATCTTGGGCGAGCTGCCGTGGTTAGGCGACGACTGGGTGATCGACCTGCTCGTCACCCACCCCAGCCGAACACCCGTCACAGACGATGGCCTTCAGCCGGAGATCTGAGCGTGGCGGTGCGGCGTACTGCGAATAGGTCGCCTTAAACCCGCGCAGCCAGGCCACGGGGCGCAGCAAGAAGAACAGGGCCCTCTGCACGATCAGCGGGATGTCGGCGCGCCAGTTGTCGTGGGCGGGGATGAGCATCGCCAGGGCGGGCAGCGGCAGCTCACCGTTTGAGTCGGCGAACCCGTCGCGGCAAAGCCCATAATAATTCCGCAAGAAGGACTCCGCGGTGCCCGCTGGGGTGAACTCGGTGAAGGCGTGCAGCTCACCCTCCCCGGCGTTCTTGAGGACGTGCCCCTGTCCCGGGGTGAAGGTGATGGACTCCCCGGGCCCGACGAGACGCTCTTGTCCCGGGGGCCCCGCCAAGAGCGCCCCCGAGCGGACGTGCAGCGTCTCCGTGAGGCGGAGGTGCTGGTGGGGCACGAGCACACCGCCGCCGGGGCGCAGATAAAAGTCAAAGGTCAGCCGCGGCGCGTTGGGGTCGCCGACGCCCTCCAGAAACACGACGCGCTCGCCGGTGACGGGGCGAGATCTTCCGTTGTGGGTTGGGCGGGATCTTACCCCAGCGGCGCTCGTGTCGGGGAACCTCTTCATCAGCGCCGTGTACGATCACCCTCCCCGCTCCAGAAGGCCCGTATGCGCCACGCCGCCCCCTCCTCCTCCTCGCCGCCGCCTGCGCCCCCGCGCCCGAGGCGCCGCCGCCGCGCTCCCGTGATGAGAACGGCCTCTGGGCGCGGCGGGTGTGGCTGCATGAGGCCCAAGACGACGCGGCCATTGAGGCGCTGGTCACCACCCTACGCGCCCGGGGCGTCACGCGGTTTTACCCATTCTTGGGGCCCCCGGATGAGACAGGGCGGCCCGGCTGGCGCGACGGCGAGACGCTGCGGCCTGTAGACCTGAACATCGCCGCCACAAACCTCCGCCGCCTCGCGAAGCAGGCGCCAGACGTTCAGGTTCACCCATGGACGGGCGGGGTGTATGTGCGTGATGTGGATCTGATGGATGTCCCGCGTCTCGACCGCTGGATTGACGCGGTGATGGCGCTGCCGGTGCAGGGCGTTCAGATCAACGTCGAGCCGATGCCCGAGCAGGAGGCGTACCTGGACCTTCTGCGCGCCTGGAAGGCCCGCCTCGGCGACCGCACGCTCTCCGTCGCCGCCTACCCGCCGCCCACGCCGTCGCACCCCTTCCCCGACGTTCATTGGTCGCTGCCGTTTCTGCAGGAGGTCTGTCTCATCGCCGATGAGCTGGCGGTGATGGCGTATGACACGGCGCTCACCGAGCCGCAGCCCTACACGGCCCTGGTCGCCGAGTGGACCCGGGCCTTGGCCACCTTGCCGCCGCCTGAGGAGGGTGGCTGCTTGATCTGGATCGGCGTCCCGGCCTACGAGGATGACGTAGGCTGGCACCGCCCCGACGCCGAGACCCTCGCCGCGGGCCTCGCCGGGGTGAACCGCGCCCTGGACGAGCGCTGGCCCGCCCATGTGCGCGGCGTCGCGGTGTACGCCTCATGGACCACAGACGCGGCGGAGTGGGCGACCTACGACGCCGACTGGCGGCGGCGGGCCCGGTGGACGCGCCGCTTATTGACGCCCCGGCCGCGTCACCCGCACCCCCACCCGCTGCCCCACGCTGAGCCCCTCGGCCTCGGCCTGGCGCACCCGGGCGATCACGATCACCCCGGCGTCGAGGCGCAGGCGGGCGGTGGGGCCCTCCCAGAGGCGCTCGGTGAGGGTGGCGTCGCCGTCGCCAGCGCCGGGGGCGGTGAGCTGCACGTCTTCAGCGAACAGGCTCACCCGCTCACCGACCTCCCCAACAGTCGAATCGTGCCCGCCCAGGCCTGGCCCGCGTCGTCGCGGCGCACGGTCCACACGTTGTCAAAGCCCAGGGCCCGGGCCACGGCCTCGGTGTTTGGCGCGCGCAGCACCGACGCCGCGGCGCCGTCTTGGGCCAGCTCGCCGCCATGGGGCCCGGCCACCATCACCACCAGTCGGTCGGCCAAGGCCAGGGCCTCGGCGCGGTCGTGGGTGACGATCAGCGTAGGCACGGCGAGGCGGGTCAGCGTCTCGCGCAGGAGGCCGCGCAGGGCGTCTCGGCTGGTGGCGTCCAGCGCGCTCAGGGGCTCGTCGAGGAGCATCACCTGGGGGTTTGGCGCCAAGGCGCGGGCCAAGGCCACCCGCTGGCGCTGGCCCCCGGAGAGCTGGCCCGGCGGGCGGCTCGCCTCTTGGGGCCCCAGGCCAAGCTCCAGCAAGAGGGCGCGGGCCCGGGCCTCGTCCCCGGCGCCTCGGCCATAGGCCACGTTCTCCCAGGCGCGCAGGTGGGGGAACAAGGCGAGGTCTTGGCCCACAAAGCCGACGCGCCGCGCCTGGGGCGGCAGGGCCCGGCGGCCGTCATCCCACACGGTCAACCCGTGCTGAATCAGCCCGGCGTCGAGGCGCTCTAGGCCCGCCACGCAGCGCAGCGTCGTCGTCTTGCCGACCCCCGAGGGGCCAAACAAGGCCGTCACCTCGCCGGGCAGCAGCGGCGTGTCCAGGTGAACCCGCACCGTGGGGCCGCGGGGGTAGGTGCGGGTGAGCTGGACTAGGAGCGGCTCGCCCACGGCGTCCCTCCCCGAGTGGTGTACAGCGCCAACAGCGTCACGAAGCTCAAGGCCACCAACAGCGCCGAGGTCTGCCCCGCCGTGGTGTAGTCGAGGGCCTGAACGGCGTCGTAGATCGCCACGGAGACTGTGCGGGTCTCGCCGGAGAGGTTGCCGCCGATCATCAGCACCACACCAAACTCGCCCAAGGTGTGGGCGAACGTCAACACCACCCCGGCGAGCACACCCCGGGCCGAGAGGGGCAGCACCACACGCCAGAAGGTCTCTAGGTTCGAGCGCCCCAGGCACCAAGACGCCTCGATGAGCCCACGGTTCACCCCCTCAAACGCCGCCACGAAGGGCTGCACGGCGAAGGGCAGGCTATACAGCACAGAGGCGACGATGAGGCCCTCAAAGCTAAAGACGAGGCCGTCGCCCACGATGGCCGCGTAGAGCCTCCCGACGGGGCTTCTGGGGCCCAAGGCCAACAGCAGGTAGAAGCCGAGCACCGTCGGCGGCAGCACCAACGGCAGGGCGATGAGCGCCTCGACCACACGCCGGGCGCGGCGGGCCGAGAAGCAGATCCACCACGCCAAGGGCAGCCCCAAGGCCAAGAGCAGGGCCGAGGTGATGCCCGCGAGCTTCACCGAGAGGCCGATGGCGACCCAGTCGATCACTGCGGGTTCAACGGGGCGTAGGGCGTGAAGCCGTGCGCCACGAGGATGGCCTGGCCCGCCTCGGAGCGCACATACTGCACCAAAAGCTCCGCCGCCTCTGGGTGCGACGCGCGGCCAAGCGCCGCCACACCCTGCACGATCGGCGGGTACAGGCCCGAGGGCAGCGCCAACACCACCCCCTGCCCGCGGGTGGCCGGGGCCATCGTCATCGAGCGGGAGATCAGGCCGAGCTCCGCCGCGCCGCTCTGGGTGAGCTGGGTGGTCTGTGAGACGTTCTCGCCGTACACGAGCTTGGGCTCAACCTGCTCGTAGAGATGCAGGCCTTTGAGCGCCGCCACCGCCGCCCGGCCATAGGGCGCGTGCTGGGGGTTGGCGACGGCGACGTGTTTGACCGCGGGGCTCGTCAGGGCGGCGACGCCGTCGGTGGCGAGGGGCGCGGGGGAGCCCGGCGGCGCCCAGAGCACGAGCTCACCCAAGGCGTAGGGCCGCACGCCGGGCTCTGTGACGAGGCCCGCCGCGGCGAGGGTCTCGGGGTAGCTCATGTCGGCGCTAAAGAACACGTCAAACGGCGCGCCCTCCTTGATCTGCGCCGTGAGGCTGCCCGAGGCGCCATACGACACGGTCACGGTGATCTCAGGATGCTCGCCCACGAAGCCGACGCGCAGGGCCTCGAAGGCGTGCTGCAGGTCCGACGCGGCGACCACGGCGATCGTCGGCCCGGGCGGGGCGGCGGGCGGCGGGGCCTCGCAGGCGGTGAGCACACAGCCCGCGAAGGCGACGAGGACGCGGCGGCGTGAGGGGGAGCGGAGCATCCGCCTTCTGTACAACGCGCGCAGCGGACGAGCAACGCCGGTGAGGGCGGCCGAGCCCACGGGCGCTCAGCGCCGGGCGTGCACCAGCCGAGACGCCATCTTGCTCGCCGTCGTCGAGAGCGTAGGCGACGGGCGCGACGGCGCCGCCGCGCGTCGGGCGAGGTGGGCGCGCATCGAGGCGTGGCCGGCCGCGGTGAGCACGGCGCGCTGCGCGTCGCTGAGGTCAAAGTCTGTGGCGCCGATGCCTTTGGCCGGCAGCCGCACGACGAGGTGCTCAAAGGCGTCGATCACGAGCTTGTCGCGGGCCTTGATCACCGTCGCGACGAGGCGCTTGAGGCGGTCTGCCGTGCGGCGCTGGCCCAGATCAGGGCCTCTGGGCTGATTCGTGGCCGCCGAGAGGTCCAAGCCGGGCACGGGGAGCTCCTCGTCGATGAGCAGGCCGAGCACGTCATCGGCTTTGGGGTCGCCCATCAGCTCGGTCACCTGTGGCTCGTCGCTCACGAAGAGCTCCAAGGGGAAGTTGGAGAGCACGCCGCCGTCGATCACGCACGCCCCGGTGAGGTCATCGCCGCGGTAACGCCCCCACTCCTTGCGCCACACGACCTCTTGCCACAACAGCGGGATGCTCATCGACATCTGCACGGCGGAGACCACGGGCACGTCGGGGGCCGTGCGGTGATTGAGGATCATCAACGAGGCGTGGGTGGTGTTCGTGGCGACGATGCTCAGGTCGATGCCGGTCTCACCGAACATCTGGCCTAAGGTGAGCTTCCCCATCTTGACCGGGCGCCCGTTGACCTGGCCGTGGTCGAGGCGCTCGGTCAGCCACTCGACGAGGCGATGGGAGGTGTACCAGCCGCCGAGCTCAACGAAGGAGAACATCGAGCGGAACAGAGGCCGGGACATCAGCGCCCGGACGACGGCGTCATCCACCCTGGCCCCCAGCGCGTCGCCGACGCCGGGCACCTTCAGCTCACCCAAGAGGCCGCGCAGCGCGCTCCGCTGAATCTCCTCCTCGGTGAACCGCTCGGGTGTGGCCATGAAGCCCTCAAACACCGAGCGGCCCCCCTGCTTCTCGCTCAAGGCGGCGAGTAAACCCTGGGCCCCGGCGCCAGAGGCCAACATGGCCGCGGTGATCGAGCCCGCCGATGTGCCCAACAGCCGCCCAAAGCTGTGCCCCGCGGCCTCTAGCTCGGCCACCGCCCCGGCGAAGATCATGCCCTTCGCGGCGCCACCCTCAAAGACTAGATCGTATCGCACACACGCTCCTGCGCCTGAGTCCGTCCAGGCTACCACAAGACACGTTACCTCTCGGCCATGCCCCCTCTCATCGCCCTCACGCTGATGGTCGCCTGCGGTGACGCCGAGATCACCCTGCCCCCCGGCGGCGCCCGCCCAGACGTCATCCTCATCTCCATCGACACCCTGCGCGCGGACCACGTCGGCGCCTATGGCTACGATCGGGCCACCACACCCACCCTCGACGCCTTGGCCGCCCGAGGCGCGCGCTTCACCCAGGCCCGCTCACCCTCGCCCTGGACCTTGCCCACCCACACGACGATGCTCACCGGGCGCCTGCCCTTGGAGCACGGCGTGGTCGACGACGGCGCCCGGCTCGCCGCGGGCACCCCCACCCTGCAGGCCGCCTTGGGCGCGGCGGGCTGGGTGACCGGGGGCGTCGTCTCAAGCCTCTTCGTGAGCGCGCGCTACGGCTTTGACGGGGGCTTCACCTTCTTTGAGGACTTCGGCATTCACGACGAGAAACAGAACCTCAAGGGGGAGGTCATCGCCGAGGAGCTGGTCACGACCTCGCTCAACTTCGTCGCTCAGCACCCCAACACGCCGGTGTTCCTCTTTTTGCACCTCTACGACGTGCATTACCCCTACACCGCGCCCAGCCCCTACGACACGATGTTTGACCGCGCGCCGGAGAAGGGCGACGCCCGGTACAAGTCTTACGCGCACAGCCTCAAGCGGCCGATCTCGGATGAGCAGATGGCCCATCAGATCGCCCAGTACGACGAGGAGCTGCGCTACGTCGATGATCAGCTCGGCCGACTGTTCGCCGCCTTCGCCGCCGCCGGGCGGAGCCCGATCATCGCCGTCACCGCCGATCACGGCGAAGAGCTCGGCGAGCGCGGCGGCTGGGGCCACGCCCACACCCTGCACCCCGAGCAGCTTCATGTGCCGTGGATCCTCGCCGGGCCGGGCGTGCCCGTCACCGTGGTGAACACCCCCGTGGGCACCCACGACATCGCCACCACCTTGGCGGCCTTGGTCGGCGTTGAGTTTGTGTCTTCAGGCACAAACGCCCTCGCGCCCGACCTGCCCCTGCGCCCGATGATCGCCGACAGCAGCCGATTCGACACAAACCTCCTCGGCCTCGCCCTGGGCGGTCTACGGTTGGACTGGGATCTCACCACAGACACCAAACGTCTGTATGTAGACGCCGCCGAGCGCCAAGAGGCCGCCGCGAGCCGCCCCGACGACGTGGCGCGGCTGATGTCGGCGCTCACCGGCCAGCTCGGCGCGCCTGTGGAGCTCACCAGCGGCCGCCTGACCAGCCCCGCCGCGCTCATCGGCGCCGAGGGCCGCCTGCCCCAGCCGGTCCAGAGCCCCGCGCGCTTCGCCGTGGTGCCCCCCGACGCGCCCCTCCGCCACGATCCCGCCGGGGCCTTACGCCTCTCGGCGCTGCCTGAGGGGGGCCCCCTGCGGGTGAGCGGCCCCACCGCGGGGGAGGTGCGCCTGAGCGACGAGGAGCGCCGGCGCCTGGAGGCCCTGGGCTACGTTCAGTGAGCCGCTCAGGCGTTGAGCCCACGCCAGAGACAGAGCCCGATCAGCCCACCTCGGGCGGTCCAGAGGATCGTGCGCAGCCAGTTGCTCACCACCAAGGCCGCGTGGGCGTCAGCGTCAAACCCTTGGGCCAAGACGCTGTGCCGAGGCACCGACCACGCGGCGGTGGCGATCCAGATCACCACCAACAGACCCAGCCCCAGGGGCATCTCCCACCGCGCGGCCTGGGGCGGCGGGCTCAGCGCCAACCACAAGGCGGTGAGGGCCTCGATCACCATCGGCGGCCCCACGACGGCCCCGGTGAGGTTCATGTGCTGAATCTGGTAGGCCGTGTAGCCCCGCTCCCCGACGGCGCTGAACAGGGGGTAATGCACGATCTGCACGAACCAGATCAGCCCCACCATGAACCAGGTGGCGGCGGCGTTCACGAGGAGCAGCAGGTTGGGAGCCATGCCCCGCTAAGCCACGACACGCGGCGGGGTGCGGTGAGCGAGCAGGCGGCGGGATAGATGAGCCACTCCACCGAGGCGACCCATGGCTGACCCACGCCCCACCTCCTCCGCCGACCGAGTGCTCCGCGCCGCCGCCCGCATCTTCGGGCGCGCGGGCTACTCCGGCGCCACCTTGGCCGCCGTCGCCCGCGAGGCCGGGGTGTCGCAGGGGCTCCTGCGCCGCCGCTTCGACTCCAAGGCCGAGCTCCTGCTCTCCGCCCAGCGCGCCACCTTCCGCCAGCTCCACCAGCGCATCATCGAGCGCGCCCGGCACGGCGAGCGCGGCATCGACTCGGCGCTGGACGCCTTAGACGGCATGTGGGGCTCTGTTCGAGAGCTGCGCGCCGGGGCGCCGTTTCTGGTGGAGCTGCTCTCCTTGGCCGACCGCGACGACCCCACCGGCGAGCGCCTGCGCGCGTTCTTCCACGAGTCCACCACCCTGCTTGAGGACGGCATCCGCCACACCTTCGCCGACGACCTAGGCGCCTTGGCCTTGCCCCCCGGGCGGATGGCGGTGGTGATTCGGGTGCTGCTGCAGGGCCTCGTCATCGAGCTCGCCCGGGCGCGCACCCCTGAAGACTTCGCCGCCATCGACCAGTCCTACAGCGACATGCGTGAGCTGTTTCGCCGCTTCGTCGTCGCCAAAGACGTCGAGCCCTTGCCCGCCGCCGAGCCGATCCCCCTGCCCTGGTGATCTATGCTGATCCTCACCCGCCCTCTGCCGCGGAGCTTCGCTGAGGCCGCGCTCTCCCGTTCCCCGCGTGACCAGGCGCCGATCGATCAGGCCCGGGCCGAGGCCCAGCACGCGGATTACGTCGCCGCCCTGCGAGAGGCCGCCCCAGACGCCGTGTTTGTGGAGGCCCCCGCCGCCGATGATCTGCCCGACTGCGTCTTCGTCGAGGACATCGCCGTGGCCCTGCCCCGCGGCGTGATGTTCACCACCCCGGGCGCCGTGAGCCGTCAGGCCGAGGTGGAGGGTGTGCGCTCGGCCTTGCTCCGTGCGGGCCTTCAGCCCCGCGGCGCGCTCTCCCCGCCCGACACCCTCGACGGCGGCGACGTGCTGAGCCTGGGCGACCGCGGCTTCTTGGTGGGCCACTCCAGACGCACCACCCCCGGCGCGGCGCAGGCCTTGTCTGAGGCCGCGGGCCTGCCCGTGATGTTTGTGCCGGTGCCCGGGGACGAGCTTCACCTCAAGTCGGCGATCACCTGGGCGGGGCCCACCCACGGCCTGCTCTGCGCGGAGTCCGCGCGGCGCTGGTTTGAGTCCACCGTCGCGCCGTATCTGCCCGGGGGCGTCGCGGACTTGGGCGGGGTGACCTTTCTCGCCGACGCCTTGGCCGCCAACGTCGTGATCGTCGGCGAGACGGCCCTGTGGCAAGGCGAAGACTGCCCCGCCTTCGCCGCCCTGCGCGCCAAGCCCGGCCTCCTCTGGCGCCGGGTCAACATGGACGAGCTGGCGAAGGCCGACGGGGCGCTCACCTGCTGCTCGGTGATCTTCCCCTGAGCGCGCTCAGGCCTGGGCGGTGAACGCCTTGTCCAACATCTCCTTGAGCTCACCGGAGTTGTGCAGCTCAGTGAGGATGTCCGCGCCGCCGACAAACTCCCCGTCGATGAAGATCTGGGGGATGGTGGGCCAGGCCGTGAGCTTCTTCACGCCCTCACGCACCTCGGGGTCGGCGAGCACGTTGACGTGGTGAAAGGGCCGGTTGTAGGTGCGCAGAAGCCCGGCGGCGTTCGCCGAGAAGCCACACTGGGGGCTCTGGGGGCTGCCCTTCATAAACAGCACGATCTTGTGGTTCTTGACCGTCTCGTTGAGGTAGGCGTCTACAGGCGCCGCGCCGCGGGGGCTCTGGTCGTCGTCCTCCTCGGGGGCCGGGGCGGCGCTTGAGGGGGGCCGAGGCCGAGCGTCCGCCGGGGGCTTGGCCGCGCCGCCGCCGACGATGGGGAGGATCATCTTCTTGAGGGTGCTGCGAATGCCCATGGGGTGCTCCTGGGAGGATGCTCTACGGCGCCAGTGTACACACGCGCTTCGGGGCTGGCGAGCGCGGACGCCCACAGCGGCGTGGAATCCGCTACCCTCGGCGGGTGAGGGTTCAACGAGATGATCCTGATCGTGCTCCTGCTCTCGTCGCTGTTCGCGACCTTGCCCCTGGTCTCGACGCTCGGCTTCATCTGGTGGATGGACCGTTACGACCGCGAGCCGTGGTGGCTCGTCCTGGTGAGCCTGATCTGGGGCGGCACCGGCGGCGTGTTCTTCGGCGTCTTGGGCTCGATGGCGCTCAACGCGCCCTTGGAGTGGACGCTTGACGCGGCCACCGCAGGCGCGCTCTCCGCCGCGATCGTCGCGCCATTGACCGAGGAGCCCGCCAAGGCCCTGATCCTCTTGGCCCTCGCCCGCTCCCGACACTTCGACAACATCACCGACGGCTTCGTCTACGGCGCGGCGGCGGGCTTGGGCTTCGGGGTGAGCGAGAACCTGCTCTACTTTATGAACGTGGCCAACGCCGATGGCCTCAGCGCCTGGGCGGCGAACATCATCGTGCGCACCTTGTACTCGGCGATGATGCACGCGGGGGCCACCTCCCTCGTGGGCGCGGCCTTGGGCTTCGCGAAGCTGCGCGGCTGGTGGGCCACCCTCATTGTGGTGCCGTTTGGCCTGGCCTTGGCGATGGGCATGCACGCCTTGTGGAACGGCCTCATCGTCGCCTCGGGGGCCTTTGGCGCGCCGGCGCTCACCGTCCTGAACCTGCTGCTCTTCCCCATGGAGCTGGTGTTGGTGTTGGCCGTGTTCCAAGGAAGCCTCTGGACCGAGCGCCGCATGATCCGCCGGGAGCTGGCTGAGGAGGCCAAGCTGGGCACGCTCCCCGCCGAGCACGTCGATCGCCTGGGCTCGGCCCTGCGCCGCGACCGCAAGGGCTGGCTGCGGCGCGGCATCGATCACGGCGCCTATGTGCGCGCCGCCACAACCCTCGCCTTTCGCCGGGTGCAGGCCGAGCGCACGGGCAAAGCTGAGTTGACGCAGGAGGTGGAGCGCCTCCGCGCCGAGCTGCGTCGCCTACAAAGCCTCCCCTGAATACGTTGGGCGCCTCAGGTGATGTCCTTCTGACACGGAGACGCCAATGAACCGCTTCATCCTCTCGCTCGTCGCGCTCAGCACCTTCACGGCCTGCACGGGCTTCTCAGGCCAAGAGGCCCACATGGTCTTCGACGCCGCCAACGCCGTGGGCTTCTCCGCCTACCGCACCTTGGCCGCCGAATCCGAGGAGGCCGGGGCCCGCGACACGGGCACCTTCACCTTCACCGGCGGCGAGAGCAGCTTCACCTTTGAGGGGGAGGTCGTCGGCGACTCCGACTGGACGGGCACCGTCGGCGTCAACGGCGAGATGAGCTGGGCCGAGGCCGAGTGGCACTTCACCTACGGCCTCGGCTACGAGCAGGTGAGCGCTGAAGACATCTTCATCGACGGCGACATGAGCTGGTCGCTGGACGTCGAGGGCACGGGGCCCATGGAGGGCGTCATCGTCTACAGCGTGCTCGGCGAGATCACCGCCCAAGGCGCCGCCACGGGCACCGGCCCCGTGGACTACACCGTCACCGTCGAGGCCGGGTCCAACACCCTGTCGTTTGACGCCCAAGGAGAGGTCGATGGCACCACCATCGACTCCTCCTGGACGCTCACGGTCGTCGGGTTCTGAGCTTAGGCCTCAGCCTCGCCCTCGGCCTCGTCGCCGACCTCACCCCGAGCGGCCTGCTCTTCAGCGATCTGCGCGCGGACCTCGTCCATGTCGATGGCCAAGGCGCGCTGGAGCAGATCCTCTAAGGCCGCCGGGGGCAAGGCGCCGGGCTGGTTGTACAGCAGCACCTTCTGGCGGAAGAGCATCAGCGTGGGGATCGACGAGATCTGGAAGTAGCCCGAGAGCTCTGGCTGATCTTCGGTGTCGACCTTGCCGAACACCACACCCTCGTGGCGTTCGCTCGCGGCCTCAAACACCGGGGCGAAGTTGCGGCATGGGCCACACCAAGACGCCCAGAAGTCCACGAGCACGACGTCATTCTCGTTGAGGGCCTGCCCGAAGTTCTCCTTGGTCAGCGTGATGGTCGCCATCCTGTCTCCCGTGGGGCGCTCCTCGCCTGAGGGCCCCGCGCGGTCACCTTGACCGGGGGCGGGTGGAGAGCTCACGCCGCTAAGCTATTCGCCCGCGTGGACATGACCAGGGCCCAGCCCCGCCGCTTGGCGACGTATGATGACGGGCCGCCATGAAGCCGCCATGAAGTCGCAGCTCCCCCGTGCCCCCGCCCAGACGCCCCTCGACCTGGGCCAGAGCGCCCCTGCGTTCTCGATCGCTGAAGAGCCGGCCACCCCCGCTCGACCCGCGTCCCAGACCTTGTTTGACGCCCCCACAGCGAGCCGGTACACCCTGGGCAACCCCCTGGGTTTGGGGGGCATGGGTCAGGTGTGGGTGGCTGAAGATGGGGTGCTGCGGCGACAGGTGGCGCTCAAGGAGCTGAGCCCGTCGCTTCGTGAGACGGCCACCGCCGAGGCCAGCCTCGCCTGGGAGGCCTGGATCACCGCCCAGCTCGATCACCCGGGCATCGTCTCCGTTCACGACGCCGGGCGCAGGCGCGACGGCGCGGCGTTCTACACCATGCGCCTCATCCGCGGGCGCACCTTGGCCGCGGCCATCGCCGCCAAAGAGCCCCTGCCCCGCCTGGTGCGGCACTTCATCGACGCCTGCGACGCCATGGCCTACGCGCACAGCGCCGGGGTGATCCACCGCGATCTCAAGCCCTCAAACGTCATGGTCGGCGAGTTCGGCGAGACCCAGGTGGTGGACTGGGGCCTCGCTCTGCCCACCGGCCTGGGCGCTGGGGCCTCTGTGCCGGGGGTGGCGCCGCCGCCGAGGCACGGCGTGTTGGGCACTCCGGCGTACATGAGCCCCGAGCAGGCCCGCGGTGAGCCCGCGGACGCGCGCTCCGACGTGTGGGGCCTGGGCGCGATCCTCTATGAGCTGCTCTCTGGCGCCCCGCCCTACGTCGGCCAAGACTCGAGCACCCTGCTTGACCAGGTGCGGGCGGGCGCCCCGCCGCCCCTTCGCCTCGCCCAGCCCACCCTGCCGCCGGAGCTCTGCGCCATCGCCGAGCGCGCGATGATGCACAGCCCCGAGCGCCGATACCCCAGCGCCCGGGCCCTCGCTGAAGACGTCGAGCGCTGGTTTGAGGGCCGGCGGGTCGAGGCCTATGACTACAGCCCCAAAGATCTCCTGCTGCGCTTCTGGCGGGTCTGGCGGGCGCACATCGTCGTGATCGTGCTGGCGCTCCTCGCCGTCGGGGTGAGCCTCGCGGTCGGCCTCGCCCGGGTGCGCGACGAGCGGGACCACGCCTTGGCCGCTGAGGCCGAGGCCGAGGCCAGCCGAGCGCGCTCGGACAGCTCCTTGGCCCAGGCCCTCGTCGAGCGGGCGCAGGCGGCGTTGATGACCGGGGATCGGGCCCAAGCCGAGCTTCACGCGGCGTCATCTCTGCACCTCGTGGACTCTCCCGAGGCCCGAGGGGTGCTCGCCGCCTTCGCCGCCGCGCCGCGCCCCCGCCATCTGCGCGCCGTAGAGCTCCCCGACTGCCGCCGCGTCGCGATCGCCAGCGACGGCGCCGCGCTCGTGTGCGCCGATGACGAGCGGGTGCGGCTTCTGGACGCGGCCACCTTCGCCGAGCGCTGGTCCGTCGATCTGCCCGCCGCCACAGAGCTGGCGATCACCGACACAACCGTCGTCATTCAGCGCGCCATGGGGCTGCACGTCCTGAGCCGCGAGACCGGCGAAGCCCAAGAGGAGTGGCCGACCTCCCTCGCCAAGAACCTCCTCGCCGTCGGCCCCGGGAAGATCGTCAGCTACAAACACAACACCCAGCTCGTGCTCAGCGGTCAGCAGGCGACCATCCTCTCCAGCCCGGTCAACTGTGACGGGGTGAAGATCGCCGCCTTGGCCATCGGCCCCAGCGGGCAGATCGCCTCGATGTGTAACAACGGGCGTCTCTGGATTGAGGGGGATGACACGGCGATCATGACGCCGTTTAGCGCCGGGAGCGAGGCCCAGTCGATGACCTTCACCCCCGACGGCGCGGGCCTCGTCGTGGGCACCCACCGGGGCATCGTCTGGCTCTACTCGCTCACTGAGCGACGGGCGCTGCACAGCTCGAGCCTCGGGGTGCCGTCCTCGATCGAGGCCCTGCGGGTGTCACCGGATGGGGCCCTGCTCGCCGCGCTGAGCGCCCGGGGTGAGGTGAGCCTGTGGAGCCTCCTCAACGGCGAGCCCATCTCGACCCTGCCCGGACGCGGCCATCGCGCCTTAGAGTTCACCGGGCCCAACACGCTCGCCGTCGCCGATGATCAGCTCCACACCTGGGTTTTGCCCACCCATGTGCCCGTCTTGCGCCACCAGCTCCCTGTGGGGATCAGCGGCGTGGCGGTCTCCGCCGACGGGCGTCACCTCGCGTTGTCCGCCGCCGAGGGCGTGGTGCGTGTGTTCCCCCGGAGCTGGGGGGAGGACGGCGCCGTTGAGGGTGCGCATGGCGTCGATCTCCCCTCTTTGGGCTCGACGGTGGTGAAGAGCGTGGCGTTCTCACGCGACGGCGGCACCGTGGCCATCGGCGCGATGTCGATGGGTAACCCGCGGATCGCGCGGCCCGGGCGCTGGGACCAAACGCTCGCCGTCGGCGCCCTAGACTCCTTGCGACGCCTGTTTTTTTTGGCCGATGGCCGCCTGTTGATGGTGGGCTACGCCACCGAGCTGTGGCTCGCCGAGCCGCCGTTTGAGACCCCGACGAGGTTAGCCCTGGAGGTTCTCATCGAAGATCTCGGCGCCTCCGCCGATGGCGTCTGGGTGCTGCTCGTCGATGACCACGGCCAGGCCTGGCGCGCGAAGGCGCCCACCATCAGCGACATGCAGCGTGTGGTGGCGCGCCCTGGGCTCATCGCCGGAGACATCCACGCCGACGGTTCACTTGTTCTGCTCGGCTTAGAGGACGCCGTCGAGGTCTGGGACGCGGTCGCTGGGCGCCGCCTGCACCGCTGGCCCGCGCACAACGTGCGCGACGTGGCGCTCTCTCCCGACGGGCGCTTCGCCGCCGCTGGGCTCGTGGACGGGCAGACCTGGGTGTGGTCCACAGGCGACGGCACATTACGCGCGGTCTTACGCGGCCACACCGATCGGGTGGCGGGGCTGGAGTGGGGGCCGCAGAGCGAGTGGCTCATCACCGGGAGCTGGGATCGCAGCGCGCGGATCTGGTGGCTCAAGCAGCTCAACGAGGCGCCCGACGCGCTCGCCGAGGCCGTCGCGGCGGACTGGGGGATCCCGCTTCGCCGTGAGGTCCAGCCGAACCCGGGCATCCCGACCAAATTTTTCGAGTGAATCCTCCACGCTCAAGTGGCAAGTCTCGGCCCGGCTGGCTACAACAAGGGCGCGTGAACTACCGCCGCAAGTGGTGTTTACGAGCCCTCTCGACAGTCGGGAGGGTTGGCACCTGGCCGTCCCAGATAATTCGATGCACCCCGGACGGGGTCCATCACGCTCGAAAGTGAAATCATGGCAAAGAAATTGTTCGTAGGTGGTCTGAGCTGGAACACGACCGATGACTCCCTTCGTCGGGCCTTCGAGGCCTTCGGGGATGTCGATGAGGCGAAAGTCGTGACCGACCGTGAGACCGGTCGTTCTCGTGGCTTCGGCTTCGTGACCATGCAGGATGGCGACGCGGCCACGACCGCGATCGGCAAGATGGACGGCGCGAACCTCGATGGCCGCGCCATCCGCGTCAACGAAGCCGAAGATCGCCCCCGCACGGGTGGCGGCGGCGGCGGTGGTCGCGGCGGCTTCGGCGGCGGCGGCGGTGGTCGTAGCGGCGGCGGTGGCGGCGGCTTCGGCGGCGGCGGCGGCGGTGGTTACGGCGGCGGCGGCGGTGGCGGCGGCTACGGTGGTGGCGGCGGCGATCGCGGCGGCTACGGTGGCGGCGGCGGTGGCCGTGGTCGCGGTGGTGGCGGCGGCGGCTACGGTCGCGGCGGCGGTCGCTCCGGCGGCGACGACTGGTAGTCGTCCTCCCCGATCAGCCAGTCTGATCAGGGCAACAAGCTCCCCCGCGTCGATTGATTCGACGCGGGGGTTCTTGTCTCTGGGGTTTCGTCACGAGCGACGCCCAACGGCGGCGCCAAGCCCCTCAGCCCTGCCAGAGCGTCTCCGTCTCCAGCGCGGCGATGATCGCCGTGATGAGGTGCTGCTCAAAGTCGTTGCGTAAGATGAACCCGTTGAGGTCCAGGGTCGAGCCGCCCAGAACAAGCTCCGGGCGCACAAAGAACGGGCGCTGGCAGGGCCAGAGATAGAGCCGCGCCGCGAACCCGAAGGCCAGCCGCGCCGACTCGGCGTACCGCCGGGCCCGTGGCAGGTCACCGCACAGCCTGGCGAGCTCCGCCGCCCGGGCGATGGCCTCGGCGTACACCGTGCTGGCCGCCGTGGGAGACGCGATCCCCATGGCGAAGCCGCCGATGCGCTGGGGATCTGCCCCTCGTTTGGGCCTGACCTGCCGGGCCAAGAGCAGCTCAATCTGGGCCCAGACGAACTCGCGGATGCTCTCAACCTGCTCCTCCGTGGCCCAAGGCACGGGGCGATCGCTCTCCCACTGGCGCTCCAAGAAGGATCGCCAGGCATCCGACTGCCAGAGCACAAACGCGCTGGTCGGCGCCCGCGCAAAACGCGCCTGATAGTGGCGCAACGCGCGCAGCATGGCGAAGGGCGCCCGCGGCGTCTCCCCCAGCCGCACCGCGCCGGCCAACGCGAGCAGCGCCTCCCCGGGGTAGTAGTCCTGGTTGGGCTCCTCGCCGGTCTCCTCGACGCCTACGCTGCACCGAAAGACCCCGTCCGCGCGCTGCATCGTCAGCACGCCGTCGATGAGCCGCCGCCGGGCCTCGGCGAGCTGCTTCGGGAAGTCGCCATACTCCATCGCCAGGATCGTGAGCGCCAAGGCGCCGAGCTTGCCTTGGGCGCGCTCTTTGGCGCTGAGGCCCTGGGCGATGTAGTCGGCGTGGGGCGCGTGCGGGAACGGCGTGGCCCGGGCCAACAAGAAGTCCAAGGCGCGTCGGGCGCTCTGCTGCGCGGGCGCTCGCAGGGGGTGATCCGGCGGCAAAAACGCCGCGGCGCGGGAGACGCTGTAGGCCGAGCCCGCCATCCGCACGAGGTTAAACGCGCCGTGATCCCAAGAGTCCGTGCGCCCATCAAACTGGTAGGCGTAGCTGCCATCGGCGCGCTGCACCCGCAAGAGCCGGGCCAAGGCGCCCTCGAGCATCAACGAGAGCGTCTCGCGGCTGACCTCGGGCTCGGGGAAGGGCCGCAGGCGGCGAAGCTCGACGGCGCGCTCGCCATGCTCCAGCACAAAATGCCGCCAGAGGGTGCGGGAGAGCTTGGCCGTGGGCCGACGCCAAGCGCCCTTGGGCAGCCCCGCCTTTCGCGCGAGGCGCCCCAAGAGCAGCTCCGGCGTCGTGAGCCCCGAGGTCAAGGCCACCGACGGCTTAAAATAGGCCGACTTGTCGCCGACCTTCAGCTCGACGCCCACCACGCCGCAGGGCAAGAGGCGCGCGAGGCGCTTTGGATCCCGCTCGGTGACGTCCTCGACGCCGACGTTCACCCACAGCTCCAGGTCGAGCTGGTGCAGCTCCGCCGCGCACAGGCCGCCGCCGTAGCGCGCGTCTGACGCCGCCCGCCGCGCGGCCTCGTCCACGGCGTCGAGGATCGAGGGTCCGGCGCCCGACATCGACGCCCGCAGCACCCCACGGCGCCGCAGGGTGAGGTTCACCGCGCGCACCTCCGCCAGCGGCCCGTCCGGCGTGACGAGGGTGGCCTCGTGCCCAAAGGCCCGCAAGAGCTGGGCGTAGGCGCGGTGGAGCAGGACGGTCGCTTGGGAGAGCGTGAGCGCCGGGTCGCGGCGGGGATCATCGGAGGGCATGGGAGGAGTCTACTCCAGCCCACGAAGAAGCGGAGCCCCGCGGCCGATCAGTTCGTCACGCAGCTCCCGGCAAGGCAGGATCCACCGCCGCTTCCGGTCAGCGCCCAGCTCTGGCCGCCGTGGTAGACGTCGTCGGGGTCGTTGTTGAGCCAGCCGCCGCCGCTCCAGGTGAAGCTCGACACGCTGTTGAGCCACACGCCGGCGCCCTCGGTCGCGATGTTCTCGTTGATCTCCACGTTCGTGAGCGTGAGCGTGCTTGTGCCGGAGAGCAAAAACGCCCCTCCGGCGTTGTCGCAGGAGTTGCCGCTCGCGAGCCCGGCGCCAGCGGTGAGCCTGGCGTCACGCAAAAACAGCCCGCCGCCATCACTCTCGGCGAGGTTGTCGCTCAAGGTGAGCCGATCCACGTTCCCCGCGGTGCCGAGCCAAGAGAGCCCCGCCGCCAGGGGCGCCTCGTTGCCCATCACCGCGAGGTTCTCGCCGGTGATGAGGCTCGACTGGGCGTACATCCCGCCGCCCTCCTCCCCGGCGCTGTTCCCGAGGAGGCTCAGCCCGTTCGTGGTGAGCGTGGCCTCCTCAAGCCGCGCCCCGCCGCCGAGGTCGTCGGCGTGGTTTTCCTGAATCGTGACGTCTTGCGCGGTGAGCGCGCAGCCTTGCTCGGCGTTGAGCCCGCCGCCGTCTTCAGCGTGGTTTCCGGCGATCGTGACTCCGCTGAGAGTCACGGAGGCGCCAAGGCAGTTCAGGCCTCCCCCGCGGCTGGAGTCCCCTCCGGTGAGGGTGAGCCCGCTCAAGGTAAGCTCCGCGTCCTCTTCGACGCTCACGACGCTGCCGGCGCCTTGAGCGTCGAGGCTCGTGAGCGCCGCGCCGCCGAGGCCCTCGACGGTGACCCCCGCCGCGCTCACCCGGAGCTGCCCGGTGTGCGCGCCATCACACAGCCGCAAGGTGCCAGGATCGTTCAACTCCAGGAGCGTCCCACCCAGGCCCCCCTCAACCGGCTCCGGCGGGCCGCTCACCGGCCAGAAGGTCACCAGGCCCCGATCCGACCCGATGCCGTCGCAGTTGTTGTCGAGGCCATCGCAGAGCTCAGGGGCGTTGGGGTTCACCGACCCATCGCCGTCATCACAGTCCCCGGCCTGGGTCACGTAGCCCTCAAACGGCGGCTCACAGGCCTCAGCGCCCCCGTCTTGGGTCCCGAAGCCGTCGCCGTCCTCATCGGGGAACCACCAGCGCGTCGTGCACGGGCCGCCCGTGTCGCTGTCGTTGGGGAGCCCACCGTCGTCGGCGACCTTTGGCCCGCCGCAACCACAAAGCGCCACACCACCGCAAAAGACGTACATTGTAAGTCGCATCATCGGCTCCGAAGGAGACCCTCACCTTAACGGAGGACTCCCAGAGCTTCGCGGATCGGCGCAATGTGTGTTGAAATCTCTCACAAAGTTTGGCTGCCCAGCGCTGGGCCGCGGCGCGACGAGGCGGCGCGTCAGTTCGTCACGCAGCTCCCGGCAAGGCAGGATCCACCGCCGCTTCCGGTCAGCGCCCAGCTCTGGCCGCCGTGGTAGACGTCGTCGGGGTCGTTGTTGAGCCAGCCGCCGCCGCTCCAGGTGAAGCTCGACGCGCTTGAGAGCCACACGCCGCCGCCTTGGCGCGCGACGTTCTCGGTGAGCAGCACGTTGGTGAGGGTGAGCGCGCTCGTCCCAGAGAGCAAAAACGCCGCGCCCGCGTTCTCGCACTCGTTGCCGCTGGCCAGGCCCGCCTCGGCGGTGAGCGTGGCGTCGCGCAAGAACAGGCCGCCGCCGTCGTTCTCCGCGACGTTGTCGCTCAGGGTGAGCTGCCCCAGCACCCCCGACGTCGCCACCCACGACATGCCCGCCGCCAGCGGCGCCGCGTTGCCCGTGGCCGCGAGGCTGTCGCCGGCGATGACGCTCGACTGGGCGTAGAGGCCGCCGCCCTCCTCCCCGGCGCTGTTGCCCGAGAGGCTGAGGCCCACGGCGATGAGACCGGCGGTGTCCAGCCGGGCCCCGCCGCCGAGATCATCGGCGCGGTTGTCGCGCAGGGTGACGTCTTGGGCGAGGAGCGCGCAGCCCTGCTCGGCGTTGAGCCCGCCGCCGTCTTCAGCGTGGTTCTCGGCGATCGTGACTCCGCTGAGAGTCACGGCCGCGCCGAGGCAGTTCAGCCCTCCCCCGCGGCTGGAGTCCCCACCGGTGAGCGTGAGCCCGCTCAGGATCAGCTCCGCGCCGTCCTCGACGCTCACGACGTTGCCCGCGCCTTGGGCGTCGAGGCTCGTGAGCGCCGCGCCGCCCAGGCCTTCGACGGTGAGCCCGATCGCGCTCACCCGGAGCTGCCCCGTGTGCGCCCCGTCGCACAGCCGTAAGGTGCCGGGATCGCTCAAGGCGAGGAGCTTCCCGGCGAGCTTTCGTTCATAAGGCTCGGCCGAGCCGCCGCCCTCTGGCCAGAACGTCACGAGGCCCAGATCCGCCGCGTCGCCGTCGCAGTCGTTGTCCAGGCCGTCGCAGAGCTCCGCGGCGTTGGGGTACACCGTGGAGTCGCCCTCATCGCAGTCTCCGGCCTCGTCCGCGTACCCCTCGGCGAGCGGCGGCTCACAGCCCTCCACCGCGCCCTCTTGTACGCCGTAGCCGTCGCCGTCGGCGTCTGGGAACCACGATCGTGAGGTGCACGGGCCGCCCGTGTCGTCCCCGCCAGAGTCACTGCCCTCGTCGTCCGCGCCGTCAGGCCGGATGCAGCCGCCGAGCGCCACGCAGATCACACACCCTCGGATGAACCTTCCTGGTCCCATCACGCCCTCCTGGCGATGATCTCACCATAGAGGAAAGTTTAGGGATTATCTGGAGATGGCTCGATCAGGTGCGAAAGACCTCACGAATGACACGCTTCACCACGCCGGGCAGGGCCACCGTCGTCGGCGCGTGGAACCGGCGCCCGCGCCCGGCCAGCGCCATCTGACGGCAGGCGCGGTTGCCTTGGGGCAGGTCGCGGCCAAGCTGCACGACGTGTAGGCAGGGGAACCGCGCGGCCACCTTCACCGGATCCCAGCCGACGTTCGTGATGCCGTCGCTCAGCAGAAGCCCCACACGCTCCCGGCGTTTGGACCGCCGCAGCTCCACCAGCCCCGCCTCAAGCCCGGCGCTGATGTGGGTGTAGCCTTGGGCGGGCACCATGAGCACCCGGCGCACGAGCTCCCGGGCGCTGACGACCTCCCCCACCCGCACGAGCGTCGTCGCCGTGGTGTCGAAGGCGACCACCCCCACGGCCTCCAGCTTCATGTGTAAGATCGCCGCCGAGACCGCCGTGAGCGCGATCTTCTCCCCGGTCATGGACAGGCTCATGTCGAGGATCACGACCACGTCGGCGTCCCGGGGGTCACGTCGGGTGAGCACCAGATCCTCGGCGTCGTAGCGTGAGCGCCGACCGTCTTGCCGCGGGCGCGGCGGGTTCTCCAAGGTGGCCATCGTGTCCAGCTCACCCTCCTCAGGCCAGGCGCCGACCACCACCCGCGTGGGCCGTGAGGTGTGGCGCAGGTAGGCCCGGGCGCGCTGCAGCACCGCGTCGATGGCCCGCTCGGTCACGATCTTGAGGGCTTTGCCTTCGCCTAAGGTCTTCTTGAGCCGGTGAAGGTGCTGCGCGGCCTCCCAGCCCGCGGGCAGCTTGGCGTCTACAGACTCCAGGTCTTGCCCCTCAAAGAACGGCGCCGTGGTGTCGTTCGGGTCGCGCTTGTAGCTCTGGGTGGCGCTGTTGGTGAGGTTCAGCGTCGGCTTTAGCGCGGTGTCGCTGAACTCATCGGGCTGCTTTTTTTTTTGAGCTCGTCCAGAAGGGCCTGCAGATCCCCCGAGCGCTCCTCCATCAGCTCAATGCGGGTGGGCAGCGCTAGCTCCGCCGCCCGGGACACGTCGCCGTCGAGCTGGGCGGCGAGATCGGCGATGGCCACGGCCGCGCGCACCGAGGCGCCGCGGCGAATGCGGCTGTCGCCCCGGGTGGCCCGGGCGATGGCCACGGCCTCACGGATGATCTCTTCGCTGGGCGCGCAGCGGGCCTCTTGGCGCACGATCTGCGCCTCTTCATCGGCGCCTTGGTAGTCGAGGCGCACCAGCTCAAAGCGGTCGAGGAGCGCCTCGGAGAGATCCGCCGTGGCCACAAACTCCGCGGGGTTCTGCGTCGCCAGCACCAAGAAGCCCGGCGCCGCGCGCACGGCGCCGAAGTGCGGCACATAGACGAGGCCCTCGTCCAGCGCCGGGAGGAGCACGTTCTGCACCCCCTCGGGCATCCGGTTCAGCTCGTTGAGCAAGAGCACCGCGCCCTCTTGCATCGCTCGCACCAGGGGCCCGGCGCGGAACGCCTCAGGCACATAGCCGCGCTCCAACACCATCGGCGGGTCAAACTGGCCGACGAGGCGGGCCTCGGAGTACCGGCCGTCGCCGTCTACGCGCACGAGGCCGCGCCCGAGGGCCTCGGCGACGGCCCGGGCGATCGCCGTCTTGCCCACACCGACGGGGCCCTCCAGGAGCACATGACGCTCGGCGCGCACGCAGGCGAGGAGCGAGGTGAGCTCCCGCGCGCGGCCGACGATGTGGTGCTGGTCTTGCAGGATCTGGAGCGTGCTCATGGTGCGCCTCGTGCCCGCCTCATAACGCCATCGGGCGCCGATCGGTGCGCTGATCGGCGCGCAGGATCGCCGCACCCAAGGGCTCGGCGTGCTCTAATGGGCGTCCCTCCAACGGAGTCCCCATGCAGCGCCGCCGCCTGATCGCCCTGATGCTCACCTTTGACGTGGTCGTGCTGCTGCCCGTGGTGCTGTTGTTGGTGTTCACCCCCGGTCGTGGGGATGGGCGCGTGAGCGACCCCAAGGCGGACGGCCCCTTCCCGCTCCCCCCAGGCTTTGAGCTGGGCACCGCCATCGCCGCCCAGCAGGTTGAGCACCAGCAGCCCTCGGACTGGACGGTCTTTGAGCGGGACGCGGCGGCGAACAACCGCGCCGAGCACAGCCCCGTCCCCGGCGTCGCCACCCCCGGGCACATCGCCAAGATCACGGCCTGGCCCGAGGAGGTGCGCCTCAAGAAGTCCAACTTCGACGAGCTCTACGTCGAAGATCTCAAGCTCGCCCGCCAAGGAGGCCACACCGCCTTTCGTTTCTCCGTGGACTGGGCGCGGCTCTTCCCCAACCCGGGCATGACCGAGCCCGACCCCGCCGCCGTCGCGTTTTACACCGGCGTGTTTGACACTCTGGATGAGCTGGGCATGACGGCCTCGGTCACCCTGTTTCATTTCTCGACCCCGGCCTGGCTGTGGGAAGAGAAAGACGGCAAACGTGGCTTTGAGCGTGACGACGCCATCGCCCACTGGACGACCTACGTTCGTGCGGTGATCCAGCACTTCGGCCCCCGGGCCAAACATTGGTGTACGCTGAACGAGCCGATGGTCTACCTCTACAACGGCTATCTGGAGGGCATCTTTCCGCCTCTGGAGCGCCGGGCCGGGCCCCCCGCCGTGGCCCCTGTCGCCGCCCGGCTGTTGGAGGCCCACGCCGTGGCCTACCACCTCCTGCACGACGACGCGACCTCCCGCGACGCCACCGTCGAGGTCGGCTTCACCCAGCACACCCGGGCGTTTGAGCCCTGGCGCGGCTGGTTCCCCCTCGACCGCATCGGCGCCCCCATGGTGGCCGAGGCCTTTATCTGGGACATGCTCGACGCCGTACAGACGGGCACCTTCGCGCTCACCGGCACCGACTTCTCCCAAGACATCCCCAACCTCAAAGGCGCGCAGGACTACGTCGGCATCAACTATTACGGTCGATACTACGTCGAGATCTCACCCTCCAACATCGGCGCGCCGATCATCCACGCCAACGACCCGAGCGACCCCAACGAGCTCGTGAACGATCTCAACTGGGCGCTCTACCCCCGGGGCCTCAGCGACATCGTGAACGAGGCCTGGAGCCGGTACAACGCGCCGATCTACATCTTAGAGAACGGCGTGGCTGACGCCGCCTTAGACGACACCATCCGCCAATACGCCCTGGTGAGCCACCTGCGAGAGCTCTCGATGTTGTCCTCCGCCGGGGTGGACGTGCGCGGCTATTATCACTGGTCGCTCGTGGACAACTTCGAGTGGGCTGAGGGCTTTGAGGCGCGGTTTGGCCTCGTTGAGGTGGACTTCGCCGACGGCTTCCGCCGCGTGCCCCGGGAGTCCTTCGCCGTCTACCGCCAGATCGCCGCTGAGGGTGGCGTGAGCGAGGCGCTGTGGGCCGCCGAGGGCCGCCCGCCCAAACGGGCGCCCACGGTGGTGGTCGCCCCGGAGTAAACCGCGGTGGACACCTTGTTTCTGGAGCGCCTGCTGGTGCTCCTCGCCCGCGGCAGCTTCACCACCACCTACAAATACGCGCTCCTGCTCGCCCTGATCGACCTCAACCTAGAGGGCGCAGGGCGCGGCGCCGAGGTCACGACGATCACCACACGGCAGCTCGCCGAGCGTGTGGTGGCGTTGTACTGGCCCCACACCCGACCGTTTCAGGGCCGAGAGCTCAGCCAGAGCCGCGCCGGTCAGGGTGAGTCGTCTGTGTTACGTTCGATCTTCACCTTTCGCCGCGCCGTGGCCCCCCACGACGGCCTGCCCCAGCGCGCCGCGAAGGCCGACCCAGAGGGCTACGATCGGCTGATTGACGAGGTGGAGTGGGTGTTTGTGCGAGAGCCGATCCCCCGGCTGCAGGTCATCGGCGGCGCCCAAGACCTCTTCTTGTACCGTGTCGAGTGGACAATCCAACAAAACTCCGGCGCGCCCATCGATCCCAGCCTGCCCCTGCTCACCCGCCGGGCCTTCCGCGCCGGGGAGCTCCCCAACGTGCTGCGCCTGCTGCCGGGGGTACACGAGCGCCTCGTGGGCCTCGCGGCGGTGCTGCGCCCGCTCATTCACCGCCAATGGACGGATCTTGTCGCACAGATGAACCGCCTCCCCGAGCGCGCCTTAGAGGATCACCTCTTTGGCCGCAGCCGTGAAGACCTGCTGCCTGTGCGGGAGCCGCTGTGGGATCTTCAGGGCGGTCGCTGCTTTTACTGCGGCGGCGCTGTGCCCTTGGCGCAGGCCCAGGTGGACCATGTGCTGCCGTGGTCTCGTTTCGCTGAAGACGCCATCGAGAACCTCGTCGTCGCCGATGGGCCGTGTAATCTCTCCAAACGTGATTTTCTGGCCGGTCGTGAGCCCCTGGAGCCTTGGCTCGCTCGCCCGCGGCGAGACCTGACGCAGCTCGCCGAGGCCGCGGACTGGCCCCAAGGCCATGACCGTGTGCGCTCCACCTGCGCGGTGGCCTACCGCCACATGAGCCCGGGGATGCCGTTGTGGCGGGGGCGCGGGGCCTTGCGGGGCCTCAGCGACGACGAACAGCGCTGGATCCTCGCGGCCTTGATGAGCCCTGCCGCCGCATCGACGGTGTAGACTCGACCCTGCTCCCGAGGTCACCCGCCGATGTTCACCCTGCTCCTCACCCTCGCCGCCTGCGCGACCACCCCGCAGCCCCCCGAGCCGACCGCGCCCGCCGAGCCCGCAACGCCGAGCGCCCAGGCCCCAACGCAGCTCCAGACGCTCACCCTCGAGCCTCGCCTGATGACCTGGGACGACGCGGCGGGCACGGTGATCTACTCCCCCGGCAGCGACCGCATGACCTCGGAGTACACCCACTTCGTGCTGAGCGCCGCGAGCGTCGAGGCGGTCTTGGGGGGTCGGCCTACAGAGCCCGTGACTGTAGAGGTTGAGGTGGCTGGCCCGACGCTCACAACCCAGTCGCCGGAGGATCCCAACCTGCCTCAGCCTCAGGACGGCTATCAGATCACGACCTGGACCGGCCGCGCGGTGCGTAAGGTCGAGTGAGCCCCAGTCAGATTGACTGAGCCGGAGGCGCCGGACGCGCCGGGTGGATCTTGCCGATGAGGCGTGAGGATCACGGCGGGGACGTGGGATTCGGAGAGCCCCCAAGACGACGAGCGCGCGTCTGGGTACGCTCGTCCGGTCTCCTCCACCACCCCGTCCCCAGCTTCCCCGAGCCCACGATGCCGCGCCTCACGCCCCTCGCTCTCCTCGTCTTGGTGACCGCTTGTAAAGATGACGGCGGCCTCGACACCGCCGTTGAGGTGATGCGCTGTGAGGTCGCCATCGTCGGCGGCGGCGTAGGTGGGCTACACACCGCGTTTCGCCTCGCCCCCACCTATGGCGACCGTGTGTGCCTGTTTGAGCGTGAGGCCGCCCTGGGCGGTCGCATCAAAGACGTGGCCCTGGATGAGACCGACCCAAACTCCCCCCGAGTCGGCGTCGGCGCCCGCCGCGTGATGGAGGGGCAGACCGTGCTGCTTGATCTCGCGGCGGAGCTCTCGCTCACCCTGGAGGCCGCGCCGGGCACCGCGGATCTCGTGAACGCCCGCGGCGGCTACGCCTTCTCCAAGGAGGGCCTCGTCGACCGTTACGCGCTGCAGCCCGACGCCAGCGGCGACACCGAGACGGCGCTCTACGATCAGCTCCGCTTCGGCCCCGAGCGCGCCAACGCCAGCAGCTACGCCGACTTTGGCGCGTACGTCGAGGCCGTCGTGGGCGCCGAGGGGTACGAGTTTTTGCGTGACATGTCCCGCTTCCGCGCCGACTTTGAGTACCCCCTCGACGCGGCGGGATACCTCGACTACCTCGACGAGGAGTGGGACGTCTGCTGTGAGCCGTCGTACCCCGTCGGCGGGATGTCGCGGTTCATCGTGGGGATGCAGGAGCAGACCGAGGCCAACGGCTCACGCATCTACACCTCCGAGACGGTCACCGACATCTCCCGCGCCGAGGGCGGCTTTAGCCTGACGACGAGCTCCTACACAGTTGACGCCGACCGGGTGATCATCGCCATCCCGCCCCACGCGCTGCAGTGGGTCACCGGGGACGTCGTGGACGACATCCGCGCCCAGACCGCCTACCAAGACATCGTCGGCGTGAAGGTGGTCACCATCACCCAGTGGTGGCCCGAGGACTGGTACTCCCAGATCGTGAACCCCGACGCCACGGAGAACGCGAACGTCTGGCGCGCATGGACCACAGAGCACTGCCTCAACTTCATCGAGATCCCCCAGGAGCCCTACGCCGCCGCGGGCCTCATCACCCGCAGCGTCTACAACGACAACCTCGCCTGCAGCGAGACCTGGGAAGACCTGGCGAACCAAGGTGAAGACGCCGTCGAGGCCGCGGTGAAGGAGGGTCTGGAGCATCTGTTCAACAACAACGGCGTGTCGAGCCCCGCCACGGTGGTGATCCCCGACCCCCTCAAGACGACTGTGCAGGTGTGGCCTGACGCCTGGCATTGGCTCGGCGCGGGCGCGTCGGTCACCAACGCTGAGCTGATGGAGTGGGCCGCCGCGCCGCTGGGCGACGAAGAGGTGGCGCTCGTGGGCGAGGCCTACAACGTGCAGCGCTCGGGCTGGAGCGACGGCGCGTACAAGAGCAGCATCCACCTGCTCAACACACGTTATGGTTTGAGCCTCTGAGGCCTCAGATCGTGAGCCCACGGGCGGCGGCCAAGGCCCGCGGGCTCTGGCCACCGCTTGGGTGCGCTGGATCCGCCCCAGCGGCGAGGAGGGCCTGGACGACGGCGTGATGGCGCGGGCGCTTGTTGAGGCCCGTCGTCGCCGCGCTCACGGCGAGCCACAGCGCCGTGCGGCCTTGGGGTCGGGGCGGTCGATCACGGCTCCGGCGGCGATCAGCTCGGCCAGGGCCTCCACGGCGCCCGCGTTGGCGGCGAGGTGCAGCGGGAAGCCAAAGCCCGGCACGGGGCCGTGGTCGGCGGGCAGCGCCTTGAGCAAGGCCTTGAGCACGGCGAGGTCCTTCTTTTGTTGGCCTCGCTGCGAGAGCTCCGCCAGGATCCGCGCGGTGGTCTCTGGGGCCGGCGCCTGGGTGAGCAGGGCCTCGACGGCGGCGACCCGCTGAAGCGCACACGCCGCGCCCAGCGGGGTGGTCTCGTGGCGGTTGAGGGCGTTCGGATCCGCCCCAGCGGCGAGGAGCGCCTTGATGACCGGCGGGCCCGCGTTCGCCGCGGCGAGGTGCAGGGGCGTCTCCCCGTAGGCGACGGCGCTCACCGAGGCCCCGGCGGCGAGCAGGCGGCGGGTGACCTTGAGGTCGGTGGAGAGGTGCAGCGCCGTGAGCTCGTCCACACGCCGGGCGTTGACGTCAAACCCCGCGCCCAACAGCCGCTCAAGGCACCCAAGCGCGCCCGCTGAGGCGGCCTGGGCGACGGGGGCGAGGGCGGCGAGGCCAGGATCGGCCAAGAGCGGGGTGAGGGCGGCAGGATCATCCGCCCGAAGCGCGCCGCTCAGGGCGGTGAGGAGCATGGACACGATCGGCTCCGGCAAAGGTTCGTAGAGGTGAATTAACTCGAACTCAACGAAGGATCCCGCGGACAAAAGATGGCGTAGCACCAGAGCACATTAGAGTGTCACCAGGAGTCTGACCATGCGTATGCCCTCCCTGCCCTGGAAGGCGCTCCCGTACCCCCTCGTCGCCCTCGATCTCGACACCACGGGGTTCTTGCCCCGTCGAGACCGGGTGACGGAGATCGCGGTCATTCGCCTCGCCCCAGATGAGCCTCCGCGCTGGCTAGAGAGCGCCGTGAGCCCCGACGGCGGCCGCCTCTCCGGCGCTCCGGGCTTCGTGAACCTCATCCCCGCCCTGCGCCCCTTGCTGGAGGGCGCGGTGGTCGTCTCTCACAACGCGGCGTTAGACGCCTGTTTTCTCTCCGCCGAGCTCGAGCGTGTCGGCGGTCGTTGGGGTGGCCCGCACCTCTGCACCTTGGAGCTCGCCCACCAGCTCTGCCCCGATCGGCTCTCGTACTCGCTCACCGCCCTCTCTCGTGAGCTGGGCAGCGGCTTAGAGCCCGGCCTGCTCGGCGACGGCAACACGCTCCAGCGCGCCTGGGAGCACGCCGCCCTGCTCGCCGGCCTTCTGCGCCTCAGCGAACAAGATCACAAGCTCACCGACATCGTGCGCTCGTTGGTGCGCCTGCCGCATTACCCGACGTCGTGGCCCCCGGTCGTCGGCAGCCTGATGCGGCCCCAGCCCCGGCCCCACGACGACGCCCGGGCCGCTCGCCAGGTGAACGAGGGCTAGACCGGGGCGACACCTCGTCGCACCCCGGCGCGCCTCGCTTGGGACGGGTTACTCCTCGACGACGAAGGAGACCCCGTGCCCAAGCTCATCCTGCTGTGTAAGCTCTTGTCGTGTCTCGCCTTGGCGGCGGGCACCTGGGGCGGCGTGGCCCCAAGCGCCCACGCCGACCGCCAGCGCGCCGTCTATCGGCTCGCGACGCCCGCGTTCTTCTTCACTTGGCTGTTCGGCTACGCCATGATGAAGCAGGGCGGCTACAGCATGGGGGCGCCGTGGATCTCGGCGAGCTTGCTCACCTCCTTGCTGAGCCTCCTCGCCCTGACCCGGGCGGTGGAGCAAGATCGCCCCGCGCCGATCTCTTCAGCTTTGGCCGTCGTCGGCCTCGCCGCCACCGTGGCCTTGATGGTCTTCCGCCCGGAGCCCGCGTGAACCCCGCGCCTACCCCCTCCCCTACCCTCGCCTGGTTCTTCAACGTCGCCCGCGCCGAGGGCGTCTCGTTGCTGCTGCTGTTCGGCGTGGCCATGCCCCTCAAGTACGCCTTCGGCAACCCGATCCTCGTGCCCTATGTCGGCTGGGCCCACGGCGCGCTCGTGTTCTTGTACCTCATCGCCCTGCAGAGCGTCGCCCGGGTGGAGGGCTGGAGCCTGCTGCGTGTGGCCTTGGCGTTTGTGGCCTCGCTCCTGCCCTTTGGCACCTTCGTGTTTGAGCGCCAGGTGCTTCACGCGGGCCGCGGGGCCTGAGCGAATCGGGTCAACACTCTGTGTGGGATGGCGCCGGGCCGGGGCTCAGTAGCAGCTTCGGCGGGCCCAGCGCTCGGTCTCTTCTTCGCAGACGTGCAGCTCGTTCTGCGAGGGCTCCCAATACTCATCGTAACAGTCGTCGATGCTCGTCCAGCCCTCCTCCGCGAAGGTGGTGGACCAGCCGTAGCCGCACTCGGCGATGTACCGCTCATACTGCTGGCACATCTCAAGGCAGGGGTTTCCGCACGCGCCGAGCGTCAGGATGAAGAGGAGCGGGGCGAAGGCGCGGAGGGGTGCCATAGGATGAGGGTGCCTCCGACCGCAGGTTTCGTCAAGTCTTGGCGCTCACGGCGGCGGTGATGCGCAGGCCAGCTCATCCCCTGAAGTGGTGCCCCAGCCCTCTTCATCGCTGAACCACAAGAGCGCGCCGTCCGCCGCCCAGCAGTGCTCGGCGGTGTTGGAGACGAGGCCCAGATCGCCGCCGCTCACGCTCAAGGCGCCCCGACCGGCCCCCGCCGCGTCCCAGACGCTGCCCAGGGTGAGGCTCTCGGGCAGACCCCCGGCGTCGTCGAGGTCCACCCGGGCCTCGGTGGTGAGCTGGCCGCCGCCCTCAGCCAACAACACGCTCATCGTCGCCTCCTCAAGCCCCCCGATCTCGGCGAGGTGGAGGCGCAGGTGCTCGCCGCCTTCGCTCCAGGCCAAGGTGAAGTGGCCTTGGGCCTCGGCTCCGGTGGCCGCGCCGTACGCGCCCCAGTCCCAGCCGAGCTCGCCGACGAGGTCGTCCTCTAAGGGCTCCTCGGACCACAAGCCCACGCCGAACTCCGTCCACGGGCCGAGGCTCGTGGCGGCGGCCTGGAGCGCCACGCTGTAGAGGGCGCGGTCGCGGGTGCGGCTCATCTCCAGGCGGATGAACGAGCCCGGCGCCTCCTCGAAGGGGTACGGGCCCCACACCCGGTAATCTTCGCCGCGCTCGGACGGCGACAGGCTGAGCGCCGGGGACACCGTCACCTGGAGCAGGTCCAGGGCCGCGGCCAGCTCCACGAGGGCGTCTTGGGTGGGCGGCAAGGACAGCAGCTCGGCCCCGGTGGCGGGCTCCTCGACGGTCACCTCGCCGCCGGGCCAGGCCAGAGAGACGGCGAGCTGGGGCAAGGCGGCGCGAAAGGCGGCGTCTTCGACAAAGACGGCGTTTGAGAGATCCCCTCCGCAGGCCGAGAGCGCCAGCAGGGTGAAGATCCCCAAAGGCGCCGCGAGACGGCCCAGGCTCACCAGCGCACCCCGGCGCTCAACAGCACGTCACGCATGGGGAAGGTGGCGCTGCCGCCCTCCTCCAAGGTGTAGGGCACGACCTGGCGGTGAATCTCTAGGTCGAGCACGAGGCGGCCGGGCTGCAGGCCGCCCCAGACGACGAGGCCCGGGCTCAGCGCGAGCGCATACTGGTTGAGCGGCGCGCCGCCGTCCTCGACGCTGCGACCGAGGTAGAGCCCCGCGACCCGCAGCCCGGCGCCGGCCTGGGCCCCGGCCCAACCGGAGCGGGTGGCATAGCCCACAGACGCGCCGACGCTCGCCACCGACGAGCGCGCGGGCACGCTGAGGTTCAGCTCGGGCATGGTGAGCGTGCCCATCCCGGCGCCGCCGAAGGCGTCTACGGCGAGCCACTGGCCGCCGCGCCAGTCCACACGGTAGGACACGCCGCCCACGCCCATCGTCGGCAAGACCTCGTTCACCACCTGGGCCTGCACGGCGCTGGTGGTGCCCACGAGCAGGCGCACGGCGCTCTCGGGGCGAGACGCGCGGCGCACCTCACGCTCAATGTGGCCCTTGGCGACGTCATCATTGTACGACATGGTGCGGAAGCTCGCCGCGCTCATGTCGAGCTGCTGCCCGCTGTTTACCCGCACCTCAGCGACCTTGAGGTGGGTCGGGAAACGCACCTGCACCAGATACCGGCCCTCACGCACGGCGAGGCGGCGGGTCTGGGCGCCGGCCTCGACCTCCCCCACAAACTCCCGGCGGTCGAGATCAAACACGGCGTAGGCGCCGGTGAGGCTTGAGGGGAACAGAAGCGCGCTCGTCGCCGGGTCAAGATCCGTGAGCACGACGTCGCCTTCACCGGCCAGATCCCAGTCAAAGGTGGGGTGCTGGGCGCCGATGCGGGTGTTCGCCGTCTTGATCACCGTCTCGCGGTAGACGTGATCGTAGACCTCAGAGAGCGTCACCTTGGCGTCGCCGTCGGCGTCGGCGGCCCCACGCATCCCCGAGACGAGGTAATGCGTGAAGTACGATCCGCCGATCTCATCGCTCTCTTGGCTGGCCTCGTCGCCTGTGGACGAGGTGATGATCACCGTGCCTTGGGTGTTCAGGCGCTCGGTCACATCAAACACGAAGGACGGCGCCATGGTGCCGCCTTTGCGACGGGTGAGCGCGCCGGAGTTGCAGCCGTCCACCAGCGCCAGACGCACGTCCGCGCCGCTGTTGTCCAACATTCGCTCCAGCTCTTCGTAGGTGAGCTGGGTGCGGCCGAGCTGTAAGCCCTGCTCATCGGCGTGGCCGGAGTAATAAAACAAGAACACGATCTCGGCCTCGGCGTCCTGCGCCCGAGCGTCGGAGATCGCCCGGCGCAGCTCACCAAACACGGTGAGTAAGGTCGGGCGGTCGCGCCCCAGGCTCATCCACACGTCGCCGGGGCCATACCCGCCAAGCTCGGTGAGCGTGCGCTGCACCTTCTTGGCGTCGGTCTCAGCGAAGACCAGGGCGTTTGTGTCGGGATCTCCCTCGTTGTTCGCCGCGATGAGCGCGAAGCGGCGCACCTCGGCGTAGGCGAGGCCCGCGCCGAGGGTCAGGGCGCCGAGCGTGATCATAAAGCCCGCTCAGGCTTCTGCACCATCACCACGTCTACGGCCGGGTCCGTCTCTTTGAGCCGGGTGACGGCGGCCGCGCCCCCTTGGGCCCAGGCGTCCTCGACGAGCTCCCGGGCCTCACCCACGCTGCTGGGGCCGAACACGGCGACGAACAGCTCGGGGCCCGGCGCGGCGTCCAGCGCGATGGACCCGTCGAGCACATGGCGCTCACCGGGGACGACCGCCAGAGGCGCGTCGCCTTGGCTTGGATAAAACACGGTCACTTTGCCCTGGCCGTCGATGGACATCAGCACGAGCTGCTCGTGGCCTTCAGCGCGGTAGGTGAACTGGAGCAGGTCGCCGGGGCCGTACACCCGGCCCTCGACGCCGGGCATCACCCGGCCCTCACGCAGCACGACAAAGTCGAGGTCAACGTCACCTTTGGCGCGGCTCGACGGGGTCTCGGGCAGCACGGCGATGAGCAGCGCCGCGGCCACGGCGAGGGCCGGGGCGAGGAGCAGGCCAAAACGGCGCCACCACGGCGGCGTCGCCTGCGCAGGCGCCGAGGCTGGGCGCTCGTCCTCACCCCGCGCGGCGGCGGCGCGGAGGATCTCCCAGTCAAACGGCGCGAGGCTGGCCTCGGCGTCTTGAAGCTCCGCGGCGAAGGCGAGGGCCTCGGGGCCGCTCTGCGGCGCGGTCTCCCCGGTGGCGGCGAGGGCCAAGGCGAGGCGGGAGGGGCGGGTTCCGTCGTTGAGCTGCTCGGGGCGGATCATCGGGACACCAAGGCGCCGAGGAGGACCGCCAGCGCGGCGGCCTCGGGGGCGCTCAGGGCGCGGCGGGCTCGCACGAAGAACTCGTCGAGGCGCTTGCGCAGGGTGGGCTGGGACAGGCCGACGAGCGCGGCGGCCTCTTGGCGGGTCATGTCGTCGAAGTAGAGGTAGATGATCAGCGCGCGGGTCTGCTCATCGGCCTCAGCGAGCGCGCGGCGCACCAGGGCGGCCTCGTCGCTCTTGTGGTCATGGGGCGCGGTGAAGCCGTCGCCGACGATGGCCTCGGGGTGCATCGACCGTTTGGCCTCGCGGCTCTTGTGGTCGCGCAGGCGGTTGAGGCAGAGGTTGGTGGAGATGCGCACCATCCAGGTGTAGGGGCTCGCCTCTTGGCGGAACTCGTCCCAGCGGCGGATCACCCGGGCGAAGGTCTCTTGCACGATGTCTTGGGCCTCCTCGTTGTCGCCCAAGATCCGCCGACAGCGCGCGAGCAGGGGCGGCGCGTAACGCTGGTAGAGGGTCCGAAGCTCAGTCTCAGAGGCGGGCACGAGGGGCTCGGGGAGGGGTCGTGACTGTGGACCCCGGAGCGGCGCGGGGTTGAAAGGACTCTGGCCTCAAGTCTAGCCCTAAAACTCTTGGCCCCAGCGCACGAGGAGCTGCGGATCCTTGGGGATGCCCTGGCTCGCCCAGAGCGGGCGCGCCACGGTGAGGCCGAGCTGGCCGGGGATGAGGCCCAGGCCGTCCACGGTGAACAGCAGGCCGCCGGAGAGGCCGAACGCGCCGTAGCGCCCCTGCCCCGCCGCGCCGGAGAGCGTGGCGCCGCCCACCGCGCCGCCCTCGATCCCCGTGGTGAGCTGCACGTCCTCCAGCCAGTAGATCCAGGCGAGCGGCCAGGAGAGATCCCGCAGGGGCATCACCCGCAGATCGAGGCCGGCCAGGGCGCGTGAGGTGCCCACCGCCGCGCCGGGGGCCACGCCGCGGGTGGCGGCGCTGCCGCCCAAGGCCAAGAGCCGGTGATCCACCTGTCCCCAGGCCTGCCCCACGGAGACCCGCCCGGCGAGGACCACCCGGGGGTGCGGCGACCACAGGCCCAAGGCCCCCGCCCGCGCCGAGGCCCAGCGCGCGTCGCTGTTGGGCACCAGCCCGCCGTCTACCGCGACGCTCAGCCGGGCGCCCTCCACGGGGAAGGTCCAGCCGACGCGGCTGTCCCAGGCGTAGCCGAGGCTCATCTCCAGGGCGACCCGACCGTCCTCTGTGGGGCGAAAGGCGGGGTTCAACAAGATCGGGCTCAGGCTCAGGCTCATGTAGTGCGGGCGCTGGCGGCGATCTTGCAGCGGGCCGGCCCAGGTTGAGAGCCCGAGGCTCAGCGCGGCCTGAACCTGCTCATCCGCGTAGAGGCCGAGGTCGATGGCTTTGCGGGTGTCGTAGCGGCGGCGCATCCGTAAGGTGGCCGAGCCCGCGAACAGGCGCTCGGTGAGGTTGACGCTCGTGGGCGCGGCGTAGAGCACGGGCACCACCCGCGGCGGCCAGGCGTCCCCGGCGGCGCTGGTCTGTTTGACGTGGCCCTCGGGATCGACGACGACCCCGCGGGGCGCGCGGGGCCAAGACCAGCTCTGGCTGCCCCCGGGAGGCGCGTCCCAGAGGTGGCGCTCGCCGTCGATCACCACCACCACGGGCTCGATCGGGGCCTCCGGCGGCGCGTCCCGCACCACCTCCACCCGCCAGCCGGGCTCCCCCAAGGCCGGGCGCACGCTCAAGGTGAGGTCTTGGTGGGCCGTCGGCGCGCGCCACCCGAGCAGCTCGGCGAAGGGCACGCCGATGGCCGCGCAGGCCACCTCGGGGCTGTCCCCCGCCATCAGCCGGGCCGCGAGGGCCGAGGCCGTGCCCGGGCCATACCGATCGTCGAGCTTCACCGCGGCGACGCCGCCGACCTCCTCGGGGTTAAACCGCTCGGCGAGATCGTCCCGAAGGGGATCTCCGGGGTAGGTCTCGGAGAAGACCTCGGCGTGAAACGGGGCCCGGCCGGAGTACACCAAGGCGTCAACGACGGGGATCCAGCCGCCCAAACGCGCCGCCGCCGCCGCCTCAGCCCGGGCGCGGGCCGTCGCCTCCTGGGCCAAGGCCCGGGCGGCGAGCTGGCGCCACCAGAGCTCCTCCACGTCGAGGGTGGCGGTCAACATGCCCTCGAGCACCCCCGCGCGGTGCAGGCGCGGCAGCGGAGGCGTGAGCCGAAACGCCAGCTCGGCGAGAAAGAGCGTCCCGGGGCCGGGGCGCGCGAGGCGGCGCTGATCTTCGGTCTCGATGATCAACAGCGGCGCGCGGCGGGGCAAGGTGGCGTAGAGCGCGCGCAGCTCCTCGTCCCGGCGGGGGCGGCGCGGGCCACGCTCCAACAGGGTGAGGCCTGGCGCCAGCTCGGTGAGCCGCGCGTCAAACATCACCGCGAGGCTTAAGCGGTCGGCCACGCCCTCAAACCGTAAGCTCCCCTCCCCGGCCTGGCCGTTGAGCCCGCCGAGGGCGCCCTGGGGCAGGCGCACCTCCGCCGACCACTCAAGCGGCGCCACCCGACCGTCGAGAAGCGGCTGGGGGAAGAAGCCGCCGTTGGCCCACATCGCCTCGCCGGGCTCGACGCCGAGATCGCCCAAGCGGCGCGGCAGGCGCGTCTCAAACCAGTAGAGCCCCGGGCCCAGGTCCACGAGCCGCGCGCTGCCTACGTCCGGTGGGCCCGGGTAAGTGCGCGTCAGCACGAGGTCGTCTTGGGGCTCGGGCAGAAGCGCCATCGGGTCGGCGAAGACGAGCCCCTCGCCGTCCTCGACACGGATGAGGCCCCAGACCCGGCGCAGATCGGCGCTGACCTCGGCGTCGATCGTCAGCGCCGGGCGCGCGAGCACCAACGCCGGGAAGAGCCCGACGAGGAGCGCCGCCGCCCAGCGCAGCGCGGCGAAGGCGCTCAGTAGGTGAAGCCCATGCCGACGTTCAGAGTCGGCATCACCTTCGGGGCCCAAGAGGTGCTGAGCTTAAACTCGAAGCTGCGGCTCACCAGCCGGAAGCCGCCGTGGACCACCCAGGGGTTAAACGAGGGGTCGGTGGCGTCGTAGACCGGCGACTTCTTGAAGCCCGAGACCTCGTACACGCCGTACTCTTCAGCCTCTTCAGCGCCCACCCGGGGCTTGGCGTGAATCCAGAGCTTGCCGCCGCCCGCGTAGGGCGCGAAGCTCGCGCTGTTGATGTTCAGCAACGAGCCGAAGGGCAAGGTGTAGGGAGATGGTCCCCGAGAAGTCCATCACGCCCAGCTCAAGCTGGGAGTTGCCGACATAGCCCGCGTAGCCCGCCTGCAAGGCGAGATCGGGGCCCTGGCGATAGCCTTCGATGGGCGACCAGCGCGCATAACCGCCGAACACCGTCTGCCGAGACGTCGCCACCCAGCCGAGCTGACCGCCGACATCCACCGAGAACGGCAGGCCTTTTCGGGCCTGAATGCGGGGGATCCAGAGGGTTTGCCGCGGGGTTTGGTCCTCGTGAACGGCGTCCCAAGGGCCGACGTCGCCGAAGTTGGGGCCGCCCGCGGAGATGAAGGCGATGGTGTTGCTCACCTCCAGCTCAAAGCCGTTGACCCCCAAGGAGTCGGCGGGCGCCCAGCCCTTGTTGGCGATGGCCACGCCCATCTCACGCACGACCGTCTCGTAACAAGACGGCAGATCGGGGTTGTCGCCCGCCGTGTTGTCGCAGATGAGATCGCCCGAGGCGCCGGGCAAGGACGAGAGGCTGATGTCGTCGGGCCACGCGGCCAGCGCGGGGCGGCTGGCCAGCCCAAGGACCGTCAGGGCAACGAGGAGGCGCATGGGTCAGCTCCGACGGGCGCAGCGCGCGCCCTCACCGGTGAAAGAGTACCTCAAGTGAGGGCCGCTCGTCGAGAGGGGCTCAGGCTTTGGGCGGCGCGGCGTGCTCGGCCTGGGCGCGGGCGAGCTTCTCCGCGTCAAAGGAGCCGTCCTCGTCGTCGTTGATCCAGGCGTAGTCCACCTGCTTGCCGTCCACCAGGGCGAAGGCCGGGCGCCAGCCAGCGACGCGGGTCCACAAGAACGCGCCGCCCCACAAGGTCGCGGCCTCAGCGGCCAAGAAGCCCAAGGCGCCGGAGAGCACCGCCTGGGCCACGCCGCCGAGCTCTTTGGAGAGCAAGATCGCCTGGAACGCCTCACGGGCGCCCTCACCGGCGATGGTCGGCGCGAAGATCGTCGCCAAGATCTGAATCGTGGAGCCGAAGACGATGGGCCAGAACTTCGCCGTGGTCACGCCGATGGCCAGCGCGGTGAAGTAGTACACGACGGCTGTGGTGAAGTGCGTGATGAACTTTGAGACCAAGGCGGTCATCAACAAGCCGAGCTGCCCGCGGTAGGCGCCGACGGCCTCGGTGAAGCCGAGCAACAACCCCAGCGCGCGGTTGGCGATCTTCTTGATGCCAGGCACCCCCGCGAGGGCCTCGGCGACACGACCGACGAGGTTCATCACGAAGATGATCGCGCCGGGGAAGATCAGGCCGATGACGACGACCGCGGAGATGCCGCCCGCGACGGCGGTGATCACCCCAGCGAGGAGCGGCGCAGACTCCGGCTTGCCCGCGGCGCTGGTGACGTCCACGATCACCGAGTAGCCAAAGGGCATCGTGAGCACCATGCCCAAGAACAGGCCGGTGATGCCGATGAACTTCTCCAGCGCCTTCGCGGTGATCGCCCGGGGCCACTGGTTGGAGTAGCGGCCCGCCTCATAGAGCGTGTAGCCGTCAAGACCGATGGTGGACGGCATAAACGTGCCGATGAACCGGCCGATCAGAAACGCCGTCATGATCTTCGACCAGAACGGGTACCGAATGCCTTGGCCGACGAGCAGGAGGTGCCAGGCGAAGGCCGAGCTGATGACGCCGACAAACTTCACGGCCATCGCGATGAAGGCGTAGAAGAAGAAGGTTGAGGAGTCGACCTGGTCGATGTAGGCGCTGATGGCCTCGTACACCGGCAGCTTCGCCCCGCCCTCGACCTCGATGGGGTGGCGCAAGAGCGCGACGCCGCCGACGACGGTGAACAGCACCTTCGCCACCATGTCGAGCTGGCCGCGCAGGCCTTTGCCCACCTTTCGGCGCCCGACGAAGTACAGCCCCACGGAGACCAACAAGAGCCCCAGCGCCTTGAAGCCCAGGGTGCCCGCCCAAGCGAGCCAGCCGAGGCCCGCGAAGGCCGCGGCGGCCAGGGCGATCAGCAACAATGACACCGGCGGCGGCGCGCCTTCTTGGGAGCCTGAACCTGCTGCACTCACCACGACCTCCATCAGTCCATCTCAGAGCGCCCACCCCCTAACCTGAACGGGGTGGGGTCGGCGGGACGAATGATGGACACGGCGCCGGGCCTAGAGGATCACCGCGCCCTCGCCGACGATCTCCCACAGGCCCGCCTCGGCGTGAAGTGTGGTGCGCAGCGCCAACATCCCCACCCCGGCGTCTCTCGCGCGCAGGAGGGCGTCGGCGAAGCGGGGGTCCACCTCCCGGGCGGGGCGCACGGCGCTCGCGTTGTCCCGGCAGATCACAAACAGGATCAAGGCCTTGTGCCCGGCCTGGGCGAGCTGGGCCAAGGTGTGCAGGTGCCGGGTGCCGCGCTCGGTCTTGGCGTCGGGGAAGGCGCAGACCCCGGGCTCGGCCAGCCAAGACGCCCCTTTGACCTCTACAAACACCGGCTCACCGCCAAGCTCAATCAGGTGGTCAAAGCGCCCCTCCCCCACCGGGCTCACCACCTCACGGCGCAGGTGCCGGGCGCCGTCGAGCCCTGGCACACCGTCGCCCAGCAGCGCCTCCTCGACGAGCCGGTTGGGGAGCTGGGTGTTCACGACCACCCACGCGCCGCCCACCCGCGCGGCCTGCCAGGTGAACCGGAGCTTTCGCCGGGGGTCGTCGTGCTCGGTGAAGATCGCCTCGCCGCCGGGCTCCCAGCAGCTCGTCATTCCGCCGGGGTTGGGGCAGTGGGCCTCGACGGCGCGGCCATCGTGGAGCGTGCCCCACGACAAGAAACGTTTCTCGCGGCGGGTGACCACGCCCCGGCGCAGGGGCTCGGGCAGGCGCACGCCTCAGAGCTCGTTGAGGAAGAGGGTCATGTACCCGGCGAGGTAGGAGCCCGGAGGCGACCCCAACAAGAGGTCGGGCTTGCCGTCGCCGTTTACGTCTCCGACGGCGTTGGAGTAGCCCAGAAGATCGTCGGAGTTCTCGGACTCGATGGCCAAGGTCTGCGCGATGTCGGCCAAGGCGAAGCGGCCGCCGCCCTTCATGTCGGCGCCGCGGGCGAAGGTGACGTGGGAGTCGATGCCCGTGACCCCCAGAAACTCCCAGGTCTGGTCTCGATCGCCGGAGCTCAAGAGCAAGAGGTCTACGGACCCATCCCCGTCGAGATCTCCGTTGGTCTCGCCCGGCGCGAGGTGGCCGTCGTCGCGGTCGCCGTCGATGATGGTCTGGGCGACGGCGCTGGCGTACTGCTGGGTGCCGTCGAGGCTGTGGGCGTCTACGACATAGACCACGCCGCCGGCCGTGCCCGCCGCGCCCGCCTCACCATAGGCCCGGATGAGCAGCTCGGGGTAGCCGTCGCCGTCGGAGTCATCCATCCAGCCGGAGGTGACGCCGATGAGGCTGTCGTTGGTGTCGCCGCGCAGGTAGGGCAGATCGGAGAAGGTGAAGGCCACCCCGCCCACAAGCTCCGCGCCGTAGACGATCGCCGTGGCGCCGAAGGTGGCGGTGATGCCCGCGACGAGCACGTCGTCGAGGCCGTCGCCGTCTACGTCGGGGCCGCCGACGGTGAGCCCGCCCGCGCCGCCCGAGGCGTCGATCTGCCCCAGGGCCTCGATGGTGCGAAGCGTGCCGCCCTCGGCGGCCGCGGCGTCGGCGCCGCTGTAGATGACGACGTGGGTGGACGTGAGCCAGCCCGTGCCCACGGCCAGATCAGGCACGCCGTCGCCGTTCACGTCCCCGGCGGCGGCCACGTCGATGCCGGTGTAGTCGTTGCCCGAGAGCCCGGCGAGGGCGTCGTCGGTGTCCAAGGCCCCGCCCGCGGCGAGGTCGGCGCCGCGGAAGACGAGGCCGAGCCCGTTCGCCACCAAGGGCCCGCCGATCAGCAGCTCGGCGAGGCCGTCCCCGTCGAGGTCCCCGACGTTGGCGAGGTCAAAGCCGAAGTAGCTGCCCTCGTCCCCGGTGACGCTCGTGAGCGCGGTGTCGGTGCTGCGCCCGGCCTCCTCAAAGGAGTCGAAGACGTAGGCGCCGCCATAGAAGCCTGCGTCCGAGGCGCCATACCCCGAGAAGGCCACGGACTTGCCGCCGTCGCCGTCGTAGTCGTCTAAGATCGCCACGCCCATGCCCAAGAAGCCGTCCCCTACGCCCGCGCTGCCGGTCCAGCGCCGCGCCGCGTGTTTGGGCTCGAGATCATCGGACGCGCTGTCGCAGTCGGAGTCTACGCCGTCCCAACGCTCGGGGAGGCCCCCGGCCACGGCGGGGTCCTCATCGTCGCAGTCCGTGCCGCCATAGGCCGTGGCGTCGTCGCCGTCCCGATCTTGGTCGTAGTCGGAGTCCAAGAAGCCGGAGCAGTCCTGGTCCAGGCCGTCGTACCAGATCTCCTCAGCGCCGGGGTAGATGTCGGCGTTCTCGTCGTCGCAGTCGGAGCGGGCGTCGCCGCGGCCGTCGTAGCCGTCGCCGTCGCAGTCGTTGGTGTCTTCAGTGCCTGAGCAGTCCTGGTCGACGCCGTCGTAGCAGGTCTCCGGCGCGCCGGGGTACACCGTGGGGTTGCCGTCGTTGCAGTCATCGCCGCCGACCTGGCTCGCGGTGTAGCCGTCGCCGTCAAAGTCCACCAGATCGCCGTCTCCGGCGCAGTCGTTGTCTTTGCCGTCGTAGGGGATGTCCGGGGCGCCGGGGAAGCTGTAGGGGTCGTCGGGCGCGCAGTCGGCCTCGTCACACACGCCGTCGTCGTCGGCGTCGCCGCAGGCGGTGACGGCGCTGTCGTCGCCGGAGGGATCGTCCGAGCTGTCCTTGTCGCCGCAAGCGAGGATCAACGTGAGCGGGGTGAGAAGGGCGAGCAGCGCGGGACGGGTCATGGCGGATCCTCCGAGGGCGGGGCTCTAGAGTGCCACGCCGAGGGCCGTCGTGGGGGGCGCGCCTGCATCAACGCGCGGATTTTTTGCAGGCGGAGGGCCCAAGCGGATAGGTCAGGCAGATGTTCACCCAAGCCTTCTCGCTCCTCGCCGCGTACATGCTCGGCGCCGCGCCGGTGGGCCTCATCTTGACCACGATCTACGCCGACACCGACGTGCGCGAGACGGGCAGCGGCAACATCGGCGCCACGAACGTGCTGCGCTCCACCAACAAGGGCCTGGGCGCGCTCACCTTGGCGCTGGACATGCTCAAGGGCGCCTTGCCGGTGTTGTGGGGGGCGCTCTTGTATGAGTCGTGGTGGATGCCCGGGGTGGTGGGATTTCTGGCGGTGCTCGGCCACTGCACCTCGATCTACCTGGAGTTTCGCGGCGGCAAAGGTGTGGCCACGGCCACGGGCGTGATGCTGGTGGTGGCGCCTCTGGCCACGCTCATCGCCGCCGCCGCCTGGGCGGTGGTGTTCTTCGGCCTCGGCAAACGGGTGAGCTTGGCCTCGATCGTCGCCGTGTTGGCCTTGCCTTTGGCTTTGTGGGGGCTCGGTCAGGCCCAGTGGCTCTGGCTCGCCGTCGCCTTGGCCGTGCTCGTGCTCGCCCGGCACAAAGACAACCTCTCGCGGCTGAGCCGCGGCGAAGAGCGAGGGATCTCCGCGTGAGCGCCACAAAGCTGATCTCTCTGCGGGTCTTGCCCGAGCTCGGTCAGCCCCGCTTCACCCGCGCCGCCACCCGCGCGCGCTGCGTGGCCGACCTGATCCGGCGTGGGGCCCCTGAAGGCGCCTGGGCCGCCGAGCGTGTGGCCGTCGTCTTCGCCGCCCAAGACGGAGATCCCCACCCCGAGGCCGACGGCGCGCTCAGCGTCCCGGTGGCCTTTGATCTGGACGCCTGGGGTGCCATGCCCGAGCCCCAGCAGCGCCGCGCCGCCGCCACCGCCCTGGGCGCGGCCCTGCAGCGCGCCCAACGCCACGCCGGACTCGACCCCGCCCCGGCCAAGCTCGCTGAAGAGCGCGCCCGCAGCCGTGGCCTCGTGAACGAGCAGCGCTGGCGTAAGCCCGCCGCCGGTCCCCAAGGCCGCAAAGCCCAGCTCATGTACCGCTTTGAGGCTGAAGAGATCCTCGTCCTCGCCCAGCTCCAGAACCGCAGAGGGGAGCCCCAGGGGGAGGTGGTGATCACCCGCCTGCCGCCCGAGGAGTCGGCCCTAGACGCCACCTTGGGCAAGCTGAGCTGGGCGGGCACTTCAGGCCTGATCTTGGAGTCCCGCGACGGCCAGCGCTCGCTCTCGGTGAACTTTGTCGGCCAGACGCTCATCAACTTTCGCTGAGCGCCGGACACCGATCGGCTTCACGCGGTGAGAGGTCTGGGCTAAGCTCGTAATTATGAAACTTGCCCGCGCTCAAGCATGGTTGGTGTCTACGGCCCTCGGCGCCCCCGCCGCGCTCAAGCGCCTCGTGGCCGGTGGGCGCTGTGACGACGACGGACAGTCGATCACCCTCCACACGGCCACGTTCTTGCGGATGGTGTCGTCGAGCCCCACGCCCTCCCACACCCGCAGCGTCGAGGGCCAGCGCAAGATGCTGCGGGCGATGAGCGAGGCCCTCGGCGGCGGCGGCCCCGCGCTTGACGTCACCCCGCTCAGCCTCCCCACGCCCACCGGCGCCCTTCACGCCCGGCGATATCGCCCGCCGGGCCTGCCCTCCCCGGCCCCGGCCCTGCTCTACTTTCACGGCGGCGGCTTCGTGCTGGGTGATCTCGACACCCACGACGGCCTCTGCCGCCGCCTCGCCGCCGAGGCCCAGCTTGAGGTGATCGCCGTCGATTACCGCCTCGCGCCAGAGCACCCCGCCCCCGCCGCCTTCGACGACGCCCGCGCCGCCCTCGACGCCGTCCGCGCCCTGGCGCCAAGCCTGGGCCTCGACCTCACCCGCCTCGCCGTGGGCGGCGACAGCGCCGGGGGCAACCTCGCCGCGGCGCTCAGCCTCTTCGACGTGAACACCCCCGCCCTGCGCGCCCAGCTCTTGCTGTACCCGCTGTTAGATCACCGCTGCGACTCGCCCTCGTTTGAGCGGTTCAAAGAGGGCTACTACCTCACCGCCGACCAGGTGCGCTGGTTTCGAGCGCAGTACCTCGGCGCCGATCGTTCCCACGACGCCGATCCCCAGCACTCGCCGCTCTTGGCGCCTCACCTCGGGCGCTCGCCGCCGACGGTCCTGCAGATCGCGGGCCTGGACGTGCTGCGCGACGAGGGCCTCGCCTACGCCGCGCGGCTAGCGTCTGAAGGGGTGCCTGTGACGCTCCTTCGCGCCGAGGGCCTGCCCCACGCCTTCGGGAACCTCGCCGGGGCCCTGCCCGAGGCTGAGGACGCCCTGCGCCGCGCCGCCCGCGCCCTCGCCGAGCGCCTCGCCTAAAACGCGCCGCTAACGGCCGGCTTCGGGGGCCTCAAAGCGCCGCCACGCCCCGTCGACGAGGCGCTCGTGGGGGAAAAACCGCGCCTTGTAGTTCAGGTGGTCACAGCCCGCGACGTAGAGGCCCAGGTAATAGTAGCGGCGGCCTCGGGCGCGCATCCAGGCCATCTCGGCCAAGGCGGAGAAGGTGCCGAGGCTGCGGTCGGCGTGGTCGGGGTCGAAGTAGAAGTACACCGAGCTGGCGTCGTGGCGGCCTAAGTCCAAGATGCCGACGCCGATGACCTCGCCGTTGAGCATGTAGCAGGTCTCGATGGTCTGCACGCAGCTAGAGACGAGCCAGCTTCGGTAATGGGCGAGGGTGCTCAGGGCCTCGCCTAAGCCTCGCTGGAGCTTGTGTTTGTTGAACAGCGCGAGGCGCTCCGGCGTGCTCTGGGGTGGGCCGGCCATCACCTCGATGTCTTCGTTCTGTTTCATCACCCGGCGCTGGGAGCGGGTGGGCGTGAAGTCCATCACCGGCACCCGCAGGCCTTTACACTCCTGGCAGCTCGGGCAGCTTGGGCGGTACAAGGTGCGGCCCACGCGCCGATCGGCCTGGGCCAAGAGCGCGTCGACCTGATCGCCGTCGAGGGCCTTGTCATACCAGCGCGCCGGGAGCACCGCCGTGCGCCCGGGCAGGTAGGGGCAGTCGTGCGGCGTCTCGTCCAGCAAGGTGCCGAAGGGCGGGCTGGTGGCGGAGGGCTCAGAGGTCATGGGGCTCAGGACACGGTTCACCGCAAGCATAACGGAAACGTGGGGGGTGTCGTCGGAGGCTGTATGCTTGCGGCGTTCAGATGGAGGCCGGTCATGCTGAGATGTGAGGTCAACCCGCACACCACGGTGCTGCTCTTGGACCGCCCCGAGCGCGCCAACGCCTACGATCAGGCGCTCCTGCGGGCCCTGGAGGCGGCCCTGGACGCCGTGACCACGCCTACGGTGGTGATCGGCTCCACCGGCGACGGCGCGTTCTGCGCCGGGGCGGACCTCAAGGAGCTGCCCCAAGGCGATCCCCTCCGCGCCCTCGATCTGCTCAGCCAGCGGGTGTTTGAGCGCCTCGCCCGGGCGCCGTTCATCACCCTCGCCGCGATTCAGGGCCCCGCCGTGGGCGGCGGCTTTGAGCTGGCCTTGGCCTGTGATCTGCGCGTGGTGGGCCCCCGGGCGCGGCTGTGGCTGCCCGAGACCGGGATCGGGCTCGTACCCGCCGCCGGGGGCTGCACCCGCCTCCCCCGCCTCGTCGGCCTCTCCCGCGCCAAAGAGGTGATCCTCGGCGGGCGTGTGGTCGACGCCAACACCGCCTTGGCCTGGGGCCTCGCCGCGCGACAGCACGAGTCCCCGCTCACCGAGGCCCTGGCCTGGGCGCAAGAGCTCAGCCGCCGCGACCCCGTCGCCCAGCGCCTCGCGAAGTCCCTGCTCGATGAGGCCTGGCCCACGGGCCCCTCCTTGGCCATGGAGCGGGTCACCGAGGCCCTGCTCTACACCCGCCGCGGCGACGATCGTTGAGCCTTGCCGCCACGAACGTGAGTAATTACTCTCGTTTTATGACCCGCTCCCTCCTGCTCGCGCTCCCGCTCCTGCTCTCGGGCGCCGCCGCCGCCCGGGAGGTCACCCCCGGCGACTACACCCTCAGCGTGTCCCCCGTCGCGGAGCTCTGCCTCGACGGCGTCGGCCCCCTGGACCGCTGGTCCCAGCTCAGCGCCCTGGGCTTACGCCCCGTCGACGTCAACGGCCAGGCGAGCATGAGCCTGTGCGTCACCCGGGCGCGCTTCGGCGGGCGCTGGTTCAGCGAGGCCACCTTCGCCGTCGCCGTCGAGGGCCCCCAAGGCCCCGGCGTCTATCTCGCCGCCGCGCACAACAGCGTCGCCTCGTACGCCCGGGTGGAGCAGCGGCGAAACCTCTCGCCCTACACCCACGGCCAGATCTTCTTCTCTGACGATCCCGCCCTGGCGTCGCTCCTCCTGCGCAGCGCCGAGGGCGTCGAGGCGCTCAAGGCCACAAATGGCGGCCCTCCCTTGTCGCCCACCTCCGCCGCCGGGTTTGAGGGCCCGATCTACCTGCCCAGCGGCGGCCACTTCTTCGCCAAGCTGGGCCCATCCGAGGGGTCCGCGCCGTTTGAGCCCGATGAGGACACGCTCACGATCTTGCCCGGCGCCGAGCAAAGCGCCGTGGCCTCGGCGCTCACCGCGGCGGGCTTCACGCCGACCGGCTGGCGCGGCAGTCAGGCCAGCACACACGCCAAGACCCGCACGGCGCCGCCGACCCGCTGAACCCCACACAGAGGACGAGACCTAGCTCTGAGAACGCGCGGCCGGGGGCGGCCCACCGGAGTGAGCAAGGGGGGAGTAGGATCACCCCGGTGGAGGGGTTACACGTCACCACCCCCGGTCGCGCGAGAAGCTCAGAGAATGTTGGGGATAAGGGGCCTCAGGCGGGCTCCTTCTGATCAAGCTGGGCGATGATCTCCTCGACCACCTGGGGATCGGCCAGAGTGCTGAGATCACCGAGCCCGTCTCGTTCACCAGCGGCGAGCTTACGCAAGATGCGGCGCATGAGCTTGCCGGAGCGGGTCTTGGGCAGGCCACGCACCAACAACACAGCATCCGGCGTGGCGATGGGGCCGATGGCCCGGCGCACCTGCTCTTTGAGGCCGCCGATCAGCTCGTGGGGGTCTGTGTCGATGCCCTCCACGGTGACCACATAAGCAAAAATGCCTTGGCCCTTGATCTCATGGGGCACGGGCACCACCGCCGCCTCGGCCACGGCGTCATGGGCGACGAGCGCGCTCTCCACCTCGGCGGTGCCCAGCCGGTGCCCAGAGACGTTGATCACGTCGTCTACGCGGCCGGTGATCCAGTAGTACCCGTCCTCGTCGCGGCGGCAGCCGTCGCCGGTGAAGTACAGACCGGGGAAGGTCGAGAAGTAGGTCTGCAAGAACCGTTTGTGATCGCCCCAGATCGTGCGGGCCTGCCCCGGCCAAGAGCCCCGAAGGCACAGCAGGCCCTCGACGCCGTCGCCGTGGATCTCCTCGCCCTTCTCGTTCACCAGCACCGGTGAGACGCCGTACAGCGGCAAGGTGGCCGAGCCCGGCTTGAGGGGCGTGACGCCGGGGAGCGGCGTGATGAGCGCGCCGCCGGTCTCGGTCTGCCACCAGGTGTCGACGATGGGGCAGCGGCCCTCGCCGACGACGTCGTGATACCACTGCCAGACATGGGGGTTGATCGGCTCGCCCACGGTGCCCAGCACCCGGATTGAGCTGCGGCTCGTGCGTTTGACCGGGGCGTCGCCCTCACGCATCAGCGAGCGCAGCGCCGTGGGGGAGGTGTAGAGGATCGTCGCCTGTACTTGATCCGCCACCTCCCACAGACGGCTGGCCGTAGGCGCGTTGGGCAGGCCCTCAAAGATCACCGTGGTGACGCCGTTCGCCAGGGGCCCATAGACGATGTAGGTGTGCCCGGTGATCCAGCCACAGTCCGCGGCGCAGAAGTGTACGTCGTCCTGCCGCAGATCAAACACCTGCCGGTGGGTGACCGACGCGTAGAGCAGATACCCCGCGGTGGTGTGAACCAGCCCCTTGGGGCGCCCTGTAGAGCCCGAGGTGTAGAGGATGAACAGCGGGTCTTCGCTGGCCATCCACTCCGCGGGGCAGGCCGTGCGGTGCCGCTCCAGGGCCTCATCGAGCCACTGGTCACGGCCCACGCGCAGCTTGCACGGGCTCTGTGTGCGCCGGGCGACGAGCACATGCTCTACGAGGCTGAGGCCCTCGATGGCGTCATCCACGATGGTCTTGAGCGGCACATGTTTGTTGCCGCGCAGGCCCTCGTTCGCGGTGATGAGCACCCGGGCCCCGGCGTCGAGGACACGGTCCCGCAGAGACTCCGCGGAGAACCCGGCGAAGACGACAGAGTGAACCGCGCCGATTCGCGCGCAGGCCAACATCGCCACGGGCAGCTCAGGGATCATCGGCAGGTAGACACAGACGCGGTCGCCCTTTCGCACCCCCAGCTCACGCAGCAGGTTCGCCATCCGCCCGACGCGGTGCTTGAGCTCCCGATAGGTGATGTGCTCCACCTCACCGGGCTCGTTCTTGGCCCAGATGAGCGCCACCTTGTCCGGCGTCAGCGCGGCGTGGCGATCCACACAGTTGACCGCCACGTTGAGCCGACCGCCGCTGAACCAGTTGATCTCCCCCTCGCCCGTGTTGTCCATGATCGTGTCGGGCTCATAGAACCACCGCAGGCCCCGCGCCTGCTCCCGCCAGTACGCCTCGGGGTTCGCGACGCTCGCGGCGTAACGCGTGTGGTACTCCTCCAAGGAGTGAACCGGCGCGGTGAGGTCGGTCGCGGAGTTCTTGGGGTTCATGGCGGGCTCCGGGGCTGGGGGTGATGTAAGCAAGGAGTATGCCACATGCCGATCGGGGCGTGCGGCTTGTCCTGGGCGTGCGGCAGGTGTCGCGTTTTGCGACAGGGTGTCGCTTGGGGCGACAGGGGGTGGCGCGGGGCGGTGCGCTCAGTGAAGCTTGGGCGGGGCCACGGGCCGGGGCGAGGATACCACCAAGCGGAAGCCCACAAGGCGGCTTGAGCTTCGGGCGTCTTGTGAGATCCGGCTCGCGCATCGTGTGTTGACGGCCTCGCTGTCCCATGACCCGCCGCGCTGCATACGCCAAGTCCCGTCGTTGGCGCGAGGGTTGTGCTGTTCTCCCTCGTGGTAGTCGGCGTATCCGTCCCACACCCACTCCCAGATGTTGCCGTGCAGGTCGCACAGACCCCACGGCTTCTCCTCCGTGGTGCAGACCTCATGGGCGTGGCCGCCGCTGTTGCCGCGGTGCCACCCTACCTGTGAGAGCGCCGCGTCTTCTCCGCCCGTCGCGTAGGCTGTCGTGCTGCCCGCCCGCGCCGCGTACTCCCACTCGGCCTCTGTAGGCAGACGATAGCCGTCGGCGCCGTCCACCCAGCTCACGTCACAGTCACCGACGATGGTGTAGGCTGGCGCGCGACCGTCCAGCCGCGAGAGCAGGTTGGCATAGCGCGCCGCGTCACACCAGGTCACCCGCACCATCGGCTGTAGATCGCCCCCTTGGCCCGGAGGCCCTGAGCTGAGCGCCTCCGCCTCTGCGTCCCCAGCGGCCTGGGCGGCCTTGACCACGGCGCGCCACTGTCCTTTGGTCACCTCAGACCTGCCCAACATAAAGGCCGAGAGCGTGACGACGCGCGGAGGACGCTCTACGCCTTCAGGGCTGCCCATACAGAACTGGCCGGCGCTCAAGCCCACGAAGGTCATGTCCGAGCCGGAGACCATGAGCTTATGATGTTGGCCTGTGGGCCCCCCCTTGGCGGGTACGTCACACCTGGGCGCGCCCGGCGAGGGGGGTTCAGGGATGATCAAGACTCCGGGATCGATGATCGGCTGGCCAAGTGCCTGCCCGGCGTCCGTCTGCACGTCGCCAGACCGCTCTTGAGCGCGCTGAATCTGTGCTCTGAGCGCCGCCATCTCCGCCTCCAGCTTCTTCATTTTCTCGTCGGCGTCGCTCGCCTGCTCCTCAAGCGCGGTGATCTCGTCGTTGTACGTTTTCGCCGCACGTTCGAGCGTCCGCCGCTCCTCGTCGCTCAGCTCGGGCGCTTCAAGCTTGACCCGCACTCGGGCCAGCTGAGCTTCGCGATTAAATCGCCGCTGGGTCAGGTCAAACCCTAGCTTCTGTTGTTCACCGAGCTGTTCAGCCAAGGCGGATTGTTTCATCGCTAACACCTCGATCTCCCTGCGTAACACGGCCTCTCTCTCGGCCGTCTCGTGCTGCATCCAGGCCCCTACGCTGCTCCCGCCGCTCACCAGGGCGGCGATGCTGAGCACGGCCCAGTTGTGACGCACCCAGCGCCCGGCGCGTCGGGCTTGGGCGCGGGCGCGGGCCACCCCAGTCTGGTGCTGCTCAAGCTCACGAATCAAACGCTGGACGTTCTGGTGACGCCGCCCGGGGTCGAGCTGGCAGGCGCGGCGAACGATCGCCACGAGGGCTGGAGAGTGCAGGCTGAGGTTGTCGAGGGTTGGGTCCTCCTCAAGCTGGTGTCCGGGGCTGCGCTCCAGCAGCAGATAATGCAGGAGCCTTCCCAAAGAGTACACGTCTGATCGTTCATCGGCGCGGTCCCCCTCGTCGAGCTGCTCTGGGGCGGCGAAGATCGGCGTGCCTAGCCCGCCCGCGCTGCTGAGACGGGTGGCGAACTTGATGTCGGAGATGTCGAAGTCTGTGAGCACCGGGCGCCCGGTGGCGTCGAGCACGACGTTCGCGGGCTTGATGTCGCGGTGGATAATGCCCACCTTGTGCGCGAAGGCGACGGCCTGGCAGATGTTCAGGAACAGATCGAGCTTGACCGAGAGCGCCCAACCTCGCCGCGCGACGTCCTCCAAGTTTCCGCCCGGCAAGAACGGCATGGTGAACGCGAGGGTGTCGGGGGCGACGCTCAGCAGCGGCGCGATCGTGTCGGGTCGCCGACGATCCACCGCGAGGTGGGTCATCGCCTTGATGCTGCGTCGGAAGCGCCAGAGCATGATGCCTTCGCCGAGCTTCTCCAGGTGGAAGGTCTTGACGGCCACCTCGCGACCCGTCTCGTCTTCAGCCAGCCAGATCGTGCCGAAGTTGCCGCTGCCGACCGGCTTAAACAGCTCGGCCCCGGCCACGATGTCTCGGGCTTTGGGGCGCGCGTCCTCCATCAGCTCGGCGACCAAGGTGTCGATCCGTGTGGAGAGGTCCACGGGGTAGCGGCGGTCGCGCTCATGCCGCGCGCGAACCAACAGCAGCTCCTCCAGGGCCTCGACACGCTCCAGACGGCTGAGCGGGCGGATCGGGGCGTCCATGGAGCGCGGCGGGCGGGGCGTCTTCCCAAAGCTCGACGCGACCGCGCCGATGTCCTCCTGGCGGGCGGGACGCGCGAGGAGCATCGCGCCAAAGAGCGCGTCGCCGACGAGGCCATACCGCGACAGCCCCCAGACGAGCGACTGCACCAGCTCCTCCTTTGACGCGAGCTCGCCCGGCAATGCGTCGTGCACGGGGCGCGCGGCCTCATGCAGCCACACCCACGCCCGCAGCTCGGGCGCGGTGAACAGGGAGCTGATCAGCTCGTGGAGTTTTCGCGCGTGCTCAGGATGCATGGTGCTTAGAACCTCGGCTTCACCCCTATGATGGCGTGAGCGTGGGCATGTGTGAAACTGTTTTGCGGTGTGCCTTCCTGGGATCCGTCCTTGGGCGCGGGCCGGGTCATGCGTGAGGCCTCGGCCCCCTCTGGAGCGTTCGCCGCGACTCGTCTGTGGCGCGCCAAGCCGCGAGGACTCGACGCTCTCCCCCTTTGCGCCTTGGCGGCTCTGCGCGACCTTCACCGCGTCAAGCACCGCCACGGAGGCTCGCGTGGAGTTCGCGCCCCCGCATCCAGATCCTTCAGCTATTTCGCCACCACCTCTTGCGCTTTTTCGCCGCATGAGCCATGCTCCTGATGTGCGGCTCCCCGCCCCTGGCGCCCTCAAGCCCCGGTCGCGCGCTGAACACCCAAAATCGCACCCACACCCGGATGGGGCTTGTTCCCCATAACCGCCCCTCGCCGAGCCTCCGCGCTGGCCCTCACGCCCCGGGCCCACCGCGTAACCCGCTCCATTCGGCCACTTAGCCCGTCCACGTCGTCCTCTGACGACGCTGGCC